>NZ_CP013987.1:0-300000 GCF_001518815.1 Pseudomonas oryzihabitans
GTCGAAATCGAGGAAGAACTGCTCATCAGCCTGCCGCCGGAATTCCGTGAATTCCTGCTGACCGTCAGCGACGTGGTCTATGGCCGCATCGAGCCGGTGACCGTTACCGATCCCCAGTCCCATACCTATCTGCCGGAAATGGCCGCGACCGCCTGGGATGAAGGCCTGCCGCGCGAGTACATTCCTCTCTGTGCCAGCGATGACGGCTACTACTGCGTCAGCCAGGAAGGCGAGGTGCTGTTGTGGGAAGATGGCGACCTGACCGACGAATCCTGGGATTCGGTCTGGATCTGGGCGCGCGACGTCTGGCTGGAAAGCTGACAGGGCCGCCACTGAACGACCCCGCCTCACGCGGGTCTGGATAAGGCCATTACTCCGGAGGAAGCGTCATGAGCACTCCCGTCGTCCTGATCACCGGCGCCGCGGGCGGCCTCGGCCGTGCCCTGGCGCAACGCTTTGCCCAAAGTCGCTGGCGCGTCGCCGCAGCCGACCGCGATGCCGAAGGCCTGCATGGACTCAACGGCATCGTCGGCCTGGATTCCAGTGTGACCGCCGATATTTCCAGTGCCGAGGGCTGCCGTTCCCTGGTCAGCAAGGTCATGGCTCGCACCGGACGCCTGGACGCCCTGATCAATGCGGCCGGCATCTGGCGCGAAGGCGAGGTGGAGACCTTCAGCGAGGAAGACTACGACCTGGTGATGGCGGTTAATCTCAAGGCCACCTTCTTCATGTGCTCGGCGGCCATCCCCTTCCTCAAGGAAAATCGCGGCGTCATCATCAACGTCGCCAGCGGTGCTGGCCGTCAGCCCATCGCCGGGGCAGCGGCCTATGGCGCGGCCAAGGCCGCGGTCCGCTTCTTCAGTCAGAATCTGGCGGTGGAATTGGCTCGGGACGGCGTACGGGTCAATGCCGTCTCTCCTGGCGACATCGACACCCCCATGTTGGACTTCCAGGCAGCGCACTATGGGAGTGGCGATCCGGCCGGCTACCGGCGCAATCTGCTCAACCGCTATCCCCAGGGCGATACCGCACGCTTCATCCAGCCAGAGGAGGTCGCCGAATTCGTCTATTTCCTCTGCCAGCCCCAGGCGGCCGCCATCTCCGGCGCCGACCTGCCCATCGACTTCGGCCTTTCCGCCGGCCGTTGACGGCTGTGACAGACGGCGCTGCGGCGCCGTCTACAGGATTTCCCCTCGAGGATTCGCCCATGGAAGCCGGTAACCACCAGTTGAGCATGACCATCCTGATGACCCCGGACCTGGCCAACTTTTCCGGCAATGTCCACGGCGGCGCCCTGCTCAAATACCTCGACGAGGTCGCCTATGCCTGCGCCAGCCGCTATGCCGGTCGCTATGTGGTGACCCTGTCGGTGGATCAGGTGATCTTTCGCGAGCCCGTGCATGTCGGCGAACTGGTGACCTTTCTCGCCTCGGTGAACTACACCGGCACCACCTCCATGGAGATCGGCGTCAAGGTCATCACCGAGAATATCCAGCAACGTTCGGTGCGCCACACCAACAGCTGTTTCTTCACCATGGTGGCGGTGGACGAGAACGGCAAATCCTGCCCAGTGCCTCAGCTCCAGCCCGTCACCCCGGACGAGAAGCGACGCTGTGTGCAGGCACAGCAGCGCCGGCAGATCCGTCGGGAACTTCAAGAGCGCTATCAGGCACTCAAGGAAACCTTTTGAGTTTTGCCGGCTAGGTCGCCGTCGTTCGACGGCAGCGGCTCCAGGATCTGGCAATCCAAATCCTTGGAGCCAGCATGTCCCATCACACCCCTCTGATATCGACCCTGGCGATCGGCCTGGTCCTGGCCTTCGTCTTCGGTACCCTGGCTACCCGCCTGCGCCTGCCACCCATCGCCGGCTATCTGCTCGCCGGCGTGGTCGCTGGACCCTTCACCCCTGGCTTCGTCGCCGATCCCGAGCTGTCCAAGGAACTGACCGAAATCGGTGTCATCCTGCTGATGTTCGGTGTGGGCCTGCACTTCTCCATCAAGGACCTGCTGGCAGTCAAGCGCATCGCCATTCCCGGCGCGATCGTCCAGATCGCCGCCGCCACCCTCATGGGCATGGGCGTGAGTCATTTCCTGGGCTGGGGCCTGGGCAGCGGGCTGGTGTTTGGTCTGTCGCTGTCGGTGGCCAGTACCGTGGTGCTGTTGCGGGCGCTGGAAGAGCGCCAGATGGTAGAAAGCCGGCGTGGACGCATCGCCGTGGGCTGGCTGATCGTGGAAGACCTGCTGATGGTGCTGGCCCTGGTGATCCTGCCGGCCCTGGCGGGCCCCCTGGGCGGTGACAGTGGCAAGCAACCGGGCCAGAGCCTGGGGCTGGAGCTGGGTGTTACCGCCCTCAAGGTGGGCGCCTTCATTGCCCTGATGCTGGTGGTGGGTCGGCGAGCCATTCCCTGGCTACTGGCCCGCGTCGTGCGTACCGGTTCGCGTGAACTCTTCACCCTGGCCACCCTCGCCATCGCCATGGGTATCGCCTATGGCTCGGCCTCGCTATTCGGGGTGTCCTTCGCCCTGGGCGCCTTCTTTGCTGGAGTGGTGCTCAACGAATCCGAACTCAGCCACGATGCGGCGGAAAATTCGCTGCCGCTACGTGAAGCCTTCGCCGTGCTGTTCTTCTTTTCGGTGGGCTGCCTGTTCGATCCGGAAATCCTGCTGGAACGGCCCTGGGCGATTCTGGCGACGGTCGCGGTCATCGTCTTTGGCAAATCCATCGCCGCGATGCTGATCGTCCTGGCCTATCGTCGCCCCCTGAGTGTGGCCCTGACCATCGCCGCCAGCCTGGCGCAGATCGGCGAGTTCTCCTTCATCCTCGCCAGCCTCGGCCTGTCGCTGAAATTGCTCGACCAGGGCGCGCACGATCTCATCCTGGCTGCCGCCATCATCTCCATCATCCTCAATCCGTTGCTGTTCCACGGCATCGATCGCCTGCAGCCCTGGCTAGAGCGCCGCGAAGGTCGCCGGCTCGTCAACGCCAAGGGCAAGCATGCACCGGAACTGGACGACGAACCCGAGCCCGTCGAACACAGTGGACATCTGGTCCTGGTGGGCTATGGCCGGGTAGGTCGCTACATCTGCGATCGCCTGGATCGCCAGGGTCCGCCGCTGATCGTGATCACCGATGAGCCCGAGCATGTCACGGCGCTACGCCAGCAGGGCTTCAAGGCGATCCTCGGCAATGCGACCCAAGACAAGGTGCTGGCGCGGGCCAAGCTCAAGGAAGCACGCGCCCTGCTGCTGGCGATACCCAATGGCTTCGAAGCCGCCGAGATCGCCCGCCGTGCCCGCGAGCTGACCCCCGATCTGCACATCCTTGCCCGCGCGCACCACGATGACGAGATCCGTCATCTGGAGGCCAATGGGGTGGACGAGGTAATCATGGGCGAGCGCGAGATCGCCCATGGCATGTTCCGCTACCTGGGTCTGGAACGACCTGGCGAGCATGAGGCGGAGCCCAGGGGCTCCGCGGCCTAGCGGCGCTGGATCTTGAAGTTGAAGGTCTTGGTGGCCTTGCGCGGCACGATCTGACCGCCAGAGACCCGCGGGGCGAAGCGCCATTCACCCAGCACCTCGAGCACAGCGCGCTCCAGTTGCTTGTTGGAGGCTTCCAGCACCTGGATATCGGCCAGTCGACCATCGGCGGTCACGGTAAACATCACCCTGACCTCGCCACCCACGCCGCGGCGGCGCAGCATTTCCGGATACTCCGGCGGTGTCATCTTGATCGGCCGGATATCGGCGTCATCGATGCTACCCGTGGGTAGACCCGCGGTCTTTGGCGGACCGGAAGGCGCAGCGGCAGGGGCAGGCTGACTGGGTGCGGTAGCCGTGGGAGCAGGCGCTGGAGAAGGCGCCGCCTGGGCGACCGGTTCCGGCGCGGGCTCGACCTTTTTCGGCAATGGCTTCTGCTGGCTGTGCTCGACCGGCTTGGGTTTGGGCTTCGGCTTGGGTTTGGGCTTTTCCACCACCGGCTTGGGCGGCTCCACCGGTTTCGGCGGCTCCACGGGCTTGGGCGGTTCTGGCGGCGGTGGTTCGGGTTGCGGCGGCGCTGGCGGTGCCGGGGCGGGTGCAGGTGGTTCGGGTACCGGCTTGGGCAGCTGGATGAAGCTCACCTGCATGGGCTCGTCGCCCTTGGCGATCTTCAGCTCCGGCGGGGCCTGAACCACGAAGAACAGGGCTGCTGCCATGCTGGCATGCATGATCAGCGACAACGCTGAGGCGGCGCCCCAGCCACGGCCGCGCGGTGGCTGCTCACCCGGCTCGGCGGCGCCTACCGGAGTCAGCACCGGCGTCAGGATCTCTTCGTTACGCTCGGGCATCCGAAACGACAGGATGGTGGCCGAGGGCTCGCTACGCTTGGCATTGACCCCTGCGACCGGTTCCACGTCACCTGCCAGGGCTGCCCTGACGGGTCCCTGGACGGATTCCACCTCGTCACCGTCAGAACGCGCAGCAACTACGAGAGGTTCAGGCTTGGCAAGAGATGTCGGAGCCATGGGAGCGATACGCAGAGGAAGTAAATTTAATAATCATTATCATTAACTGAAAAGATTTGGCAACCTCAAATGTCGCGAATGGTCCCGCGCAGGGCTTTTTCGAGGGCCTCTAGATCCGGCATCTGCTCCAGGATCAGCTCCAGCCGATTGTCACGGCGCCATGGGCTTGGCTCCCAACGACCTTCCCCGGCCAGGCCGTTGTAAGCCTGCCAGCCGTCCTGCAATTGCAGGACCGCCTTCAGCCGGCGCAGGCCCGGGAGCCTGGTCAGAAGAGCCAGCAGCGCAGGCCCGTCGAAGCGGTGCTGGGAATGCCAGCGCCAACCGACGGCGTGATGCCCCTCCTGGGTATGACTGAAACGCAGCGGGCGATGGGGTAGCACGAGCGCCTGTGGCGAAGAAACGGCCGTGGGCTCGGGTAACTCGCGAGCGCCTGAGGACTCCTCGGTAGCCAAGGGCAGCTCAGCCAGCGTGATCCGGCCCTCCTCTGTCCAGTACAGCGGCCGGTCGCCCAGCTGCGGTGGCAAGAGCGTCTGGTCCAGCCCTTCGCTCTTGTTGAGCACGACCAGACCCGCCTGCTGCAGTGCCTGGTACTGAGCATCCGGCAGAGGCAAGCCCTTGAGCAATTGCCCGGCATCCACCACCCAGACCAGCGGTTGCAGCGTCAGCACCCCGGTCCAGGGCGGTGCCTGGAGTTGTCGATACAAGCTGGCGGGATGACCCAGGCCGGAAGGCTCGATGAACAGTCGCTGCGGTCGCGCGCGCCGGAGCAACCGCGTGAGAGCTACCTGCAGGGGCACGCCCTGGACGCAGCACAGGCAGCCGCCCGGAACCTCGGCAATACTGACTCCCTCGTCGTCCCGGGTCATGAGCGCCGCATCGAGGCCGATCTGGCCGAATTCATTGACCAGGATCGCCCAGCGCTCGTTGGCAGGACGCTGGGTGAACAGCTGGCGGATCAGGGTGGTCTTGCCGGCGCCCAAGGGACCGGCGATCACATGGGTCTTGATATCGGCTAGGCGCATGGCGAAAGGTCGAATGCTAGAGTGACGGTTTTGCGAGAGGTTGCTTGGAATGCGGCGCCTGTTGATTGCGCTACTGCTGTTGCCTTCACTGGCGCTCGCTGACGCCTGCGTGATCCGCAGTCGTCAGGGCAGTGTGGACGTGCAGATATGCCAGAGCAATATCGACATCCCGGCCAAGCTGTTTCGCGAGGGCTTCTGCCAGCCCCAACTCAAGGGCCAGCAGACCGAGGTCCGCTTCGTCGACCGTTGCCCAGTGGGCGAGATCGGCATCTGCCGGGACGCACGCAGCCCCGGCGTGCCCTATCGGCAGGATATCCACTACTACGGCGAACCGGGCGACGGCCGTTTCCTGGCCGTCGCCTGTCGTCAGCAGAATCAGGGCAGCTGGCGCGTGCCCTGAGGTTTCACGTGAAACCCCTTATTCCACGGTCACCGACTTGGCCAGGTTGCGTGGCTGATCCACGTCGGTGCCCTTGAACACGGCCACGTGGTACGACAGCAGCTGCAGCGGGATGGTGTAGAGGATCGGGGACAGGGCATCGTGGATGTGCGGCATGGGCACGATACGGGTACCTTCACCTTCCTCGAAGGCAGCACGCTCGTCGGCGAAGACGATCAGCTGACCACCCCGTGCTCGCACCTCCTGCAGGTTGGACTTGAGCTTTTCCAGCAGTTCGTTGTTGGGCGCCACCGTCACCACCGGCATGTCGGCGTCGACCAGGGCCAGGGGACCATGCTTGAGCTCGCCAGCCGGATAGGCCTCGGCGTGGATGTAGGAGATCTCCTTCAGCTTGAGCGCGCCTTCCATGGCCACCGGGTACTGCTCGCCACGCCCGAGAAACAGGGTGTGGTGCTTTTCGGCAAAGGACTCCGCCAGCTTTTCCACGGTCTTGTCCATGGCCAGGGCTTCATCCAGACGCGCCGGCAGACGGCGCAGCTCGGCCACCAGTTCGGCCTCGACACCGGCGTCTAGGCGCTGTTGGCAACGTCCCAGGCTCAGGGTCAGCAAGAGCAGTGAGACCAGCTGCGTGGTGAAGGCCTTGGTCGAGGCCACGCCGATCTCCGGACCCGCCTGGGTCAGGAAGCTCAACTGAGATTCGCGCACCAGGGAGCTGGTGGCGACGTTGCAGATCGCCAGGCTGCTCAGATAGCCGGATTGCTTGGCCATGCGCAGGGCCGCCAGGGTATCGGCGGTCTCGCCGGACTGGGAAATGGTCACGAACAAGGTGTCCGGGCTGACGGCGACGCGGCGATAGCGGAATTCGCTGGCCACTTCTACCTGGCAGGGAATGCCCACGTATTCCTCGATCCAGTAGCGTGCCACCGAGCCTGCATGGAAGCTAGTCCCGCAGGCGACGATCTGTACCTGGCGCACCTTGGCGAACAACTCGGATGCCGCCGGGCCAAAGGCCTCGGGGAGCACCTGGCCATCGCCCAGGCGACCTTCCAGGGTGCGCTGGACCACGCTGGGCTGCTCGTGGATCTCCTTGAGCATGAAGTGGCGATAGGCGCCCTTGTCGGCGGCCTCGCTGCCTTCGTGGTACTGCACCGTCTCACGCTGAACCGGCTCGCCATCCACATCCCAGAGGTTGACCTGATCCAGGCGGATCTCGGCCACGTCACCCTCTTCCAGGTAGACGAAGCGGTCGGTGACCTGGCGCAGCGCCAGCTGGTCGGAGGCCAGGTAGTTCTCGCCCAGGCCGAGGCCGATCACCAGGGGGCTGCCACTGCGGGTCGCCACCAGGCGATCCGGCTGCTGGCGCCACACGGCCGCCAGGCCATAGGCGCCGTGCAATTCCTTGACCGCCGCCTTGAGCGCCGTGGTCAGATCGCCGCTGTCCTGCAGCTTGAGGTGCAGCAGGTGGACAATGACCTCGGTATCGGTTTGGGAGGTGAAGACATAGCCCTGAGCCTTGAGCTGGGCCCGCAGGGCTTCATGGTTCTCGATGATGCCGTTGTGCACCACCGCCACATCACCCTGGGAGAAGTGCGGGTGGGCATTGGCTTCGGTGGGCGCGCCATGGGTGGCCCAGCGGGTGTGGGCGATGCCCAGGCGACCGGCCAGGGGGTCTGCCAGCAGGGCCGCTTCCAGTTCGCTGACCTTGCCGATGCGGCGCAGGCGCTGCAACTCGCCCTGGGCATCCAGCAGCGCCAGGCCGGCGCTGTCGTAGCCACGGTACTCCAGGCGCTTGAGACCCTCGACCAGAATGGCGGTGATGTTACGCTCGGCAATGGCGCCGACGATTCCACACATGCTTACCTCCCGTTGCCTGTCTTATCCACAGCGACCCCATTGAGTCGACTGTGGATGACCTGATTGTCTAGTTGTCCACAGGGGCGCAGATGACCTGCACCCCTTGGGTTTCAATCGCTCGGGCCGCTTCGGCCGGCAGGCGCTCATCGGTGATGAGCACATCCACCCTTTCCCAAGGTAGTTCCAGATTGGGAATTCGCCTGCCCAGCTTGCTCGCTTCGGCCATGACCACCACCTCCCGTGCCACTTCGGCCATCACCCGTGACAGCGACAGATGCTCGTTGAAGGTGGTGGTGCCCCGTTCCAGATCGAGACCATCGGCGCCGATGAACAGCTGATCGAAGTCGTAGGATCTCAATACCTGTTCGGCCACCTGTCCTTGGAAGGATTCAGAATGCGGATCCCAGGTCCCGCCGGTCATCAGCAGCATGGGTTCCTGTTCCAATTCGCGCAGGGCCGTAGCGACTTGCAGGGAATTGGTCATGACCACCAGGCCAGGACGGTGATCGAGCTGCGGAATCAGCGTCGCCGTGGTGCTGCCGCAGTCGATGATGATCCGCGCATGCTCACGCAGGCGCTGAACCGCCGCCCGGGCAATGGCCTGCTTGAAGGGCGAGGCCTGGGGGGGGGCCTCGGCCAACAACTCCTGGGGCATGGCCACGGCGCCGCCGTAGCGACGCAGGAGCAGCCCATTGCGTTCGAGTGCGGCCAGGTCCTTGCGGATGGTCACCTCGGACGTTTCCAGCTGGCGAGCCAGGCCATCCACGCTGACCTCGCCCTGCTCCTGAAGCTGGGCAAGGATGGCGTGACGACGCTGAGCGGTATTGCGGCGAGTCATAAATTTCGATTCGAAAGATAATGGATCGAATCAAAACCTAATAGTGGACAGCCGTCAAGTCTTGGGGGCCTTCTTCGGTCGCTGCCAGCCGGTCTTGTTGACCTGGCGTGCGCGGCCCAGTGCCAGGGCTTCGGCCGGCACATCGGCTGTGATGACCGAGCCTGCCGCCGTGGTCGCCCCCGCGCCCAGGGTGACCGGGGCCACCAGGGAGCTGTTGGAACCCACGAAGACATCCGCGCCGATTTCGGTTCGAAACTTGTTGGCACCATCATAATTGCAGGTGATGGTACCCGCCCCTATGTTGCTGCCTGCGCCGATACTGGCGTCTCCGAGGTAGGTCAGGTGACCGGCCTTGGCGCCGTCTTGCAGCTGGGCGTTCTTGAGCTCGACGAAGTTGCCCACGTGCGCCTTGACGCCCAGTTCGCTGCCGGGACGTAAACGGGCGAAGGGACCGACGTCGGCGCCCTCCCCTACCACGGCCCCGTCCAGGTGGCTGTTGGCCTTGATGATGGCGCCGCGTTTGAGGACGCTGTCCTTGATCACGCAATTCGGACCGATACTGACACCATCCTCCAACACCACCCGGCCTTCGAGGATGACATTGATGTCGATGGAGACGTCGCGTCCGGTCTCGACCTGGCCCCGCTGATCGAAGCGCAGGGGATCGACCAGGGTCACGCCCTGCAGCATCAGGCGCTCGGCAGCGCGCTGCTGGAAGTGCCGTTCCAGCTGGGCCAGTTGCCGGCGATCGTTGGCGCCCTGGACTTCCATGGCCTCCGCCGGCTGACTGGTGGCGATGGTCAGGCCGTCCGCCACTGCCAGGGCAATGACGTCGGTCAGGTAATACTCGCCCTGGGCATTGCTGTTGGATAGCCGGCCCAGCCAGTCGGCCAGCCGCCGTCCCGGTACCGCGAGAATGCCGGTGTTGCCCTCACGGATGGCGCGCTGGGCATCGCTGGCGTCCTTGTGCTCGACGATGGCGGTGACCCGACCCTCGCCATCGCGCAGGATACGGCCGTAGCCGGTGGGGTCGTCCAGCTCCACGGTCAGCAGCGCCAGGTGGCTGTCATCCACCTGCTCCAGCAGACGCTGCAGGGTTTCGGTCTGGATCAAGGGCACATCGCCATAGAGGATCAGCACCCGCTCCGCTGTCAGCGCCGGGGCCGCCTGAGCCACGGCATGGCCGGTGCCGAGCTGCTCGGCCTGCACCACGAAGCTCACGTCGTCCGCGGCCAGCTGGCTGCGGACCTGGTCGGCGCCATGACCGATGACGACGTGGATGCCGGCCGGCTGCAGCTCACGGGCGCGGTCGAGGACATGCCCCAGCATGCTGCGACCGGCCACGGGATGCAGCACCTTGGGTAGAGCGGATCTCATGCGGGTGCCCTGGCCAGCGGCCAGGATGACGATTTCCAGGGACATCGGAACCTCGGAGACAGGAGGAAGAGACGGGCCGGCGACCGAAGGCGACAGGCGCCTTCCGAATCTGACCACGCGACATTTCTCGCCCACTTTTCGGGCGACAAAAGAAAAGGGTAGCCGAAGCTACCCTTGTCGTTACAGCCTGACCTTGCGCTTAGCGCTTGGCTTGCCGCTTGAGCTGCTGGATGGTGCGCAGCTGGGCGGCGGCTTCGGCGAGCTGAGCGGCGGCAGCGGTATAGTCGAACTCCGTGCCCTTGTCGCTCAGGGCGGCCTCGGCGCGCTGCTTGGCTTCCAGAGCGGCAGCTTCGTCGATGTCACCGGCGCGGCTGGCGGTATCGGCCAGCACTTCGACGACATTCGGCTGCACTTCCAGGAAACCGCCGGAGATGTAGAACACCTCCTCGGCGCCCCCTTCCTTGACCAGGCGAATGGGGCCCGGTTTCAGGTCGGTGAGCAGCGGCGCATGGCCCGGGGCGATACCCAGATCACCCAGGTGGCCGTGGGCGATGATCATCTCCACCGCGCCGGAGAAGATTTCCCCTTCCGCGCTGACGATGTCGCATTGGACTGTCTTGGCCATAGCGTGCCTCTAAGAGCGCCCGTCGCCGGGCGCGGCAGTTACAGTTTCTTGGCTTTCTCGATGGCTTCGTCGATGCCGCCGACCATGTAGAACGCCTGCTCGGGCAGGTGATCGTAGTCGCCGCGCAGAATCCCGGAGAAGCCGGCGATGGTGTCCTTGAGGGACACGTACTTGCCGGGCGAACCGGTGAAGACTTCGGCCACGAAGAACGGCTGGGACAGGAAGCGCTGGATCTTACGAGCGCGGGATACCAGCTGCTTGTCGGACTCGGACAGTTCGTCCATGCCCAGGATCGCGATGATGTCCTTCAGCTCCTTGTAGCGCTGCAGCACGTACTGGACGCCGCGAGCGGTGTCGTAGTGCTCCTGGCCAATCACGTTCGGGTCCAGCTGGCGCGAGGTGGAGTCCAGGGGATCGACCGCCGGGTAGATACCCAGGGAGGCGATGTCACGGGACAGAACCACGGTGGCGTCCAGGTGGGCGAAGGTGGTCGCCGGGGACGGGTCGGTCAAGTCATCCGCAGGGACGTAAACGGCCTGTACGGAGGTGATCGAGCCCAGCTTGGTAGAGGTGATGCGCTCCTGCAGGACACCCATCTCCTCGGCCAGGGTCGGCTGGTAGCCCACCGCGGACGGCATACGACCCAGCAGCGCGGACACTTCGGTGCCGGCCAGGGTGTAGCGGTAGATGTTGTCGACGAACAACAGGACGTCACGGCCTTCGTCACGGAATTTCTCGGCCATGGTCAGGCCGGTCAGGGCCACGCGCAGACGGTTGCCCGGCGGCTCGTTCATCTGGCCATAGACCAGGGCGACCTTGTCCAGAACGTTGGAGTCCTTCATCTCGTGGTAGAAGTCGTTCCCTTCACGGGTACGCTCGCCCACACCGGCGAACACGGAATAACCGCTGTGCTCGATGGCGATGTTACGGATGAGCTCCATCATGTTGACGGTCTTGCCCACGCCGGCGCCGCCGAACAGGCCGACCTTACCGCCCTTGGCGAACGGGCAGACCAGGTCGATGACCTTGATGCCGGTTTCCAGCAGGTCGTTACCGCCAGCCTGTTCTGCATAGGACGGGGCCTTGCGGTGGATTTCCCAACGCTCTTCCTCGCCGATGGGGCCGGCTTCGTCGATGGGGTTGCCCAGAACGTCCATGATGCGGCCGAGGGTCTTGACGCCGACCGGGACCTTGATGGCCTCGCCGGTGTTGCCCACGTTCAGGCCACGCTTGAGGCCTTCGGTGCTACCCATGGCGATGGTCCGGACCACGCCGTCGCCCAGCTGCTGCTGGACTTCCAGGGTGGTTTCGGCACCCTGCACCTTGAGGGCGTCAAAGACGCGCGGTACCGCGTCGCGCGGGAATTCCACGTCGATCACGGCGCCGATGATTTGTACGATACGTCCGCTACTCATTTCGCGTTCCTCGAATGTTTAAGCTGTCCGTCAGACCGCGGCGGCGCCGCCGACGATTTCCGAAATTTCCTGGGTGATCGCAGCCTGGCGAGCCTTGTTGTAGACCAGCTGCAGGTCCTTGATGAGATCGCCGGCGTTGTCGGTGGCGTTCTTCATCGCGATCATCCGCGCGGCCTGTTCGCTGGCAGCGTTCTCGACCACGGCCTGATACACCTGGGACTCCACGTAGCGCACCAACAGGCCGTCGAGCAGGGTCTTGGCGTCGGGCTCGTAGAGGTAGTCCCAATGCTTGCCCTGCAGCTCACCGCCCTCGGCCGGAACCAGCGGCACCAGCTGCTGGATGGTCGGCTTCTGGGTCATGGTGTTGACGAAGACGTTGGACACCACGTACAGGCGGTCAATACGGCCGTCCAGGTAGGCATCCAGCATCACCTTGATGCTGCCGATCAGATCGCCGATCGCCGGCTCTTCGCCGAGGTGGCTGATGGCCGCGACCACGTTGCCGCCGAAGCTACGGAAGAAGGAGGCACCCTTGGCCCCGATCACCGCCAGATCGATTTCCACACCCTTGCCGCGCTGGTCGCCCATGTCGCGGACCAGAGCCTTGAACAGGTTGGTGTTCAGACCACCGGCCAGACCCCGATCGGAGCTGACCACGATGTAGCCGACGCGCTTGACCTCGCGTTCCACCATGAAGGCATGGCGGTACTCGGGGTTGGCGTTGGCCAGGTGGCCGATCACAGCGCGGATGCGCTCGGCATAAGGCTTGCTGGCAGCCATGCGGGCCTGAGCCTTACGCATCTTGCTGACCGCAACCTTTTCCATGGCGCTGGTGATCTTCTGTGTGCTTTTGATGCTCGCGATCTTGCCGCGAATCTCTTTTGCGCCTGCCATGTGACACCTATCGGGTTGGCAAACGGGGGCTGGCGCCCCCGTCGCGGCTTACCAGGTTTGCGTGGCCTTGAACTTCTCGATTCCCGCCTTGATACCGGCGTCGATCTCGTCGTTGAAGTCGCCCTTCACGTTGATCTTGGCCATCAGGTCGGCGTGATCGCGGTTGAAATAGGCGATCAGGGCCTGCTCGAAGCTACCGATCTTGTCCAGGGCCACATCGCTCAGGAAACCACGCTCGGCGGCGTACAGGCTCAGGGACATCTCGGCGATGGACATGGGCGCGTACTGCTTCTGCTTCATCAGCTCGGTGACGCGCTGACCATGCTCGAGCTGCTTGCGGGTGGCTTCGTCCAGGTCCGAGGCGAACTGGGCGAAGGCCGCCAGTTCACGGTACTGGGCCAGCGCGGTACGGATACCGCCCGACAGCTTCTTGATGATCTTGGTCTGGGCCGCACCACCCACACGGGATACCGAGACACCGGCGTTGACCGCCGGGCGGATGCCCGAGTTGAACAGGCCGGCTTCCAGGAAGATCTGGCCGTCGGTGATGGAGATCACGTTGGTCGGAACGAAGGCGGACACGTCGCCGGCCTGGGTCTCGATGATCGGCAGGGCGGTCAGCGAGCCGGTCTTGCCGGTCACGGCGCCGTTGGTGAACTTCTCGACGTAGTCGGCGGAGACGCGGGAAGCGCGCTCGAGCAGACGGCTATGGAGATAGAACACGTCGCCGGGATAGGCTTCACGGCCCGGCGGACGACGCAGCAGCAGGGAGATCTGGCGATAGGCCACGGCCTGCTTGGACAGATCGTCATAGACGATCAGGGCGTCTTCACCGCGGTCGCGGAAGTATTCGCCCATGGTGCAACCCGAGTAGGGCGCCAGGAACTGCAGGGCAGCCGATTCGGACGCACTGGCCGCCACCACGATGGTGTTGTGCAGAGCGCCGTTCTCTTCCAGCTTGCGTACCACGTTGGCGATGGTCGACTGCTTCTGACCAATGGCGACGTAGACGCAGCGGATGCCGCTGTTCTTCTGGTTGATGATGGCATCGATCGCCATGGCGGTCTTGCCGATCTGACGGTCACCGATGATCAGCTCACGCTGACCACGACCAACCGGGATCATGGCATCGACGGCCTTGTAGCCGGTCTGCACCGGCTGGTCGACCGACTGACGCCAAATCACGCCCGGTGCGACCTTCTCGACGGCGTCGGTGGCGCTGGCATTCAGCGGACCCTTGCCATCGATGGGGTTGCCCAGGGCGTCGACGACGCGACCCAGCAGTTCCGGACCAACCGGGACTTCCAGGATGCGGCCGGTGCACTTGGCGCTCATGCCTTCGGCCAGACCCAGGTAGCTACCCAGGACCACGGCGCCGACGGAGTCCTGCTCCAGGTTCAGCGCCATGCCGTAGATGCCGCCAGGGAATTCGATCATTTCGCCGTACATGACGTCGGCCAGACCGAAGATCCGCACGATACCGTCAGACACGCTGACGATGGTGCCTTCGTTGCGGGCTTGCGAGGTCACGTCGAGCTTGTCGATGCGACCCTTGATGATTTCACTAATTTCGGAAGGATTGAGTTGCTGCATGCTACTGCCCCTTCAAACTCAAGGTTTCAACGCTTCGGCCAGTTGCGCGAGCTTGCCGCGAACGGAGCCATCGATTACCAAGTCGCCGGCGCGGATAACCACACCACCGATCAGGCTCGCATCCTCGGATGCATTAAGTCGCACGTGTCGACCTAGCCTTGCGCTGAGAGCCTTGGCGAGTTTGTCTTGCTGTTCTTCGCTCAGGGCGAAAGCACTGGTGACTTCCGCCTCGATGGATTTTTCCTGCTCGGCCTTGTAAGCCTCGTAGATCTCGGCGATGGCCGGGAACAGGTCGATCCGGTTGTTTTCTGCCACGGTCCGAACGAAGTTCTGGGACTGTGCATCCAGCTGATCGCCACATACGTCGATGAGCAATCCGGCCTTGGCGTCCGCAGTCAACTGCGGCTGCTGAAGCAGCTGGCGCACGGTCCCGTCCTGGGATACCGCGGCGAGCAGCCCGAGCGCGGCCGACCATTGGGTCAGCTGCTGCTGGGACTGTGCGAACTCGAAAGCCGCCTTGGCATAGGGCCGGGCCAGCGTGTTCAGTTCTGCCATTGGTGGCCTCGCTTAGATTTCCGCTGCCAGTCGGTCAACCAACTGGGCATGAGCATTGGCATCAACGGTCGATCCAAGGATCTTCTCGGCGCCGGCCACGGCCAGCAGACCGACGCGAGCACGCAGGGCGTCCTTCGCACTGTTGATTTCCTGCTCGATTTCAGCCTGAGCCTGCGCCTTGATCCGGTCGCCTTCGGCACGGGCCTTGGCCTGTGCGTCCTCGACGATCTGAGCGGCACGCTTGTTGGCTTGCTCGATGATCTCGGCCGCCTGCCCCTTGGCTTCGTTCACTTTCTGGTTGGCTTGCTGCTGTGCCACTTCCAGATCACGAGCCGCGCGGTTGGCAGCGTCAAGGCCATCGGCAATCTTCTTCTCACGCTCACGCAGCGCCGAGATGATCGGCGGCCACACGTACTTCATGCAGAAGAGCACGAAGATGAAGAAGGCAACGGACTGGCCTATCAGGGTTGCATTAATGTTCACGCCAACACCTCGCTCGTTCGTTGTCCATCAGTCCTGCCTACACCCCTGGGGGTGATCAGCCGGCGATCTGACCAACGAAGGGGTTAGCGAAGGTGAAGAACAGGGCGATACCAACACCGATCATGGTCACGGCGTCGAGCAGACCGGCGACGATGAACATCTTGACTTGCAGCATCGGAACCATTTCCGGCTGACGAGCGGCGCCTTCGAGGAACTTGCCACCCAGCAGACCGAAGCCAATGGCGGTACCCAGAGCGCCCAGGCCAATCAGCAGAGCAACGGCGATCGCGGTCAAACCAACTACAGTTTCCATCTTTCCTCCCGACTTTTTTAGTCGTCTTGGTTAAGGTTGAAGCGAAAAAGTTTTCCCAAGTCCCCCGGCGGACAAGGCCCCCGGGACTCACGGCAGAACCGCCTCCAGACGCCGTCAGCAGCGCCCGGGGGCCATTCCTCAGTGACTTTCTTCGTGCGCCATCGACAGGTAGACGATGGTCAGCATCATGAAGATAAACGCCTGCAGGGTGATGATGAGGATGTGGAACACCGCCCACGCCCACTGCAGCACGATACCCAGACCACCCAGTGCCAGACCGTTGGCGAACATGATGGCGATGAGGATGAAGATCAGCTCGCCAGCATACATGTTGCCGAACAGTCGCAGTGCCAGCGAGATCGGCTTGGCGATCAGGGTGACGAACTCGAGCAGGAAGTTGATCGGGATCAGGATGATCTGCAGCAGCATGTTCTTGCTGCTGAAGGGATGCAGGGTCAGCTCGCCGAAGAAGCCGCCGATACCTTTCATCTTGATGCTGTAGAAGATCAGCAGGGCGAACACCGACAGGGCCATGCCCAGGGTGGCGTTCGGGTCGGTGGTCGGAACCACGCGGAAGTAGGTGTGCTCGCCAAACAGCATGCCGGCCACGGACGGCAGCCAGTCCACCGGCACCAGGTCCATCAGGTTCATCAGGAAGATCCAGACGAAGATGGTCAGGGCCAGGGGCGCGATCAGGGCGTTCTTGCCGTGGAAGGTGTCACGGACGCTGCCATCCACGAATTCGACCAGCACCTCGACGAAGTTCTGCAGACCGCCAGGCTGACCACTGGTGGCCTTCTTGGCGATGCTGCGGAACAGCACCAGGAAGATCAGGCCCAGGGCGACCGACCAGCCAAGGGTATCCACGTGGAAGGCCCAGAAGCCCATTTCCTTAGCTTCAGCGGGGGTGTGGGCGAAGCTCCAGCCGTTCACCGGGTGCATACCATAGGTCAGGTTCTGCAGGTGGTGCTGGATGTAGCCCGAAGCGGAGTCTGCTGCCATGTGTGCCTCGAATGCCTTAAGGTCTAGTCGGTTTTTTCAGTAGCAGGGGCGCGCCGGCATTGACCATCAGCGTCAACAGATAGACGCCGAACAGTGCAGGAGCCGAAAGCGGTTTTACCCCGGCAAACGTCAGTGCAAAGAGCACTGCCGTGAGAATCAGTTTGCCCGCCTCGCCCGAGTAGAAAGAACGGACGATGTCACGGGCGGCATGGGCGCCGCGATAGCGGAACGCCTTGAACGAAAAATACAGATTGGGCAGCCAGGCAATCAGCCCGCCCAACAATCCGGAATAACCGGCGACCTTACCGACGAAGCAAGACAAGACAACGGCGGCACACGACGCGACAGCCAGTTGGACGAGCAGCAGGCGAAAGGCAGGCTGATGATGGAAAGGCAGGCGTTTGGGCGTGCGGCGGTCCATCGGCTCGAAGTCCTCTGGTGTCGGCTTAATAGTTGTTTTCACTGGCATGCTTTGTGCCGACAAAAAGCGGGCAAAGTATAGGGGCGCGCCAGGGGTGGTTCAAGCCACCCCGGACAGATTGCCTTTCCTGCCTTAACGCATTTGTGTCAGCGAATGTGCGCCAGTACGCCTTGAAGTTCGTCCAAAGAGGTGTAACGGATGACCAGTTGCCCCTTCCCCTTCTCGCCATGGCGGATCTGCACGTTGGCGCCCAAACGCTCGGCCAGACGCTGCTCCAGACGACTGATGTCCGGATCCACGGGTGGCGCCTTCTCGCTTGGTTCCACGCCACTGAGCCACTGGCGGACCAGGGCTTCGGTCTGACGAACCGTCAGGCCCCGTGCGACAACGTGCCGCGCCCCTTCGGCCTGACGGCCCTTCGGCAGGCCGAGCAAGGCCCGCGCGTGGCCCATTTCCAGCTCGCCCTTGGCCAGCAGCTCCTTGGCGTCTTCGGCCAGCGCCAGCAGGCGCAGCAGGTTGGTCACGCCCGAGCGCGACTTGCCGACGGCTTCGGCCACCTGGGCCTGGGTCAGCTCGAACTCATCCTGTAGCCGCTGCAGGGCCATGGCCTCTTCCAGCGGGTTGAGGTTCTGCCGCTGGATGTTCTCGATCAGCGCCAGGGCAATGGCCACCTGGTCAGGAACGTCGCGGACCAGCGCCGGGATACGCTCCAGACCGGCCTGCTGGCTGGCACGCCAGCGGCGTTCACCGGCGATGATCTCGTAGCGACCCTCACCGATGGCACGCACCACGATGGGCTGCATCAGTCCCTGGGTGCGGATGGAATTGGCCAATTCTTCCAGCGCGACGGGATCCATGTGCTGGCGCGGCTGGTACTTGCCGCGCTGGATGATGTCCAGCGGCAGCGATTGCAATTCGCTGACCGGGGTGGCGGCAGCCTGCTCCTGCAGGACCTTGACGCTGGCGCCGCCGAGCAGGGCATCGAGGCCGCGGCCCAGTCCTCGTTTCTTCACAGCCATGGGGATTCCTTAGGCAGTCTTGGCGGTGCGAGCCGCCTTGCGCTGACGTTTGACCAGCTCGCTGGCCAGCTCCAGATAGGCCGCAGCCCCTTTCGAACTCTTGTCGTAGACCAGGGCGGGCATACCGTAGCTGGGCGCTTCGGCCAGGCGGACGTTGCGCGGAATGATGGTTTCGTAGAGCTCGTCGCCAAAGTGCTGCTTGAGCTGGGCGGCGACGTCGTTGGCCAGGCCGATGCGCGGATCGAACATGGTGCGCAGCAGGCCTTCGATCTTGAGCTGGGGATTCAGCCGCTGGGCGATGTGCTGGATGCTGCCGATCAGATCGGTCAGGCCTTCCAGGGCGAAGTATTCGCACTGCATGGGGATGATCACGCCATCGGCGGCCACCAGCCCGTTGATGGTCAGCATGGACAGCGACGGCGGACAGTCGATGAGCACGTAGTCGTAGTTGTCCCGCACCGGCGCCAGGGCATCGCGCAGGCGACTCTCGCGACCGGTCATCTCCAGCAGTTCGACCTCCGCGGCGGTGACATCACGGTTAGACGGCAGCAGCTGGTAGCCGCCGTGTTCGGAAAAATGCATGGCATCGAGCAGACCGCAGGCGCCGGTGAGAACATCCAGTACCGAATGCTCCAGGGCGTGCTTGTCCACTCCACTGCCCATGGTGGCGTTACCCTGGGGATCGAGATCGATCAGCAGCACCTTGCGCCGGTTGGTGGCGGCCAGAGAAGCGGCGAGATTGATGCACGTGGTGGTCTTGCCCACCCCGCCCTTCTGGTTGGCTATCGCGTAAACCTTGGCCATGTACCGCCTTACCCCTCTCCAATCGTGCGGCGCAGTATCAGCAAGTGCCGCTGGCCTTGGCAACCGGGAACCGCGAGGACGTGCGCCGCCGCAACCCGGAAATCCGCTGGTAGCTTGGCCAGCTCGTCGTCGGGGTGCAGCCCCTTCATCGCCAGCCACTGTGTTTGGTTGTCGCCCAGATGCCGCGTCCAGGTGGCGAAGTCGTCGATGGCGCTGAACGCCCGCGAGACGATGCCGGTGAAGGGCGTCGCCGGCTGGAAGGCCTCGACACGGGCGTGGACCACCTCGAGGTTGTCCAGACCCAGTTCGATCTTGGCCTGGGTCAGGAAGCGCGTCTTCTTGCCGTTGCTGTCGAGCAGGGTGAAGCGCGATTCGGGAAACAGGATCGCCAGGGGAATGCCCGGCATGCCGCCACCGCTGCCCACATCCAGCCACTGCCCGGCCGCCACATGGGGGACGATGCTGAGGCTGTCCAGCAGGTGCCGCGAAACCATCTCGTCAGGATCACGCACCGCGGTCAGGTTGTAGGCCTTGTTCCACTTGACCAGCAGGTCCAGGTAGCCCAGCAGCCGCTCCTCCACCGGGGCGGAGAGCATCACACCCAGGGTCTCGGCGCCCTGGCGCAGTTCGTTGGCTTGAATCGCGCTGGCCATCAGGCGCTGTGCTCCAGGCTGCGACCGGCGCTGCGCTTCTTCAGGTGGATCAGCAGCAGCGAGACCGCCGCCGGCGTGACGCCAGGGATACGCGAGGCCTGCCCCAGGGTCTCGGGACGGGCCTGGGCCAGCTTGTGCTGGATCTCCTTGGACAGTCCGGAGATGGTGGCGTAGTCGAGCTCCGCCGGCAGCGCCACGGCGTCACTGGCGCGCAGACGCTGGATCTCGTCCTGCTGGCGATCGATGTAGCCGGCGTACTTGGTCTTGATCTCGATCTGCTCGGCGACCTGGGTCTCGGCTGGCGTCTGGCCCACCGCGGCCATCAGGCCGGCGTAGTCGATCTCCGGACGCGCCAGCAGATTCTGCAGGTTGTATTCGTGATTGAGCGGCGTGCCGAAGCGCTCGGCTACCGCCGTGCCCTCGGGCGTGCCCGGGCGAATCCAGGTCGCCTTGAGGCGCTGCTCTTCCAGGGCGATGCCTTCGCGCTTGGCTTCGAACAGCGCCCAGCGCTGATCGTCCACCAGGCCCAGTTCCCGGCCCTTTTCGGTCAGGCGCAGGTCGGCGTTGTCTTCGCGCAGGATCAGCCGGTACTCGGCGCGCGAGGTGAACATCCGGTAGGGCTCCTGGGTACCCAGGGTTATGAGGTCATCCACCAGGACGCCGAGGTAGGCCTCGTCGCGGCGCGGACACCAGGCCTCACGGCCCTGGGCGCGCAGCGCGGCGTTGGCCCCGGCGAGCAGACCCTGGGCGCCGGCTTCTTCGTAACCGGTGGTGCCATTGATCTGGCCGGCGAAGAACAGGCCGGCGATGACCTTGGTTTCCAGGCTGTACTTGAGATCCCGCGGATCGAAGAAGTCGTATTCGATGGCGTAGCCGGGCCGCAGGATGTGGGCGTTTTCCATGCCGCGCATGGAGCGCACCACCTCGAGCTGCACATCGAAGGGCAGCGAGGTGGAGATGCCGTTGGGGTAGAGCTCGTGGGTGGTCAGGCCCTCGGGTTCGAGAAAGACCTGATGGCTGTCCTTGTCGGCGAAGCGATGGATCTTGTCTTCGATGGACGGACAGTAGCGCGGCCCTACCCCTTCGATCACGCCCGAATACATGGGCGAACGATCCAGGTTGGCGCGGATGATGTCGTGGGTGCGGGCGTTGGTATGGGTGATCCAGCAGCTGACCTGCTGCGGATGCTGCTCGCGATTGCCGAGGAAGGACATCACCGGCAAGGGGGTATCCCCGGGCTGCTCGGTCATCACCGAGAAATCCACCGACCGGCCGTCAATGCGCGGTGGCGTACCGGTCTTCAGGCGGGACACCCGCAGTGGCAGTTCCCGCAGGCGCTGGGCCAGGGCGATGGCGGGCGGATCTCCCGCTCGTCCACCGCTGTGGTTCTGCATGCCGATGTGGATAAGACCACCAAGGAAGGTCCCGGCGGTCAGCACCACGTTATCCGCATGGAATTTCAGGCCCATCTGGGTGATCACGCCGGCAACGCGATCCCCCTCGACGATGAGGTCGTCACAGGCTTGCTGGAATATCCACAGGTTGGGCTGGTTTTCCAAGGCGTAGCGGATAGCCGCCTTGTACAGCACGCGATCGGCCTGGGCGCGAGTGGCGCGGACGGCAGGTCCCTTGCGGCTGTTGAGAATACGGAACTGGATGCCGGCGAGATCCGTCGCCGCGGCCATGGCGCCGCCCAGGGCATCGATCTCCTTGACCAGATGGCTCTTGCCGATGCCGCCAATGGCGGGATTGCAGCTCATCTGGCCGAGAGTTTCCACATTATGCGTGAGCAGCAGGGTACGCACACCCATACGGGCGGCCGCTAAGGCCGCTTCGGTACCGGCATGGCCGCCGCCGATCACGATGACGTCGAAACGGGAAGGAAAGTCCACCACGCACCTCGTGCCTGTTGGCAGGAATTCGAAGGAAAGCCGGCAAGTATAAGGCCTAGGCCAGTCTTGCAGAAGGGGCTCTGGCCAAAAAATGACCAGTCAGCGGTGAGGGGCTCCAATATAAATAATAGGGAAGAAAGTTTTAAAAGGACTGTTATAGAGCTTATGTATACGCAAGCCATTTTCTGTGGATAACCCTACACAGGCCACGTCGGGGCTGGGCTGAGGAAAACCTGAACCCGGTGTACGTCTTGTGCTGTGGATGAACACAAGCTCTCAGCATCCTGTGGAGCCTTTGCCCGCTTATCCACAACGCCAATCATGGACAGGTCGTGCACCGATTTATGGGCAGACCTCAGGCAGGGTTATCAACAGGGCTCTGGAAAGGGGGAATGAGGATAGCCAAGGCCTGCATTGCACAGGCCTGGAGCAGCGGGCAGGGTTTACTTGCCGATGCAGAAGCTGGAGAAGATGCGGCCGAGCAGGTCGTCGGAGCTGAAGGCCCCGGTGATCTCGCCAAGTACCTGCTGGGCCTGCCGCAGGTCTTCGGCCAGGAGTTCGCCAGAGCCGGCCAGGGTGAGTTGGCGATAGCCATGGTCCAGAGCGCTGGCGGCCCGCTGCAAGGCGTCCAGGTGGCGACGCCGTGCGCTGAAGCCGCCCTCGGTGGTCTGTTCGAAGCCCATGCAGGCCTTGAGGTGTTCGCGCAGGGCCTCGACACCGCCACCATCGGTGGCACTCAGAGCGATCTCCACCGGCTCGGTGCTGGGCAACAAGCCGGTGGCTTCGCCGGTGAGGTCGGCCTTGTTGCGGATCACCGTCAGCTTGTCCAGTGGCGGCCGGGTGCTCAGCAGTTCCGGCCACAGCGCCTGGGGATCCCCGGCTTCCGGGGCGCTGGCATCCACCACCAGCAGCACCCGATCGGCACCGGCGATGGCGTCCAGGGCACGCTGGACGCCGATCTGCTCCACCCGGTCGGCGGTATCGCGCAGCCCGGCGGTATCGACCACATGCAGCGGCATGCCATCGATGTGGATATGTTCGCGCAGGACATCCCGGGTGGTGCCGGCGATGTCGGTGACGATGGCGGCTTCCCGTCCGGCCAGAGCGTTGAGCAGGCTGGACTTGCCGGCATTGGGCCGGCCGGCGATCACCACCGTCATGCCGTCGCGCAGCAGGGCACCGCGATTGGCTTCACGCTGGACCTCGTGCAGTTCGGCCTGCACACCCTCCAGCAATCCCTGGACCCGACCATCGGCGAGGAAGTCGATCTCCTCCTCGGGAAAGTCGATGGCGGCTTCGACATAGATGCGTAGGCGGATGAGCTGCTCGACCAGGCTTTCCACCCGGCGGGAGAACTCGCCCTGCAGCGAGCGCAGGGCATTGCGCGCCGCCTGCTCGGTGCTGGCCTCGATGAGATCGGCGATAGCCTCCGCCTGGGCCAGGTCCAGTTTGTCGTTGAGAAAGGCGCGTTCGCTGAATTCGCCCGGACGGGCCAGCCGCGCGCCCTCTTCCAGCGTACGGCGCAAGAGCAGGTCGAGGATCACCGGGCCGCCGTGACCTTGCAATTCCAGGACGTCTTCGCCGGTGAAGGAGTTCGGGCCAGGAAAGAACAGGGCAATGCCCGCGTCCAGTACGCTGCCGTCGGCGGCAAGGAAGTTGCCATAGTGAGCATGCCGCGGCGGTAGCTCGCGGCCGCAGATGGCCTGGGCCAGGGGTGCGGCCAGGGGACCGGAGACGCGCACGATGCCGACACCACCACGGCCGGTGGCGGTGGCGATGGCGGCGATGCTGTCGGAAGGCAGGGACATGACGATCCTCCAGAAAGCACGACGCCCCAATCAAGGGGCGTCGTATGGACAGGTTGAGCGGGGTCAGGCCTTCTTGGCGGCCGCCTCGATCTTCCGGGTAATGTACCACTGCTGCAGGATCGACAGGCAGTTGTTGACGATCCAGTACAGCACCAGACCGGCCGGGAACCACAGGAAGAAGAAGGTGAAGATGATCGGCATCATTCTCATCACCTTGGCCTGCATGGGATCCGGCGGCGCCGGGTTCAGCATCTGCTGCACCAGCATGGTACCGCCCATGATGATCGGCAGGATGAAGAAGGGATCCTTGGCCGACAGGTCGGTGATCCAGAACATCCAGGGCGACTGGCGCATCTCGACGCTTTCCAGCAGCACCCAATACAGCGCCAGGAATACCGGCATCTGCACCACGATGGGCAGGCAGCCACCCAGCGGATTGATCTTCTCCTTGCGGTACAGCTCCATCATCGCCTGGGACATCTTCTGGCGATCGTCGCCATGCTGTTCCTTCAGCGCTTGCAGGCGTGGTCCGACGGCACGCATCCGGGCCATGGAACGGTAGCTGGCGGCGGACAGCGGGAAGAACAGCATCTTGATGATGATGGTCAGGACGATGATCGACCAGCCCCAGTTACCCAGGATGCTGTGGATATGCTGCAGCAGCCAGAAGATCGGCTGGGCGATGAACCACAGGAAGCCGTAGTCGACGGTCAGCTCCAGGCCATGGGACAGGGTCTTGAGGTGTTCCTGGATCTTCGGACCAGCGTAGAGGGTGAGCGAGGTCTCGCCCTTGCCACCCGCCGGCACGCTGAATTGCGGACCGGTGAAGCCGACGATGTAGTTGCCCTGGGCATCCTTGCGGGTGGTGATCTGGTGCTGCTCGTCCTTGTTCGGCACCCAGGCGGTGACGAAGTAGTGCTGCAGCCAACCGACCCAGCCGCCCTGCACGGATTCCTGCAGGCGGTTCTTGTCCATGTCGCCCATGGACACCTTGCGATAGGGCTCGGCCGGGGTACCGACCGCGGCGCCCAGGTAGGTGGAGACGCCGGTCGCGGTAGTGGCCGACGGATCCCCGCTCTTGTCACGCTTGAGCTGCGCATAGAGCACGCCATTCCAGGCGTTGGCGCTCTGGTTGTCGATCAGGTAGCTGACCTGGATCTGATAGGCGTCCGGGTTGATGCAGGTGATCTTCTTCTGCGCCTTCTCGGCGTCCGAGCAGTCGACCTTCAGACCCCGGTGGAAGGTGAATCTCTTGATGTAGTCGACGCCATTGGCCTGGTACTTGAGATCCACCACCAGCTGTTGCTTGCCATCGGCGAGCACATAGCTGGACTGGGCCGAGGTGTACAGCGGGCGACCGGCGCTGTTGGCGTCGGGACCGTTGGCACCGGTCAGGCCGCTCTGGGCCAGGTAGAGACGCTCGTTGCCGTTGTCGAACAGCATGAAGGGAACGTCGGGATGGTCCTGGCGCCGGGGGTACTGCACCAGACCGAGCTGGACGATGTCGCCGCCACGGGGGTCGATGGCCAGATCCAGAACGTCGGTACGTACCTTGATGAGCGCAGTGCTGGCCTGAGCGGTCGAGTTGTCCACCGGGGCCGCGGCCTTGGCGTCAGCCGGAACATCGGTGGGCACGTTGGGGGTATCGCCGGGCAGGACGCTGGTTTGCGTCTTGGCCGTGGGCAGATCGGCCTGGCCGTAATCCTTGTTCCACTGGAAGACCAGGGTGTAGGACACGATCGCCAGGGCGGCAATGAGTAGCGGGCGCTTGATATCCATGTTTACTCGGCCATCGAAGAGGTCGGGGCTGGGTTCTTTGCGGGAGGAACGGGATCGTATCCGCCTGAGTGCCAGGGATGGCACCGGCACAGTCGCCGTGTGGTCAGCCAGCCACCACGCAGCAGCCCGTGGCACTCGATGGCTTCGAGGGCGTAACCGGAACAGGTCGGATAGAAACGACAGTGACTGGCCATCATGGGGCTGATGGCATAACGGTAGAAGCGAATCAGCAGCAGGGCCGGTTTACGCATGAGCACCGTCGGGACTGTCGGTTGGCTGGGCAACGGCCTTGCTCGCCTGGCGATTGAGACGTTTCCAGAGTTGCAGCAGTTGATCGTGCAATTCGGGATTGTCTACTTCGCCGAGCCCTTTCCGGGCGACGAAGACCAGATCGAAGCTGCCCAAGCGGTCCTGATTCAGACGGAAGGAATCTCGGATGACCCGCTTGATGCGATTGCGCTCGACAGAAAGCTTGACGCTTTTCTTGCCGATGACCAGCCCCAGGCGGGAATGGTCTAGCCCATTGGCATGGGCGAGCAGCAGCAGGTGCTTGCCGGATGCCTTGTGGGTGGGAGAGTCAAAGACCGCTTGGAACTGTTGGGAGCTCAGTAAGCGCCTGTCCCGACCGAAACCCTGACTCACCACCTGACCGGGCAATCAGATCGCCAGACGCTTGCGGCCTTTGGCACGGCGACGGGACAGAACCTGACGGCCGTTCTTGGTTGCCATACGAGCACGGAAACCGTGGACACGGGCGCGCTTCAGGGTGCTGGGTTGGAAGGTGCGTTTCATGGACTTTTACCTAGGTGAAAGCGGCAAGGCATGAGCGCCCCGCGCAAAGAGACCGGGGATTCTAGAGAAAGCCTCGGTATAGGTCAATTTCCAACCAGCACACGCTGACAGGAGACCGCGTAAATAAAATTAACAGGTCAAAAGGTTTTAAAGGACTATTGAAGTGAATATGTATGGTGAAGCCGATTTCTGTGGATAGAACGCGCAGACACAGATGCCCACTGGCCGGAGGGAGACCGGCAACTCTGTTTTCAACAGGTGGAGCAAGGGTGGCTAGCCTGGTCAGAGGCTGTGGATAAGCGAAGGGGTTACCCACATCACTATTATCCACAGCGCAAACCCGGTACTTGTCCAGAAAGGTCAGACGGCGTTATCCACAGAGCTGACGGTCGCCTGAAGGATGGTCTGGACGGAAGGGGCTATTCGCCGGGAAACTGCGCGGTCATGTGGATAACCCGGGTGGGGAGGGATACAATGGGCGTTTGCTCATGGCCCTTCCGGGCCGCTCCAGTCCTTGGGAGACGCTGTGTCGGTCGAACTCTGGCAACGTTGCGTAGATGTGCTGCGCGACGAGCTGCCTTCGCAACAATTCAATACCTGGATCCGGCCACTGCAGGTGGAAGCGGAAGGGGATGAGCTGCGGGTGTTCGCGCCCAACCGCTTCGTGCTCGATTGGGTCAACGAGAAGTACCTGAGCCGAATCCTCGAATTGCTCGAGGAGCATGCCGACGACGGTATCGCGCCAGTGCTTTCCTTGTTGATCGGGAGCAAGCGCAGCAACAAGCCGCGCCCGGCCCAGACACCCAGTAGCCAGAGCAGCCCCCTGCCGCCGCCGGTACAGGCCCCGCAGCCGATCCAGTCGGATATCGTCACCGCGGGTGTGGCCCTGGAAGACGTAACGGCAGAACTGGCCGAGGCCGACGAGCCGGCGGTCAAGACCGAACGCACCGTGCAGGTTGAAGGTGCACTCAAGCACACCAGCTATCTCAACCGTACCTTCACCTTCGAGAACTTCGTCGAGGGCAAGTCCAACCAGCTGGCCCGCGCGGCGGCCTGGCAGGTGGCGGACAATCCCAAGCACGGCTACAACCCGCTCTTCCTTTATGGCGGCGTGGGTCTGGGTAAGACCCACCTGATGCACGCTGTGGGCAACCACCTGCTCAAGCGCAACCCGAATGCCAAGATCGTCTATCTGCATTCGGAGCGTTTCGTCGCCGACATGGTCAAGGCGCTGCAGCTCAATGCCATCAACGAATTCAAGCGCTTCTACCGCTCGGTGGATGCCCTGCTGATCGATGACATCCAGTTTTTCGCCCGCAAGGAGCGATCGCAGGAAGAGTTTTTCCACACCTTCAATGCGCTGCTCGAAGGTGGACAACAGGTGATTCTCACCAGCGACCGTTATCCCAAGGAGATCGATGGCCTGGAAGAGCGGCTCAAGTCGCGCTTCGGCTGGGGCCTCACCGTGGCCGTGGAGCCACCGGAGCTGGAAACACGGGTGGCGATCCTGATGAAGAAGGCCGACCAGGCCAAGGTCGACCTGCCCCACGACGCCGCCTTCTTTATCGCCCAGCGCATCCGTTCCAACGTTCGTGAACTGGAAGGCGCGCTCAAGCGGGTGATCGCCCACGCCCACTTCATGGGACGGGACATCACCATCGAGCTGATCCGTGAGTCGCTCAAGGATCTCCTGGCACTGCAGGACAAGCTGGTCAGCATCGACAACATCCAGCGCACCGCGGCCGAGTATTACAAGATCAAGATCGCCGATCTGCTGTCCAAACGCCGCTCGCGCTCGGTGGCCCGGCCGCGGCAGGTCGCCATGGCGTTGTCTAAGGAACTGACCAACCACAGCCTGCCGGAAATCGGCGACGCCTTTGGCGGACGCGATCACACGACGGTGTTGCACGCCTGTCGAAAGATCGCCGAACTTCGGGAATCCGACGCGGATATTCGCGAGGATTACAAGAACCTGCTGCGTACCCTGACCACCTGACGGACGCGGCCCTGGCAAGGACCTGACCATGCATTTCACCATTCAACGTGAAGCCCTGTTGAAACCGCTGCAGCTGGTGGCCGGTGTCGTGGAACGTCGGCAAACGCTGCCGGTGCTGTCCAACGTACTCCTGGTCGTGGAAGGCCAGCGGTTGTCGCTGACCGGTACCGACCTGGAAGTCGAGCTAGTTGGCCGGGTCGATCTGGAAGAAGCCGCCGAGGCTGGCGAGATCACCGTGCCGGCGCGCAAGCTCATGGACATCTGCAAGAGCCTGCAGCCCGATGCGCTGATCGACATCCGCACCGAGGAGCAGAAGCTGCTGATCCGTGCCGGACGCAGCCGTTTCACCCTGTCCACCCTGCCCGCCAACGACTTCCCCACCGTGGAGGAAGGCCCGGGCTCGCTGAAGTTCAGCATTCCCCAGGGCCGCCTGCGTCGCCTGATCGAGCGCACCGGCTTCGCCATGGCTCAGCAGGACGTGCGCTACTACCTCAACGGCATGTTGCTGGAAGCCAGCACCGGACGCCTGCGCGCCGTGGCCACCGACGGCCACCGCCTGGCCATGTGCATGCTGGAGGCCGACGTCGACCAGGCCGAGAAGCACCAGGTCATCGTGCCGCGCAAGGGCATCCTGGAATTGTCGCGCCTGCTCACCGAACCGGAAGAACCGGTCAACGTCGTTCTGGGTCAGCACCATATTCGTGCCACCACGGGCGACTTCACCTTTACCTCCAAGCTGGTGGACGGCAAGTTCCCCGACTACGAGCGTGTCCTGCCGCGGCATGGCGACAAGCTGGTGCTGGGTGAACGCCAGCATCTGCGTGAGGCTTTCAGCCGCACCGCCATTCTCTCCAATGAGAAATATCGCGGCATTCGCCTGCAGCTGGAAAACGGCTTCATGAAGATCCAGGCCAATAACCCGGAGCAGGAAGAGGCCGAGGAAGAGCTGCAGGTCGACTATGACGGCGGCAGTCTGGAGATCGGTTTCAACGTCAGCTACCTGCTCGACGTGCTGGGCGTGATGACCACCGACCAGGTGCGTATCACCCTGTCCGATTCCAGCAGCAGTGCGCTGTTGCAAGAGGCGGGCAACGACGATTCCTCCTATGTCGTGATGCCGATGCGCCTCTGATCGCCGCTCGATGACATTGATCCGCTTCAATGCCGACCGCCTGCGCAATCTGCAGGCGGTCGCGCTTCAGCCCTCGCCACGGGTCAACCTGCTGCATGGCGCCAATGGCAGCGGCAAGACCAGCCTGCTGGAAGCCATCCACCTGCTAGGACTGGCCCGCTCCTTTCGCAGTACCAAGCTGGCGCCGGTCATCCAGCACGAGCAGGCCAGTTGCACGGTGTTCGGCCAGGTGCGGCTGCCCGGTGGCCAGGATTGCAACCTGGGTATCCAGCGCGAGCGCGGCGGTGACTACCAGATCCGCATCAATGGCGAGAATGCCCGCAGCGCGGCGCAACTGGCCGAGGTGCTGCCGCTGCAGCTGATCAACCCCGATGGCTTCCGGCTGCTCGAAGGCAGCCCCAAGATCAGGCGGCAGTTTCTCGACTGGGGCGTGTTCCACGAGGAACAGCGCTTCCTGCCGCTCTGGCAACGCCTGCAAAAGGCGCTCAGGCAGCGAAATCACTGGCTCAGACGTGGTAAAATCGACCCTGCGGCGCAGGCCGCCTGGGATCAGGAACTGGCCCTGGCCAGCGGCGAGATCGATGGTTTTCGCCAGGCCTATATCCAGCGTCTGAAGCCGGAATTCACGGCGGTGCTGGCCGAGCTGATCCAGCTGGACGGCCTGACCCTGAGTTATTACCGCGGCTGGGACCGCGAGCGCGATCTGCGTGAGGTGCTGGCGGACAGCCTGCCGCGGGATCTGCAGCTGGGGCATACCCAGGCCGGCCCGCAGCGCGCCGACCTGCGGATCCGTATTGGCAATCACAACGCGGCGGACATCCTGTCGCGTGGTCAGCAGAAGCTGGTGGTGTGCGCACTGCGCATTGCCCAGGGGCGGCTGGTCAACCAGGTCAAGCGAGGCCAGTGCGTCTATCTCATCGACGATCTGCCCTCGGAACTGGACGAGGGACACCGGCTGGCCTTGTGCCGGCTGCTGGAGGCACTGGAGTGCCAAGTCTTCATTACCTGTGTCGAGCGCGAGACGCTACAGGCCGCCTGGCGGCCGGAGACAGAGGTCAGCGTGTTTCACGTGGAACACGGCCATATCAAGCAGACCCACACTAGCGGGAGCCAAGCATGAGCGAGAACAATACCTACGACTCTTCCAGCATCAAGGTGCTGAAGGGACTGGATGCCGTGCGCAAGCGCCCCGGCATGTACATCGGCGACACCGATGACGGCACCGGCCTGCACCACATGGTCTTCGAGGTGGTGGACAACTCCATCGACGAAGCCCTGGCCGGCTTCTGCAGCGAAATCAGCATCACCATCCACATGGATGAATCCATCACCGTACGCGACAACGGTCGCGGCATCCCGGTGGACATCCACAAGGAAGAAGGCGTCTCGGCGGCCGAGGTCATCATGACCGTCTTGCACGCCGGCGGTAAGTTCGACGACAACACCTACAAGGTGTCCGGCGGCCTGCACGGCGTGGGCGTCTCGGTGGTTAACGCCCTGTCCGAGGAGTTGCGGCTGACCATTCGCCGCGCCGGCCAGGTGTGGGAGCAGGTCTATGTGCATGGCGTGCCCCAGGCACCCCTGGCAGTGATCGGCGAGACAGACACCACCGGTACCCAGGTGCACTTCAAGCCCTCGGCTGAGACCTTCAACAATATCCAGTTCAACTGGGACATCCTGGCCAAGCGGATTCGCGAGCTGTCCTTCCTCAATTCCGGCGTGGGCATCGTCCTGCGCGACGAGCGCAGCGGCAAGGAAGAGCTGTTCAAGTACGAGGGTGGCCTGCGCGCCTTCGTTGACTACCTGAACACCAACAAGACCGCGGTGAACGAGGTGTTCCACTTCCAGGTGCAGCGCGAGGACGACGGCGTGGCCGTGGAAGTGGCCCTGCAGTGGAATGACAGCTTCAACGAGAACATCCTCTGCTTCACCAACAACATTCCCCAGCGCGATGGCGGTACCCACCTGGCGGGCTTCCGCTCGGCGCTGACGCGCAACCTGAACAGCTACATCGAGGCCGAGGGCCTGGCCAAGAAGTTCAAGGTGGCCACCACCGGTGACGATGCCCGCGAAGGCCTGACCGCCATCATCTCGGTCAAGGTGCCGGATCCCAAGTTCTCCTCCCAGACCAAGGACAAGCTGGTCTCCTCCGAGGTGAAGACCGCGGTGGAACAGGAGATGGGCAAGCACTTCTCCGATTTCCTGCTGGAGAATCCCAACGAAGCCAAGGCGGTGGTCGGCAAGATGATCGATGCCGCGCGGGCTCGTGAAGCGGCCCGTAAGGCGCGGGAGATGACCCGGCGCAAGGGCGCCCTGGACATCGCCGGCCTGCCTGGCAAGCTGGCGGACTGCCAGGAGAAGGACCCGGCGCTGTCGGAACTCTACATCGTGGAGGGTGACTCCGCCGGTGGTTCGGCCAAGCAGGGCCGCAACCGACGCACCCAGGCGATCCTGCCGCTCAAGGGCAAGATCCTCAACGTCGAGAAAGCGCGCTTCGACAAGATGCTCTCCTCCCAGGAAGTGGGCACCCTGATCACCGCGCTGGGCTGTGGTATCGGCCGCGAAGAGTTCAACATCGACAAGCTGCGCTACCACAACATCATCATCATGACCGATGCCGATGTCGACGGCTCGCACATCCGTACCCTGCTGCTGACCTTCTTCTTCCGTCAGATGCCGCTGCTGATTGAGCGGGGCTACATCTACATCGCCCAGCCGCCGCTGTACAAGGTGAAGCGTGGCAAGCAGGAGCAGTACATCAAGGACGACGAGGCGATGGAGGAATACCTGACCCAGACCGCCCTCGAAGAAGCCAGCCTGCATGTCAACGAGAACGCCCCGGGCCTCTCCGGCGTGGAACTCGAGAAGCTGGTGAACAGCTACCGCCAGGTGATGAAGACCTTCAAGCGCCTGTCGCGGCTGTATCCGGCCGCCGTCAGCGAACACCTGTTGTACCTGCCGCGGGTCGGTGTCGATCAGCTGGCCGATGAAGCGGCGATGCGTCAGTGGCTGGAAGGCCTTAACGCACGCCTGCAGACCTCCGAGCGCTCCGGCACCACCTACCGTGTCAGCCTGCGCGAGGACCGCGAGCGAGGTCTGTGGCTACCAGAGGTGGAGACCCTCGCCCATGGCCTGTCCAGCTACGTCACCTTCAACCGGGACTTCTTCGGCAGCAACGATTACCGCCTGGTGACCGAGCTGGCCGCCCAGCTGGACAACCTGCTGGAAGAAGGTGCCTATGCCAAGCGCGGCGAACGCCGTCGCCCGGTCAGCACCTTCAAGGAAGCCTGGGAATGGCTGATGAACGAGACCAGCAAGAGATTCAACATCCAGCGCTATAAGGGGCTGGGCGAGATGAATCCGGATCAGCTGTGGGAAACCACCATGGACCCGAACGTGCGCCGCATGCTTCAGGTCACCATCGAGGATGCCATCACGGCGGATCAGATCTTCAACACCTTGATGGGTGATCAGGTGGAACCGCGTCGCGACTTCATCGAGAGCAACGCCCTGGCGGTGTCGAACCTCGACGTCTGATAGCTTCGGTTATGCACAAGCCCCGCCATGCGGGGCTTTTTTGTGGAAAACATTCTGGCTAGAGGCAGACGCCGTTTCGTTCCCTGCTCAGGAATGCCGCTCATCTTATAGCCAGGGGTTTTGTGGATAGTTTTGCTCAGCGTCTTTTGAAGAGACCTTTGAATGCAAGCAAAGAGGCCGTGCCATGCGGCATAGAGACACAGGCTATAAAGGATCATCCTGTGGATAAGCTTGGGAATAAGCTTGTCGGTACTTGTGGATGAGCGCTGATCCGAGGTAGCAGGCCGAAATTCAGGCACGCAGAAATGCCTAGTCGGCCTGTGGATAAGTGTGTGGGTAAAGTGAGGAAAACCGGTGAAAACAGCCAGGCCATTGCGGCCTGGCGATCAGGCGATTATGCGGTCAGGCGACGCGGCGCTCGGTTGGGCTGGCGTCAGAGGCGGGCGCAAGCGCCTGCTCGATGAAGGCAAAGCTGCGGGCATTCAGATCGACGATGGCGCGGGGATCCTGACCCTGTGGATAGAGCAGCGGGCCGATGCTGACCTTGATGGTCCCCGGCGACTTGATCCAGGAACGATTTGGCCAGTAGGCGCCGGCGTTGTGGGCAATGGGCAGGATGGGGACGTTCAGGCTGCAGGCCAGGGCGGCACCACCGCGGGAGAACTTGCCCATCTTGCCAGGATCGATGCGGGTGCCCTGGGGGAAGATCAGCACCCAGCAGCCCTGGGCCAGGTAGCGGCCGCCCTGCTCGGTCAGCTGCTGCAGGGCCAGCTTGCCGTTGTCGCGGTCGATGGCGATGGGCTTGAGCAGCGAGAAAGCCCAGCCAAAGAAGGGAATCCGCAGCAGTTCGCGCTTGATCACCTGGGAGGTGGGTTCGAACTGGGCGGACAGGAAGAAGGTTTCCCAGGTGCTCTGGTGGTTGGCCACGATCACGCAGGGCTGCGCCGGGACGTTTTCCAGCCCTTCGATTTCGTAACGAATGCCGCAGATGACCTTGGCCAGCCAGACGGCAAAGCCGGTCCAGGCCTTGACCACTAGCCGATAGCGAGCGCGATAGGCCAGGAAGGGCGCGATCAGCAGGCTGACGCAGGACCAGAGGATGCCGCTGGTCCCCAGCAGCACGTAGAACAACAGGGTACGCAAGAGCCGCATCAGCGCGTTTCCTCAAGCAGGTGATCAACCACCGCAGCCAGGTCGGCGAAGACCTGGGTACCGGATGGTAAGGGCTTGGCCAGGGTGCGCTCGCCCTTGCCGGTACGCACCAGGTAGGGCGTACAGCCAAGGGCCACGCCGGCTTCCAGGTCGCGCAGGCTGTCGCCGACCACGGGGACTTCCGCAAGATCAGAGCGCCCGTAATGGGTGGCAATGGCGCGGAACAGGCCGGGTAGCGGCTTGCGGCAGTCACAGCCTGCTTCCGGGCCATGGGGGCAGTGCAGGATCAGATCGACCCGGCCGCCCTCCTCCGCCAGCAGGCGTTGCAGCTTCTCGTGCATGGCCGCCAGGTCATCTTCCGTGAAATAGCCTCGGGCCAGACCTGACTGGTTGGTGGCCACGGCCACCTGCCAGCCGGCCCGGTTCAGGCGGGCGATCGCGGCGAGGCTGCCGGGCAGCGGTTGCCACTGCTCGGCGCTACGCACGTAGTCATCGGAGTCGACATTGATGACGCCATCGCGGTCCAGCACGATCAACTTCATGCCCTAGCCCAGCACCGAGATGTCGGCGATGCCGAGGAACAGGCCGCGCAGATGCGCGAGCAGCGCATAGCGATTGGCGCGGACGCGCTCGTCTTCGGCGTTGACCAGGACTTCGTCGAAGAAGGCATCCACCGGCGCGCGCAGGCTGGCCAGACGCTCGAGGGCTTCGCCATAGCGACGGGCTTCGGCCAGGGGCGCGGCATCCCGCTCGGCAGCGGCGATGGCGGCGGCCAGGGTGCGCTCGGCGTCAGTCTCGAACAAGGCGGCATCGGCCTGGGCGGCAACCTGACCTTCGAATTTACCGAGCAGGTTGGAGACACGCTTGTTGGCGGCCGCCAGGGCTTCGGCTTCGGGCAGGCGACGGAAGGCCTGCACGGCCTGGACGCGCTGGTCGAAATCCAGTGCCGAGGCCGGACGCAGGGCGCGCACGGCCAGGTAGGCGGCGGTGTCGATGCCTTCGTCCTCGTAGCGGGCGCGCAGCCGGTCGAAGACGAAGTCCAGTACCTGCTCCTGCAGGCCGGCCGTCTTGACCCGCTCGCCGTAGCCGGCGATGGCGAAGGCGACGGCGGCTGGCAGATCCAGCTCCAGTCCCTTCTCGATGAGGATGCGCAGCACGCCCAGGGCCTGACGGCGCAGAGCGAAGGGATCCTTGCTGCCGGTGGGCAGCATGCCGATGCCGAAGATGCCGACCAGGGTATCGAGCTTGTCGGCCAGGGCTACCGCCGCGCCGGTCAGGGTCTGCGGCAGTTCGGCGCCGGCGCCGCGCGGCATGTACTGCTCGTTGAGCGCCAGGGCCACGTCTTCGGCCTCGCCGCCTTTCTTGGCGTAGTAGTAGCCAGCGATGCCCTGCATCTCGGGGAATTCGCCGACCATCTCGGTGGCCAGGTCGCACTTGGCAAGCACGCCGGCGCGGTGGGCACGCTCAGCATCACCGCCGATGCGTTCGGCGATAAAGGCGGCCAGGGCGGCGACGCGCTGGGCCTTGTCGTAGACCGTGCCGAGCTGGGCCTGGAAGACCACGTTCTTGAGGCGCTCGTTGAAGCTTTCCAGCGGCTGCTTCTGGTCCTGCTTGAAGAAGAACTCGGCATCGGTGAGACGGGGGCGCACCACCTTCTCGTTGCCGCTGACGATCTGCGCCGGATCCTTGCTTTCCAGGTTGGCCACGGTGATGAAACGTGGCAAGAGCTTGCCCTGGGCGTCCAGCAGGCAGAAGTACTTCTGGTTGTCCTGCATGGTGGTGATGAGCGCTTCCTGGGGCACTTCGAGGAAGCGTTCCTCGAAGGCGCAGACCAGGGGCACCGGCCATTCCACCAGGGCGGTCACCTCGTCCAGCAGCGCGGGCGGCACCACGGCGCTGCCCTGCTCCGCCGCAGCCAGTTCGGCCACGCGGGACTCGATGAGCTGACGTCGCTCGGCGAAGTCGGCCAGCACATGGGCGGCACGCAGATCGGCGGCATAGTGGGCCGGGGCGCTGATACGCACGGCATCGGGATGGTGGAAACGATGGCCACGGGACTCACGACCGGCACGGCGGGTGAGGATCTCGCAGTCGATGACCTCATCGCCCAGCAGCATCACCAGCCACTGGGTCGGACGGACGAACTCCTCGCGGCGGGCGGCCCAGCGCATGCGCTTGGGAATCGGCAGCTCGGCCAGGGACGCCTCGACGATACCAGGCAGCAGGGAGGCGGCTGGCTGGCCGGGAATGCTCTGGGAAAATCTCAGCTTGGGGCCGCTGCGATCGATGGCGCTGATGTCGACGCCACACTTGCGGGCGAAACCCAGAGCCGCCTGGGTGGGCTGGCCATCGGCGCCAAAGGCGGCCTGGACCGGCGGGCCATCCAGGTTGACACTCCGCTCGGGCTGCTGGGTCTGCAGGGCTTCGACCAGTACCGCCAGACGGCGCGGCGCGGCATAGGCGCGGGCGCTGGCGTAGCCGAGACCGGCCTGCTTGAGGCCCTTCTCGATGCCGGAGAGAAAGCTGTCGCCGAGGGTCTTGAGCGCCTTGGGGGGCAGTTCTTCGGTACCCAGTTCGACCAGGAAATCCAGGGTATCGCTCATCATTCGCCCTCCTTGAGCAGCGCTTGGACATCGTCGCGACCCAGGATTTCGTCGCGCAGCGCCGGGGTGGCCAGCGGGAAGCCTAGCCGGGCGCGGGCCTTGAAGTAGCCCTGGGCGACGCTGCGGGCCAGGGTGCGCACGCGCAGGATGTAGCGCTGGCGTTCGGTCACCGAGATGGCGCGGCGGGCGTCCAGCAGGTTGAAGGTGTGGGAGGCCTTGAGCACCATCTCGTAGGTGGGCAGCGGCAGGTCCAGGGCGATCAGGCGATTGGCCTCGGACTCATAGAAGTCGAACAGCTCGAACAGCTTGGGCACATTGGCGTGCTCGAAGTTGTAGGTGCTCTGCTCCACCTCGTTCTGGTGGAAGACGTCGCCATAGGTCACGGTGCCAAAGGGACCGTCGGCCCAGATCAGGTCGTAGACCGAGTCTACGCCCTGCAGGTACATGGCCAGGCGTTCCAGGCCATAGGTGATCTCGCCGGTCACCGGATAGCACTCGATACCGCCGGCCTGCTGGAAGTAGGTGAACTGGGTGACTTCCATGCCGTTGAGCCAGACTTCCCAGCCCAGACCCCAGGCGCCCAGGGTGGGCGATTCCCAGTTGTCCTCGACGAAACGCACGTCGTGCACCAGCGGATCCAGGCCGATGGCGGCCAGGGAACCCAGGTAGAGCTCCTGGAAGTTGTCCGGATTGGGCTTCAGGACCACCTGGAACTGGTAGTAGTGCTGCAGGCGGTTTGGGTTCTCGCCATAGCGACCGTCGGTGGGGCGGCGGCTGGGCTGCACATAGGCGGCGTTCCAGGTCTCGGGACCGATGGCGCGCAGGAAGGTGGCGGTGTGGAAGGTACCGGCGCCAACTTCCATGTCATAAGGCTGGAGTACCACGCAGCCCTGCTCGGCCCAGTATTGCTGCAAGGCCAGGATCAAGTCTTGGAAGGTGCGCGCGGTGGGCTTGGACTGGCTCACGAAAAATACCCGTTCGGCTGCGACGAAAAGCCGGAGAGTATAGCTGAAAGCCGGGGGTGACCGCATGGGCTCGTAGGGCTGCCCGGCGGTATTTGGCAAGGATGGCTGCCTGCGCGCTCTCTCGCGGCCATGGGCGCTCCTACAGGTACGGGTTGGCCTGTAGGAGCGGCCCATGGCCGCGATAAAGGTAGCTGCTCCTAAGGTAGCAGCGCCTGCGGCCTGGTAGAAACGTGCGTTCTGAGTATTCGCCATACCACCATTCCAGAATCCGTTGTGATTCGCCTCCGCTGGCGGGCAATTGCGCTAAGGTGCGGCCTTTCCTCCTCGACCGAGTCTTCGCCATGCCGCGTTGCTTCTGGTGCACCGCCGATCCGCTGTACATCGAATATCACGACCACGAATGGGGCGTACCCCAGCGCGATCCAGCGGTGCTCTTCGAATTCCTGCTGCTGGAAGGCTTCCAGGCGGGGCTGTCGTGGATCACCGTGCTGAAGAAGCGCGAGCGCTATCGCCAGGTGCTGCACGGCTTCGATCCTCGGCGGCTGGCGCAGTTGACCGATGCGGAGCTCGCGGAGCTGATGCAGGACCCAGGCATCATCCGCAACGGCGCCAAGCTGCGCGCCGCCCGTCAGAATGCGCAGGCCTGGCTCAGGCTCGAAGACCCGGCCGATTGGCTGTGGTCCTTTGTCGGTGGCGCGCCACGCATCAACCATTTTCGCGACCGCGACGAGGTGCCGGCGATCACTCCGGAAGCCGAGGCCATGAGCAAGGCGCTCAAGAAAGCCGGTTTCACCTTTGTCGGCCCGACCATCTGCTACGCCTTCATGCAGGCCATGGGGTTGGTGATGGACCACACTCTCGATTGCGACCGCCATGCCGAGTTGGCTCGTCCGTCGGCAGAACTGCAAGAAAAGTCGAATGTATAGCTGCCAGTTGGCGCGAACCTTACGCTTTCTTAACGTTTCCGGGACCTGTAGACGCTAAACTGTCGGCGCATTCAGACAGGAGTCCCTCTTTTGGAAAGATTCAAAGGCGCGCTGATGATCGCCTTCCTGCGCCTTTTCGCCCTGCTGCCCTGGCCACTGGTCCAGCGCCTGGGTGGATTCATCGGCTGGTGCATGTGGAAGCTGCCGACCCGCGCCAGCAAGGTTACCCGCATCAACCTCGCCCACTGTTTTCCCGAACTCGATGCCGCCGGCCTGGAACGGCTGTCGCGCGAGTGCCTGCGCGGCATCGGCAAGACCCTAACCGAAAGCGCCTGCGCCTGGATCTGGTCGCCCCAGCGCTCCCTGCGCCTGGTGCGCGAGGTGGAAGGCATGGACGTCCTCCAAGAAGCCCTGGCCTCCGGCGATGGCGTGGTGGGCATCACCAGCCACCTGGGCAACTGGGAATTGCTCAACCACTTCTATTGCTCCCATGCCAAGCCGATCATCTTCTACCGGCCGCCCAAGCTGAAGGCGGTGGATGACCTGCTCAAGCGCCAGCGGGTCCAGCTGGGTAACCGCGTGGCGCCTTCCACTCCGGAAGGTATCATCAGCGTGATCAAGGAAGTCCGACGCGGCGGTGCCGTGGGGATTCCGGCCGATCCCGAGCCGAGTCGCAGCGCCGGGCTCTTCGTGCCTTTCCTCGGCACCACCGCCCTGACCAGCAAGTTCGTCCCTTCGCTGCTGGCGCGCGGCAAGGCCCGTGGGGTGTTCTTCCATGCCGTGCGCCTGGAAGATGGCAGCGGCTACAAGGTGATCCTGGAAGCCGCCCCCCAGGCCATGTACGACCCGGATCCGGAGGTCTCGGTGGCCGCCATGAGCGAGGTGCTGGCCGGCTACGTGCGTCGCTATCCGACCCAGTACATGTGGAGCATGAAGAGATTCAAGAATCGCCCGGACGGCGAAGAGAAGTGGTACTGAGTCCCCTGGCCCGGATCATGTCTGGGCCCTGAAGGGCGTGCGGTCGTCTTATGACCTATCGCTCGGCGCTTCGCCAGGACCGTTCGGTCGGCGCGCGGCTGACAGGCGCCGGGCTTTGCCGGAAGCTGCCCGGACCTCAAGGAAGCGCCAAGTCAGGGAGTCAGGCGATGAATTCGCGGGATCAGCGCCAGCATACCCGTACCCCCCTCAAGTGCCGGCTGTGGATCGCCTATCCGGATGGCGAGATCGTCGGCGAGACCCGCGATCTGTCCGATGGCGGCGTCTACGTGGTGCATCCCGAACTGACGCGGCTGCCGCGAGGTACTCGGGTAGTGGGTCAGGTGCTCGACCTGCCCATGGAGGCACCCAAGGTGACCATGGAAATCATGCGCACCGACGGAGAAGGTGCCGGCCTCAAGTTCCTGCGTGATCAGGACTGAGCGCGGCGCGCCAGGCGCTTGAGAAACACCGTCATCTCCTTTTCCGCCTGCTTGTCGCCCTTGGCCTGCGCCGCCTGCAGGCCCTGCGTCCAGGCGGCTTCGGCGCTTGCCAGGTCGCCGCTACTCTCGTGGGCCTTGCCCAGCAGCTTCCAGGCCGCCGAATACGCCGGATCGAACTCGACGCAGTGCGCCAGGTGCTCGAGCGCCCGCGCAGGTTCGCCCGCATCCAGATAGCCCTTGCCCAGACCGAACCTGAGCAGGGCATTGTCCTGGCCGCGAGCGAGCATTTTCTCCAGGGATTCGAGCATGGCGAGGTCTCCTACTTGGCGATCTTGATCAGCTTGCAGTAATAGAAGCCGTCGTGGCCGTCGGGCTGCGGCAGGAGCTGGCGGCCATGGGGCTGGGCAAGGCCCCAGGGAGCGGGGATATCCAGCTCGCGGGCGCCCGGGGTGCGGGCGAGAAAGGCGGCGAGGTTGTCGCTGTTTTCTTCCGGCAACACCGAGCAGGTGGCGTAGACCAGGATGCCGCCTACCTCCAGCGTCGGCCAGAGCGCGTCCAGCAATTCACCCTGCAGCTGCACCAGGGGCGCGATGTCGCTGGCCTGGCGGGTCAGCTTGATGTCCGGATGACGGCGGATCACCCCGGTGGCGCTGCAGGGAGCGTCCAGCAGGATGCGCTGGAACGCCGTGCCGTCCCACCAGTCGGCCACGGCGCGGCCATCGGCGGCCAGGGTACGGGCCGTGAGGCCCAGGCGCGCCAGATTCTGCTCGACGCGCTCCAGGCGACCGGCATCGGCATCCAGTGCCACCACCTCGGCCAGGGCGGGTTCGCGCTCCAGCAGGTGACAGGTCTTGCCACCGGGCGCAGCGCAGGCGTCCAGCACTCGCTGGCCGGGCGCCAGTTCCAGCAGGTCCGCCGCCAGCTGGGCGGCCTCGTCCTGCACGCTGAGCCGACCCGCGGCAAAACCCGGCAGGGCGGTGACGTCCTGGGGTTGCAGCAGGCGGATGCCGTCGACGCTGAAGGTGCAGGGCACCGCCTCGATACCGGCGGCGGCCAGGTCGGCCAGATAGGCATCGCGACTGCCCTGGCGGCGATTGACCCTGAGGATCAGCGGCGGGTGCAGATTGTTCGCGGAGGCGATGGCTTCCCACTGCTCCGGCCAGCGCGCCTTGAGCGTCTTCTGCAGCCAGCGTGGATGAGCCAGGCGCGCGGCGGGATCGTGCTCCAGGGCCGGCAGCAGGCTCTCGTATTCGCGCTGGGCGCGGCGCAGCACGGCGTTGAGCAGACCCTTGGCCGAGGACTTCTTCAGCTTGTCGACACAGCCCACCGTCTCGCCAATGGCGGCATGGGCCGGGATGCGGGTGTGGAACAGCTGGTAGAGACCGATCAGCAGCAGGGCTTCGAGATCGCGGTCGCCGGCCTTGAAGGGCTTTTGCAGGAGCTTTTCCGCCAGCAGTGACAGCCGCGGCTGCCAGCGCGCGGTACCAAAGGCCAGGTCCTGGGCCAGGGCGCGGTCACGTGGATCGACCTTGGCCAATTGCTCGGGCAGGCTGCTGCCCAGGGAGGCACGTCCGGCCAGGACCGCGGCCAAGGCACGCGTGGCCGCCAGCCGCGGATTCATAGACCCAGCACCTGACCGGGGGCGAAGCGCTCGCGGCGGGCGTTGTAGAGATCGGCGAAGCCCAGCGGTTTGCCGCCAGGCAGTTGCAGGCGGGTCAGACGCAGGGCGCCCTCGCCACAGGCGACCAGCAGGCCTGCGCGATCGGCGTCGAGCACCATGCCCGGAACGCCCTGCCCTTCGGCCAGTTCCGCGGCCCAGACCTTGAGGGGTTCACCAGCCAGGGCGGTGTGGCACAGCGGCCAGGGATCGAAGGCGCGGATACGGCGCTCCAGTTCCACCGCCGGACGACCCCAGTCCAACCGGGCCTCGTCCTTGTTGAGCTTGTGGGCGTAGGTGGCCAGGTTGTCGTCCTGTACCTCGCCCTGCAGACTGCCGTCGGCCAGCCCCGGCAGGGCCTGGACCACGGCGGCGGCGCCCAGGGCGGCCAGGCGGTCGTGCAGGCATCCGCCGGTGTCCGTGGCGGTCAGGGGCGTCTTGACCTTGCTCAGCATCGGCCCGGTATCCAGGCCGGCCTCCATGCGCATCACGGTGACGCCGGACTCGGCATCGCCCGCCTCCAGCGCACGCTGGATGGGCGCCGCGCCTCGCCAGCGCGGCAGCAGCGAGGCATGGCTGTTGATGCAACCCAGGCGAGGGATGTCCAGCACCACCTGGGGCAGGATCAGGCCGTAGGCCACTACCACCAGCAGGTCGGGTTCCAGGGCCGCCAGGGTGGCCTGGGCCGCGGGATCACGCAGGGTTGGCGGCTGCTGCACGGGGATGCCGTGGGCCAGTGCCAGCTGCTTGACCGGACTCATGGCCAGCTTCTGGCCACGCCCGGCAGGGCGATCCGGCTGGGTGTAGACGGCAGCGATGGGGTAACCGGCGTCGATCAGCGCCTGCAGGTGCACGGCGGCGAATTCCGGGGTTCCGGCGAAGACGAGGCGTAGGGATCTGGACATGGCGGACCTGGCGGAAAGGGCGAGCGGCGGACGCCAGAGACGCCGTCCGCCAGGGCGATCAGGCCTTGTGGCGCTGCTGCTTTTCGAGCTTCTTCTTGATGCGATCACGCTTGAGCGGCGACAGATAGTCGACGAACAGCTTGCCATCGAGGTGATCGATCTCGTGCTGGATGCACACCGCCAGCAGGCCGTCGCACTCCAGCTCGAAGGACTTGCCGTCGCGGTCCAGGGCAGTCACCCGGACGCGCTCGGGACGGCAGACCTTTTCGTAGAACCCGGGGATCGACAGGCAGCCTTCCTGGTACTCGCCCAGTTCCTGGGTGAGCGGCTCGGCTTCCGGATTGATGAAGACCAGCGGTTCGCTCTTGTCTTCGCTGACGTCGATCACCACCAGGCGGCGATGGACGTTGACCTGGGTGGCGGCCAGACCGATGCCGGGCGCTTCGTACATGGTCTCGAACATGTCGTCGATGGTCTGGCGCAGAGCGTCGTCGACCACGTCGATGGGCTTGGCGACGGTGCGCAGGCGGGGATCGGGAAATTCGAGGATGTCTAGGATCGCCATGGCGTTGAGGGCACTTGTGGAATACAGTCAAGGGGCGCTGCTAAGATGCCGCAGCGTTGTATCCACCCGCTTCGGGCAGGTCCCGGAAGGTGGATGACGTCGGTCGACGGGGATGAGCGCCTGCGCTGCCCGGTGCCGACAGAGGTGGCACTCAGGGCACGACTGGGGCGATTCCCCGACGTTTGCGTGAAGACGGTTCTTCAAAGCCAAGTGTAAAGGGATTCGACGCATGAGGAAATCTTTGTTCGCCCTGCTGCTGGTCGCAGGGGGCGCCCTGCAGTCGGCGTACGCGGCGGTCACCCTGCGTCAGGACCACCCGGAAAGCTATACCGTGGTCCGTGGCGATACCCTCTGGGACATCTCCGCCAGATTCCTCAGCAAGCCCTGGGAATGGCCAGAGATCTGGCAGGCCAATCCGCAGATCAAGAATCCCCACCTCATCTATCCCGGCGACACCCTGGTGCTGAGCTACGTCGACGGCCAGCCGCGCCTGCAGCTCAACCGCGGTGCCTCGCGTGGCACGGTCAAGCTGTCGCCCACGGTGCGCAGCACGCCTATCGCCGAAGCCATCCCGGCCATTCCGCTGGAAGCGGTGAACAGCTTCCTGCTGCAGAATCGCGCCATCGACTCGGCCGAACAGTTCCAGTCGGCGCCCTATGTGGTGGCCGGCAACGCCGAACGCGTGGTGAGCGGCGCCGGTGATCGCATCTATGTGCGCGGCAAGTTGCAGCCAGGGGTGTCCGCCTATGGCATCTACCGCCAGGGCAAGACCTATGTCGATCCCAAGACCGGCGCCTTTCTCGGCATCAACGGCGACTTCATCGGCAGCGCCGACCTGGTCACCCAGGAAGGCGATATCGCCACCCTGAAGCTGACCCGCACCACCCAGGAGGTTCGCCTGGGCGACCGGCTGTTCCCCACCGAGGAACGGCTGGTGAATTCCACCTTCATGCCCAGCGCCCCGGCCCGCGACGTCAGCGGCCTGATCCTCGACGTGCCCCGCGGCGTCACCCAGGTCGGCCAGTTCGATGTGGTGACCCTCAACAAAGGCACCCGCGATGGCCTGATCGAGGGTAACGTCCTGGCCGTGTACAAGACCGGCGAGACGGTACGTGATCGCATCACCGGCGAACTGGTGAAGATCCCCGACGAGCGTGCCGGTCTGCTGATGGTCTTTCGCGCCTATGACAAGATCAGCTACGGCCTGATCCTGACCGCTACCCGCCAGCTGGAGCTGATGGACAAGGTGCGCAACCCCTAACCTCTCTCAGGTCGCCAGGATGGCGACCGGCCACACTCAAGGAAGACTTCCATGGCCACCCTCTCCCCCGCCGAGCAGGACGCTCGGCTCCGCCTGCATGCCCTGCCGGAACTCGGTGCCGTGCGCCAGCGGCTGCTGCTGGATGCCTTCGGCAGCGCCGCCGCCGCCCTTAGCGCGCCCGCGTCGGCCTGGCGCGCCCTGCGCCTGCCGGCGGTGGCCGCGGAGGCCCGCCGCAGCGCCGCGACCCGTGAGCGGGTCGCCCGAGCCCTGGCCTGGCTGGACGGGCCCGATCGCCATCTGCTCTGCCTGGGCGACGACCGCTATCCGGCGCTGCTCGCCGAGATCGCCGATCCACCGCCGCTGCTGTTCGTCGAAGGTCGCGTCGAGTTGCTCGAGCAGCCGCAACTGGCCCTGGTCGGCAGCCGCCAGGCCAGTGCCCAGGGCCTGGACAACGCCCGGCGCTTCGCCCAGAGCCTGGCCACGGCCGGATTCTGCATCACCAGTGGCCTGGCCCTGGGTATCGATGGCGCCGCGCACCAGGGGGCCCTGGATGGCGGTGGTGCCACGGTTGCGGTGCTAGGTACCGGTCTGCTGCAGCTCTATCCTCGGCGGCACCTGGGTCTGGCCCAGCGCCTGCTGGCGGAAGGGGGCGCGCTGGTCTCCGAGTTGCCGCTGGACTGCACCCCCCAGGCGGCTAACTTCCCCCGGCGCAACAGGATCATCAGCGGCCTGAGCCTGGGCACCCTGGTGGTGGAAGCCAGTCCGTCCAGTGGCTCCCTGATCACCGCCCGGCTGGCCGCCGAGCAAGGTCGCGAGGTCTTCGCCCTGCCCGGCTCCATCCACCATCCGGGCGCCCGAGGCTGCCATCAGCTGATCCGCGAGGGCGCGCAACTGGTGGAAAGTGTGGAGCACATCCTCGAAGCCCTGCAGGGCTGGCGTCGCCTGGCACCAATGGCCGCAGCCGTGGTGGTCGAGGACGACCCGCTGTTGCGGCATCTGGCAGCAGGACCGCTCAACAGCGAGGAACTGGCGCGCCTCAGTGGGCAGTCGCTGCCGGAGGTGCTGGTGCGCCTGACCGACCTGGAGCTGGAAGGCCGGGTGGCCGCACAACAGGGCAGCTGGAGTCGCCTCGGCTAGAGCCGGATGACTGGCATCGGCGCCGCGCTCGGGTAGACTTCAGGGATTTGGCGGAGGCAAGGCGATGCACAACAGCTGGCGAGTACGGCAGGCGGCGCGAATCGTGCGCGAGGGGGGCGTGCTGGCCTATCCCACCGAGGCCGTCTGGGGCCTGGGCTGCGATCCCTGGGACCAGGCCGCGGTCTATCGCCTGCTGATGCTCAAGCGGCGTCCCCTGGAAAAGGGCCTGATCCTGGTCGCCGACACCATCCGCCAGTTCGACTTCCTGCTCCACGACCTGCCGGAAGAGTCCCTGGCCAAGCTGGCCAGTACCTGGCCAGGGCCCAACACCTGGCTGGTACCTCACCACAACCGCCTGCCCGGCTGGGTGACCGGTGCCCACGCCACCGTGGCGCTGCGGGTCTCCGAACATCCGCTGGTGGGCGAACTCTGCGCCCTCACCGGTCCGCTGATCTCCACCTCGGCCAACCCCGCAGGACGCCCGGCGGCGCGCTCGCGGCTGAGGGTTCAGCAGTACTTTCCCGGCATGCTGGATGGCATCCTCATGGGCGAGCTGGGTGGGCGCAAGAATCCCAGCGTGATTCGCGATCTGGTCAACGGCAAGGTCTTTCGGCCCTAGGTTCCGTACGCACCGTCACCGACCTCGCGCAGGCACCTTTCGCACAGCTGAACGTCAGTCCAGCAACTGGCGCAGCTGCCGGGCCAGGGCTTCGATCTGGAACGGCTTGGCCAACGACGGCTCGCCATTCGGCGTCGAGCGCTCGGCGTGGCCGCTGACGAACAGCACCGGCAATCCCGGCCAGCGTTCGCGCAGGCGCTCTGCCAGGTCGGCGCCATCGAGATCCGGCAGGCCGAGATCGGTGATCAGCAGGTCGCAGGGCAGGTCGCCGTCCACCAGGGTGAGCGCCGCCGAGGCGCTGGCCGCGGTACGCACGCGATAGCCCAGTTCGGTGAGCATCTCGCGCAACAGCAGCCGCACCGAGACATCGTCTTCCACCAGCAGCAGACGTTCACCGCGGCTCTGGGCGACAGCCGCCTGGGGCACCTGATGCTGCGCCTGGGTCTCGGAAGAGGCGCAGGGCAGCCAGAGGCTGACGCGGGTACCGTTGCCGGGCGCACTGTCCAGGGTGACATGGCCGCCCGACTGCTTGATGAAACCATAGAGCATCGACAGGCCCAGACCGGTGCCCTGGCCGATGGGCTTGGTGGTGAAAAAGGGGTCGAAGGCGCGATCCACCACCTCGGCGGGCATGCCGCTGCCGGTGTCGGCGATGGTCAGGCGCACGTAGTCGCCTGGCGGCAGGTCATGCTCGGCGGCGAGGTCGGTGAGGTGATCGAGGGCGGTTTCCAGGGTCAGGCGACCCCCCTCGGGCATGGCATCGCGGGCGTTGATCACCAGGTTCAGCAGGGCGTTTTCCAGCTGGTTGGTGTCGGTGCGGGCCGACGGCAGCTGCGGCGCGAGACTGGTGCGCAGGGTGATGCGCTCGCCCAGGGTGCGCTGGAAGAGTTCTTCCAGGGACAGGATCAGGTCGTTCACCGCCACCGGTCGCGGGTCCAGGGTCTGCCGGCGGGCGAAGGCCAGCAGTCGATGGGTCAGGGCCGCGGCGCGGGTAGCGGACTGCTCGGCGGTATCCAGGTAGCGCTGCAGATTGTCGTGGCGGCCCTGGTCCAGGCGGCGGCGCAGCAATTCCAGCGAGCCGCTGATGCCGGTGAGCAGATTGTTGAAATCATGGGCGATGCCGCCGGTGAGATGACCGATGGCCTCCATCTTCTGCGCCTGGCGCAGCGCCGCTTCGGCGTTCTGCAGCGCCAGGGCGGCGTCGTGCTCGACGGTGATGTCGCGGCCGAAGACATAGATGCGTCCATCATGATCAGCGGTGGCCTTCCACATCATGTAGCGCCAGTTGCCCTCGCGGGTGCGCAGCCGTCCAGGCAGGTCGCTCAGCACCTCGCCCTGGCGCAGGGCGGCCAGGCGCGGGAATACCGGTGGATCGTCGGGATGCTCCAGAGACGTGGGCGGCTGATGGCGCAGTTCCTCGTCGTCCCAGCCGAGGGTGCGGCTCCAGGCCGGATTGCGACTCAGCCAACGCTGACCCTGGATCACTCCGAGCAGGTCGTCGGCCACCCGCCACATGCGGTCGCGTTCGACGGTGCGTTCGTGGACGCGCTGTTCGAGCAGTTCGGCCAGCCGCCGCAGCCGATGTTCGGCCATGCGGATCTCGCTGACGTCGGTATGGACGCCGACCCATTCGCAGACCACACCGTTCTCTCGCACCGGCAGGGCGCGCACGCTGAAGGTGCGCCACTGGCCGTCGCGGCAGCGCAACCGGTGTTCGTCATGGAAGTCCACCTGCTGCTGCACGGCCAGGCGCCAGCGGCGCAGGGTGCGCGGGGCATCCTCGGGATGCAAGGCATCGGCCCAGCCTTCCTGCTGATACTGGGCATAACTCTGTCCGGTCAGGGTGCTCCAGGCGAGCTGTTCGCCAAGCAGATGACCCTGGGCGTTGCTGGTCCAGACCACCCCTTGTACCGCCTCGACAGCGTTGCGAAAGCGCTGGTTGGACAGGTGCAGCGCGGCTTCGGCCTGCTTGCGCTGGGTCAGGTCCACCACCACCAGGCTCACCGAGAGTTCCTGGCCCACTTCCGACTGCAGCGGCGAGCCATGCAGGCTGACCCAGACCACCGAACCGTCCGGGCGCAGGAAGCGCTGATCCAGCTTGAAGCTGTCGCCGCGTTCACGCAGCGTTTCGAGACTGCGCTCCAAGAGCGCCCGGTCCTCGGGGTGGGTCTGGGCCTGCAGGGTCTGTTCCAGCACCCCGACCTCGTTGCGATCGAGCAGCTCGCAATAGCGGCGATTGGCGAGCAGGATACGGCCGCGGGCGTCGGTCTGGCAGATGCCGACCGCCGCCTGGTTGATCAGGCTGGCCAGGCGTGCGCTGTGCTCGCGCAGGGCGTTCTCGGCGTCGACCCGCTGCTGGACGTCGTCGAACAGGGTGACCGAGGCGATCACCTCGCCCGTGGCCGAGCGAACCGGCGCACTGGATACCTCCAGCAGCCGGATGCTGCCGTCGGGCCGGCGATAGCGCATCAATTCGGGCGCCACCGCCTGGCCGCTGCGCAAGACCCGCACGGTGGGATAGTCGTCCACTGCGTAGGGTTGGCCATTGGCATGCAGGGCACCGATGGCGCCATAGCGTTCGTCCAGCGTCTCCCCGGCCGGGCGTTTGCCCAGGAGGGTATCGACGCGATCATTGAGCATCACCGCTTCTTCGCTGCCGGCTTCGGTGATGGAGATGCCCAGGGGCGCCTGTTGCAGCACGCTGGCCAGCAACCCCTGTTCCAGCGATAGCCGCCGTTCCAGGTGCCGGGCCTGATCCTGGATCTGCTGGCGCGCCAGCAGGGCGCCGAGCAGCAGGGCCAGCTGGTCCAGCAACAGGCGCGTGTCCGCATCGACGGTATTGCCCAGCTGCAGGTAGCCCAAGGGCTGGGTGGCAGGACCGAAGGGAACGAGCAGCTGCCCCGGTAGCTGACTGCCCGCCTCGGCCACGGACAGCATCCGCGCCTGGGGATCATTGGCGAGGTCACGCAGGGCCTGGGTGGCGCACAGCCGCAAGGCGGCGAGATCCGTCGTGCCGCTGAGTCTTCGCGACCATTCGCCAAGCGCCTGCAGGCGCTGCGCTAGATCCCGCTCGGCGCTGCGTCGGGCGGCGAAGCGGGTACGCGTCGCCGGCGCCTGCCAGACGTGCAGCAGCCAGCCTACCGCGACATCCGCCCGGCGCAGGGGCATCAGGTGCAGGTCAAGTCGCACCAGGTGACCGTCGCGGTGGCGCAGACCCTGGGTCTGGCAGCGTTCGAGCGCGTCCAGCCACTGATCGGCGGGCGGCTCCGGCAGCAGCAGGCCGACGATGGACTCGCCGACCTTGTCCTGCGCGCTCCAGCCCAGCAGCCGGGCGACGACCGGGCACCACTGCCCGATCCGCCCTTCGGCGGTCAGGGTGATCAGGGCCGTGTCCGTGGCGGTGTCGAGCAGGCTGGCGAGTGGGCTGGAGATAGGCATGACAGGGGCAGCGATCCGGCCGATTCTGAAAAGGACGCCGAGTCCGTACTGGCTCGACTGTCCGAGATAGACCGGCGTTTACCCCTGTCGTGCCGGCCGGCTGCGGGAAACTTAATGGCCGTCACGATTTACCCAGCCAGGCGCGTGGGCGTCTCGTCTCAGGGCAACAGGATGGTCGAGCCGCTGGTCTCCCGGCCCGACAGGGCGCGGTGCGCCTCCTGTACCTCGGCCAGTGGATAGCGCCGGCCGATGTCCACCTGGATGCGGCCGTCGGTGATCAGCTCGAACAGCTGGTCGGCCATGTCCTGCAAGGTCTCGGGCGAGGCGGCGTAGGTGGCGAGGGTCGGACGGGTCACATAGAGCGAACCCTTCTGCGAGAGGATCCCCAGGTTGACCCCGGTGACCGCACCGGAGGCATTGCCGAAGCTGACCATCAGGCCGCGCGGCGCCAGGCAGTCCAGCGACATCTCCCAGGTGTCCTTGCCGACGCCATCGTAGACCACCGGCACCTTGGCCCCGTCGGTCAATTCACGGACCCGCGCCGGGACGTCTTCCTGGCGATAGTCGATCACCGCCCAGGCCCCCAGGGCCTTGGCCTTCTCCAGCTTTTCCGGCGAACCGGCGGTGCCGATCAGCCGCACGCCCAGGGCCTTGGCCCATTGACAGGCCAGGGAGCCGACACCACCCGCCGCGGCATGGAACAGCACGGTGTCACCGGCCTGCAGCGGATAGGTCTGGCGCAGGAGGTACTGCACGGTCAGCCCCTTGAGCATCACCGCGGCGCCCTGCTCGAAGGACACCGCTTCCGGCAGGTGCACCAGGTGCCGCTCGGGCAGCACATGGACTTCGGCATAGGCGCCCAGCGGACCGGTGGCGTAGGCGACGCGGTCGCCGGCCTTGAAGCGGGTGACCGCGCTGCCCACCGCCTCCACCACCCCAGCACCCTCGGTGCCCAGGCCCGAGGGCAGCGATGGCGGCGGATAGAGACCGCTACGGTAGTAGGTCTCGATGAAGTTGAGGCCGATGGCGTGGTTACGCACCCGTACCTCGTCGGGGCCGGGAGCGGCGGGTTCGAAATCCACGAGTTCGAGTACTTCGGGACCACCGGTGCGGCTGAACTGGATGCGCTGGACCATGCTGTCGGTTCCTTATGGACGTGAGCCTTCATCCAAGCCGCAACCGCGGGCCACGTCAACCGGTCGGATACGGGTGTTATGCTCTGCCCTCCCCGCCTGTTGTGGAAATCCTTGCGATGAATCCCTCCCTGGAGGCCGTCAAGGCCTATCTGCTCGATCTGCAGGAGCGTATCTGCGCCGCACTGGAAGCCGAGGACGGTACCGCCCGGTTTGCCGAAGACGCCTGGACCCGGCCGACCGGTGGCGGTGGCCGCACCCGGGTGATCGCCGAGGGCGCCCTGCTGGAAAAGGGCGGCGTGAACTTCTCCCACGTGCACGGCGACAGCCTGCCGCCCTCCGCCAGCGCCCATCGGCCGGAACTGGCCGGACGCAGCTTCGAGGCCATGGGCGTGTCCCTGGTCATGCACCCGCGCAATCCGCATATCCCCACCGCCCATGCCAATGTGCGCTTCTTTCTGGCGGAAAAGCCCGGCGAGGCGCCGGTCTGGTGGTTCGGTGGCGGTCTCGACCTCACCCCCTACTACGGCAACGAGGCCGATTGCGTGCATTGGCACCAGGTCTGCTTTGATGCCTGCGCGCCCTTTGGCGCCGACGTCTATCCGCGCTACAAGGCCTGGTGCGACCGCTATTTCCACCTCAAGCACCGCGGCGAACCACGCGGCATCGGCGGCCTGTTCTTCGATGACCTGAACGACTGGGACTTCGAGACCTGCTTCGCCTTCCAGCGCGCCATCGGCGATGCCTTCGTCGACGCCTACCTGCCCATCGTCCAGCGCCGCCGTGACCAGCCGTACCGCGAGGCCGAGCGTGAATTCCAGGCCTATCGCCGTGGGCGCTACGTGGAATTCAACCTGGTCTACGACCGCGGCACCCTGTTCGGCCTGCAGTCTGGCGGCCGTACCGAGTCCATCCTCATGTCACTGCCGCCCGAGGTGCGCTGGGGCTATGACTGGAAACCCGTGCCCGGCTCGCCCGAGGCGCGCCTGACCGACTTCTTTCTCACCGACCGCGACTGGCTCGCGCTCGCCCCGACGCCTGCAGGATAGACCCATGGATCGCTACGCCGTCTTCGGCAACCCCATCGCCCACAGCAAGTCGCCGCTGATCCACAGCCTGTTCGCCGACCAGACCGGCGAGCGCCTGCACTACGGCACGCTGCTGGCGCCGCTGGACGGCTTCGCCGAAAGCGCACGCAGCTTCTTCCAGAGTGGCCTGGGCGCCAATGTCACGGTGCCCTTCAAGGAAGAGGCCTACCAGCTGTGCGACGACCTCACCCCGCGCGCCCGGCGCGCCGGGGCGGTCAACACCCTCAAGCGCCAGCCTGACGGTCGCCTGCTGGGCGACAACACCGATGGCGCTGGCCTGGTGCGGGACCTCACGGTCAACGCCGGTCTGCAGCTGGCTGGGCAGCGCATCCTGGTGCTGGGTGCCGGAGGCGCGGTACGCGGCGTGCTGGAGCCGCTGCTGGCCTGCAACCCCGGGCAACTGGTGCTGGCCAATCGCACCGAGCTCAAGGCGGTGCAGCTGGCGCGGGAATTCGCCGAGCTGGGGGCCATCGAGGTGGCCGCCTTCTCCACCCTGCGCGAGCCCTTCGACGTCATCATCAACGGCACCTCCGCTAGCCTCGGTGGCGGTCGCCCACCGCTCTCGGAAGCGGTGATCGGCCCCCAGACGGTGACCTACGACATGATGTACGGCAAAGACCTGACCGCCTTCAATCGCTGGGCGCAGGATGAAGGCGCCTTCCACACCCTGGATGGCCTGGGCATGCTGGTGGAACAGGCCGCCGAGGCCTTCGAACTCTGGCGCGGCGTGCGCCCCGACGGTGCGCCGGTACTGGCGGAGCTGAGGCGACAACTGGGTTAGTTCGGGATGCTGTTGGGCTTCGCTGCGCTCAGCGCCAACCTACGGGAACTCCATTGTAGGTTGGGTTGAGGCGGCTACATCGCCGAAGCCCAACGGGCCGCAGTCAGCCCGCCAGCTGGGGCTGGCGCCTGCGCGAGGCCAGAGACACCGGCCACGCCTGGGCGATGCCGAAGCCGATTTCGATCACCAGGAACATTGCCAACAGGGGACTGGCACCCTGGTACAGGGCCCAGGCCTGCCAGAGGGCGAACAGGCCCCTGGCCACGGCGTCGTAGCGCCCCAGCGTCACCGAGGGGCTGGCCAGCCGCAGCGCCGCCCAGACGCATACCACGGAGCCGAGCAGGTTGCCCAGCAGCAGGGCTTCCGGGCTGAAGGTCGCCAGGGGGGCGAATCCCAGCCACTGCCCCAGGGCGTCGAGCTGCCGCAGCAGCCAGGCGAGACTCCAGGGGGTGGCAAAAGGCGCGGTGACCAGCAGATCATAGAGGGCGCTGGCACGGACCAGCCGCAGATAGGGCGCAAGCTTCCACATGGACGGACTTCCTTGAACGAGAGGAAATCCAGTGTCGACCCTGGAGCTAGGTCCAGGGTCAAGGAGAACGGATGCGTATCGGCACCCTCGCCCAGGCGACCGGCCTGACCCGCGATACCCTGAGATTCTACGAGCGCCAGGGACTGCTCAAGGCCAGGCGCCGGGCCAATGGCTACCGCGACTATCCGCCCGAAGCCGTGGAATGGCTGGGCTATATCCGCACCGCCCAGCGGTTGGGCTTCAGCCTGCAGGAGATCGCCGCGAATCTGGAAGACGTCGAGCGCGCCGCCGATCCCGACGCCTTTCTGCAAGACCTGCTGCGCGACAAGCTCAGGGTCATCGAGGCGCGCATCGATGAATTGCAGGCGTTGCGTGGGGTGCTGTATTCGCGCTTGGGTGAAGCCTGTCCGCTGCGAACGTAGCTGAGCGTTGGGCTTCGCTGCGCTCGACCCAACCTACGGCCGTGAGCGGCGATCGCGGCCATGGGCCGCTCCTACAATTGCGTTGGAGCCTGTAGGAGCGGCCGCATCGACGGACCGCCATGGCCGCGATCAGTTGTAGGTTGGGTTGAGGCGGCTCCATCGCCGAAGCCCAACAGTACCGGGCCTGCTAGGCCCCCTCCTCCGCATACCCCTCGGCCAGATGCTTGTCCTTGAGCTTCACGTAGTTGCCGGCGCTGTAGGTGAAGAAGGCGCGTTCCTTCTCTTCCAGCGGGCGGATCTGCTTGACCGGGCGGCCGACGTAAAGATGGCCACCCTCCAGGCGCTTGCCCGGCGGGACCAGGCTGCCGGCACCGATCACCACCTCGTCCTCCACCACCGCGCCGTCCATGATGATACTGCCCATGCCCACCAGTACCCGGTCGCCAATCGTGCAGCCGTGCAGGGTCACCTGGTGGCCGACGGTGACGTCGGTGCCGATCAGCAAGGGATAGCCGTCCGGATTGAAGGGGCCGGCGTGGGTGATGTGCAGGACGCTGCCATCCTGGATGCTGGTGCGAGCGCCGATCCGAATGCGGTGCATGTCGCCGCGAATCACCGTCAGCGGCCACACCGAGCTGTCTGCACCAAGGGTCACGTCGCCGATCACCACCGCGGTGGCATCGACGAAGGCGCTTTCGTCCAGTTGCGGAGTCTTACCCTGGAAGGTCCTTATGGTCACGATAGATACCTTTTCTCGTCGGAAGGGTCTTGAGACCTATTAGGATGGGCTCCATATATAACTGTCAAAGTCATCGCCCCGAGGGGAACGCCGTGAGCGCCAGCAATCCGCTGCTTCAGTCCTACGACCTGCCGCCCTTTTCCGCCATCAAGCCCGAGCATGTCGAGCCGGCCATCGACACCATCCTGGCCGAGAATCGCGCCGCCCTGGTCAAGCTGCTGGAGACCCAGAAGGAGCAGCCCACCTGGTCCGGCCTGGTGCTGGCAATGGACGAGCTGAACGATCGTCTGGGCCAGGCCTGGAGCCCCATCGGCCACCTCAACGCCGTGTGCAACAGCGCCGAACTGCGCGCCGCCTACGAGGCCTGCCTGCCCAAGCTGTCGGCCTATTCCACCGAGATCGGCCAGAACAAGGACCTCTTCCAGGCCTACAGCCGCCTCGCCGAGAGCGAAGAAGCCAAGGGCTTCGATGCCGGCCAGAAGACCACCCTGGAGCACGCCCTGCGCGACTTCCGCCTGTCCGGCATCGACCTGCCGCCGGCCGAGCAGCAGCGCTATGCCGCCATCCAGGCACGCAAGTCCGAGCTGGGCAGCAAGTTCTCCAACCAGCTGCTCGATGCCACCCAGGCCTGGACCAAGCACGTCACCGACGAAGCGACCCTGGCGGGCCTGCCCGAGTCGGCCAAGGCGCAGCTGCAGGCTGCTGCCCAGGCCAAGGAGCTGGACGGCTGGCTGGTGACCCTGGAATTCCCCAGCTACTACGCGGTAATGACCTACGCCGACGACCGTGCCCTGCGCGAGGAAGTCTATGCCGCCTATGCCACCCGCGCCTCCGAACAGGGCCCCAATGCCGGCCAGTTCGACAACGGCCCGGTGATGGAGGAACTGCTGGACCTGCGCCAGGAACTGGCGCGCCTGCTGGGCTATGCCAACTACGCCGAGCTGTCGCTGGCCACCAAGATGGCCGAAAGCAGCGATCAGGTGCTGGGTTTCCTGCGCGACCTCGCCGTGCGCTCCAAGCCCTTCGCCCAGCGTGATCTGGAAGAACTGCGTGCCTTCGCCGCCGAACAGGGCGTAGAGGATCTGCAGAGCTGGGATACCGGCTACTTCGCCGAGAAGCTGCGCCAGCAACGCTATTCGCTATCCCAGGAAGAGGTCCGCGCCTGGTTCCCGGTGGACAAGGTACTCTCCGGTCTCTTCGCCACGGTGCAGAAGCTCTATGGCATCGAGATCGCCGAGTTGCGCGACTTCGAGAAGTGGCACCCGGACGTGCGTCTGTTCGAGATCAAGGAGAACGGCAACTCCATCGGCCGCTTCTATTTCGACCTCTACGCCCGTGCCAACAAGCGCGGCGGTGCCTGGATGGACGGCGCCCGCGACAAGCGCCGCGATGCCCAGGGCCGCCTGATCGATCCGGTGGCCTACCTGGTGTGCAACTTCACCCCGGCCAGCCCGGGCAAGCCGGCGCTGCTCACCCATGACGAGGTGACCACCCTCTTCCACGAATTCGGCCATGGCCTGCACCACCTGTTGACCCGCGTCGAGCATGCCAGCGTTTCCGGCATCAACGGCGTGGCCTGGGATGCAGTGGAGCTGCCCAGCCAGTTCATGGAGAACTGGTGCTGGGAGCCCGAGGGCCTGGCGCTGATCTCCGGTCACTATGAGACCGGCGAGCCCTTGCCCCAGGAGCTGCTGGACAAGATGCTGGCGGCGAAGAACTTCCAGTCCGGCCTGATGATGCTGCGCCAGCTGGAGTTCTCGCTGTTCGACTTCGAGCTGCACGCCAGCCATGGCGACGGTCGCAGCGTGCGTGAGGTGCTGGAAGGCATCCGCGACGAGATCTCCGTGGTGCGTCCGCCGGCCTACAACCGCTTCCCCAACAGCTTCGCCCACATCTTCGCCGGTGGCTATGCGGCGGGTTACTACAGCTACAAGTGGGCCGAGGTGCTCTCCGCCGATGCCTTCGCCAAGTTCGAGGAAGAAGGCGTCTTCAACCCGGAGACCGGCCGGGCCTTCCGTGAAGCCATTCTGGCCCGCGGCGGCTCCCAGGCTCCCATGGTGTTGTTCGTCGACTTCCGTGGTCGCGAGCCCAGCATCGATGCCCTGCTCCGCCATTCCGGGCTGAGCGAGGAGGCGGCGTGAGCGAGCCGATCCGCAAGAGGTTCATCGCGGGGGCCGTGTGCCCCGCGTGCCAGGCGCAGGACACCCTGAAGATGTGGACCCAGGACAGCACGCCCCACCGCGAGTGCGTCTCCTGCGGTTACAGCGACACCCTCGATGAACGTGGCAATTCGGTCCCCAAGGAATTGCCGACGCGGGTCAATATCAGTGCGCTCAAGCCGAAGAAGCCAGACCCCAAGGTGCAGGCGGTGCAGTTCTTTCCCAATCCCAAGCTGAAGAAGCCGGACTAGGGCAAAGCGCTACCCAGGAAACCGCGCGTGGTGATCAACCAGGCGCGGTTTTTTTGTTTAAGCTGGGTAAAACGAGCTGCTTCGGGGCTGCGAGCAATACCAAAACAGTTGGCAGTCCAGGGGGGGTCTCAAGCTTTATCCACAAAAACTGGATTCGATAGCCAGTCGATCATCTTTTTAACTTGTTGATAATAAAGAACTTTTATCTAGTCTTCTGCCGGTCTTCGGTATTTTCTCCTGAGTTATACCGATTTTATCCCCGATTTATCCACAGGGGTGAAAGTCTGGGAGTGACCCAAGAGTCTCATCTGGCGCTCAAACGTCCACTGGATAGCTGACCACCGTCGTTACTCCTGAGGAAGACCTCCATGCGTACCCTCCTCTCTGCCGCCGCGCTCTGTCTGGTCGGTAACCTGGCGCTGGCCGCTCCCCTGGATCCGGGGCCTGGTGGTCCCAAGGGCCAGGGTCCGCACGGACCCGAGTGGCAGGACCGCGGTGGTCCCCACGGCAAGGGACCGAGACCTGAAGAGCACAGGCACGGTCGGCCTGGTGCCGGCCCCGTGGCGGGCGGACCCGCCGACCTGGGACCGGCACGCGAGCGCATCCAGGCGTTGCGGGGCCAGATCGGTCGTGGCGGTGAGTTGCCACCGGGTCTGCGACTGGAACGTGGCCGACCACTGCCTCCCGGTTATGGCCGGCCGCTGCCGCCGGGCATCGTGCGGCAGTTGCCGGACTACCCCGGTTACGAATGGCGGCGCCTGGGGACCGACATGGTGCTGATCGCCGTAGGGAGCGGAATCGTCTATGCCATCCTGCAGGGCGTGCTCGACTAGGACCTGCACCGGGCCGGTGAGATTTTCGTCGCGGACGAGATGCGACGGCCTGGCCCGGTCAACGACCACCAGAGGCTCTGGCACGCCGTCTCTGGCTGACCGCCGCGGTTGTAGCCGTCACGCGGGCGGCGGCAATCGATATCTGGAGCCCTCCCTCTGGCACAGTGCCAGCCCGGATTTCAGTAGAATAGCCGCCGCGCGGCCGTCCTTCGCTTTCGAGCGCCAGGGAAACCGGGCCGCCTTCCATCGGTCTCAACGCCAATCGCTCGCCAAGGATTTCCCATGAGAGCTCTGCCCCGTCTGCTGCCGCTGGCTCTGTTCGCCCTGCTCGTGGGGCATGGCGCTACTGCGCGCGCCGAACCTGGTCTGTTCAATCTGCTGGTCGGCAGCTACACCGGGGGCAGCAGCCAGGGCCTGTATGTCTATCGCTTCAACAGCCGCAACGGCCAGATCGACGGCCCGCTGCGCATCGTCAAGGCCTCCAATCCATCCTTCCTCACCCTGTCGCGTGATGGCCGGACCCTGTTCGCGGTCAACGAGAATGGCCGGGGCTCGAACGGCGATACCATCGGCCGGGTTACCTCCTATCGTTTCGAGCCGGGCAATGGCCGGTTGCAGCAGATCAGCCAGGTCAAGAGCCTGGGCGACGAGCCGACCCATTCCAGCCTGAGCAACGATGGCAAGTACCTGTTCGTGGCCAACTACTCCAGCCTGCCGGAAGGCTCCCTGGCGGTGCTGCCGATCCAGGACGGTGGCGTGCTCAGCCCGGTGGCGCAGATCGAATTCCACCAGCCCAGCGAACAGCACCCGCGCCAGCAGTCCAGCCATGTGCATGCCGCCGTGACTACCCCGGATGGCCGCTTCGTCTTCGCCCCGGATCTGGGCGCCGACAAGGTGTTCGTCTATCGCTATCTGCCGCAGCAGCCGGAGCGGCCACTGGTGGCCGCCGAGACACCGTTCGTCCCGGTACCGGAAGGCAGCGGCCCACGCCATCTGGTGTTCAGCGCCGATGGCCGCTATGCCTATCTGACCCTGGAGTTGGCCGGCCAGGTCATGGCCTTCGCTCACCAGGACGGCATGCTGCGCCAGTTGCAGAGCTACAGCCTGACGCCCCAGGAATTCGTTGGCGAGCGTGACGCTGGGGCCTTGCACCTGTCCGGCGACGGACGCTTCCTCTACGTCGCCAGCCGTGGCACGGACAACCAGCTTGCGGTGTTCGCGGTCAATCCCGACGGCACCCTGACCTTTGTCGAGCGCCATTCGGTCAATGGCCTGTCGCCGCGCGAATTCGCCATCGACCCGTCCGGGAGGTACCTGCTGGTAGCCAACCAGAAATCCAACCAGCTCAAGGTCTTCGCCCGCGATCCCGACAGCGGCAAGCTCGGCGATGAACTGCAGAGCCTGGACGTCGGTGCCCCGTCCGACCTCAAATTCGTCGCGGTACCCTGAGAAGCTGTTCACGATCTGCTGCGCGTCGGCCAACCTGCGTTAAAAACGCCCTGGATCGCCAGCCCGGTCGCAATGCACATTTACCGTCCGTAAACTGCGCTTTCTCAGGAATTTTCGCCTTGTTTGGCTCTAGCTCGCGAGATCGTGAACAGCTTCTTATGACCCCTTTCGACCGTCTGCACCACGTGGCGCTGATCTGCGCCGACTATGAACGCTCCCGGCACTTCTACACCGAGATCCTCGGCCTGCCGGTGATCGCCGAGACCTATCGCGAGGCCCGGCGCTCCTGGAAGCTGGATCTGGCGGTGGGCGAGCATGCCCAGCTGGAGCTGTTTTCCTTTCCCGATGCTCCGCCGCGACCCTCGCGCCCGGAGGCCCAGGGCCTGCGCCACCTGGCTTTCGCCGTGGCCGACCTGGACGCCACCGTCGCCCACCTGCAGGGCCATGGCGTGGTCACCGAGCCGATCCGCACCGACGAGCTGACCGGCAAGAGATTCACCTTCTTCGCCGACCCGGACGATCTGCCGCTGGAAGTCTACGAGCGCTGAGTGCTGCGGTCAGGTCGCCAGCCGCGCACCGGCCAGTGACTCGCGTGGCGCCTCCAGCTCTTCCAGCAGCCAGTCCAGAAAGCGCTGTACCAGTCGCTGGCGCCGCTTGCGCTCGGGCAGGATGGCGTAATAGCCATAGCGCGACGTGGCGATCCCGCTGAAGGGACGACAGAGCAACTCCTGCTGCAGCAAGTCGTCCACCAGATGACGCCAGCCGATCGCCAGGCCCTGGCCGGCGATGGCGGCCTGGATCACCAGGGTGTAGTTGTCGAAGCTCAGCACCGCGCCGGCGGGTGCCGGGGGCAGGGCGGCCAGCTCCAGCGCCGGCAGCAGGGTCTTCCAGTCGTACCAGCGGCTGTTGGGCGCCGCCTTGAGGTGCAGCAGCGGCCAGCGCCCCAGTTCCGCCGCGGGTAGAGGTGGCTGCCGCCCCTGGAGCAGCCGCGGACTGCACACCGGAAAGACTTCCTCGCGAAACAGCGGCCAGGCCTCGCCATGCTTGAAGCGGCCATCGCCGAAGCCCAGGGTGATGTCGATCTCGGGGCCGGGCAGGGGGACTCGATCGCTGGTGACCAGGCTGACGTCCAGCTCCGGGTGGCGGGCATGAAAGCGCGGCAGGCGGGGCAACAGCCAATAGGCGGCGAAGGCGAAGTCGGTAGCCACCTGCAGGACTTCATGGGCGGGCCGGGCGGTGACCAGGCGTACCCCTTCATCCAGGGTGGCGAGTCCGGCTTCCACATATTCCTGCAGCACCCGCCCGGCCTCGGTGAGCAGGATGCCACGATGGACCCGGTCGAACAGCCGGACCTGCAACTGGGCTTCCAGTCGCTTGATCTGCTGGCTGATCGCCGGCTGGGTGGTACCCAGTTCGCTGGCCGCCGCGGTAAAGCTCAGGCGGCGCGCCACCACCTCGAAGGTGCGCAGGCTGTCCAGCGCCAGGGCAGGGCGGTCGGCAGGCGTAGTGGCGTCCAAGGTGAAATCCCCGCGATGATCAGACATAAGCCCAGCTTATCCGAAACATCATCTCCTATGCCCTTCACGTGATTTTCCTGGCATCGGATGATGGACCACCCATAAGCAACCCTGATCCGAAGCGGAGGCGATCTTGTCCAAGCCGATGAACATCCTCTTTCTCATGGCCGACCAGATGGCGGCACCCGTCCTGCCGCTGTACGACGCCGCCTCGCCGATCAAGCTGCCAAATCTGCAACGCCTGGCCGAGCGCGCCGTGGTGTTCGATTCCGCCTACTGCAACAGCCCGCTGTGCGCGCCCTCGCGCTTCACCCTGGTGAGCGGCCAGCTGCCGTCGAAGATCGGCGGCTACGACAACGCCGCCGACTTCGCCGCCGATATCCCCACCTATGCCCACCACCTGCGCCGCCTCGGCTATCGCACGGCGCTCTCGGGCAAGATGCACTTCTGCGGACCGGATCAGCTGCACGGCTACGAAGAGCGCCTGACCAGCGACATCTATCCCGCCGACTATGGCTGGGCGGTGAACTGGGACGAAGCGGACGTGCGCCCGAGCTGGTACCACAACATGTCCTCGGTGCTGCAGGCCGGGCCCTGCGTGCGCACCAACCAGCTGGATTTCGACGAGGAGGTGGTCTTCAAGGCGCGCCAGTATCTCTACGATCACGTGCGCCGTGGCGACGACAAGCCGTTCTGCCTGACCGTGTCCCTGACCCACCCCCACGATCCCTACACCATTCCACGGGAATACTGGGACCTGTACAACGACGTCGACATCCCCCTGCCGGACAGCGCCATTCCCCAGGCCGAGCAGGACCCCCACAGCCAGCGCCTGCTCAAGGTGATCGATCTCTGGGACAAGCCGCTGCCCGAGGCCAAGATCCGTGACGCCCGCCAGGCCTACTATGGCGCCTGCAGCTATGTCGACGCCCAGGTCGGCCACCTGCTCAAGACCCTGGAGGAGTGCGGTCTCGCCGACGATACGGTGATCGTCTTCTCCGGCGATCACGGCGACATGCTCGGCGAGCGCGGGCTCTGGTACAAGATGCACTGGTTCGAGATGGCTGCGCGGGTACCGCTGCTGATCCATGCGCCCGGACGTTTCGCCCCGGCGCGGGTGCAGGCGTCGGTCTCGACGATGGATCTGCTGCCGACCTTCGTCGAGCTGGCCGGCGGCCAGTTGCCGGCCGAGCTGCCGCTGGACGGGCGCTCGCTGCTGCCGCACCTCGAAGGACGGGAAGGGCATGACGAGGTCATCGGCGAATACCTGGCCGAGGGCACCGTCAGCCCGCTGCTGATGATCCGCCGCGGCCCCTACAAGTACATCCACTGCGAACTGGACCCGCCGCTGCTGTTCGATCTGCAGAACGATCCGCTGGAGCGCGAGAACCTGGCCGCCAGCGCCGATTACGCCGAGCTGCTCGCCAGCTTCCAGGACGAGGTCCGCCAGCGCTGGGATCTGGAGCGCCTGCACGGCGAGGTACTGGCCAGCCAGCGGCGGCGGCGCTTCGTCGCGACGGCCCTGGAGCAGGGCGAGCGGACCAGCTGGGATCACCAGCCCTTCGTCGATGCCAGCCAGCAATACATGCGCAATCACATCGATCTCGACGACCTGGAGCGTCGCGCGCGCTACCCTCAACCCTGAACCGCTATGGAGAACGGCCATGAAACACGGAATCATCGCTACGTTCACGCTGGCCCTGGTCAGCCTGTCGGCCCAGGCCGAGGATCAGGCCTGCGGAACGGTTCGCCTGGCCGATCCGGGCTGGAGTGACATCGCCGCCACCAATGCCCTCACCGGGGCGGTGCTGACGGCGCTGGGCTACACCAGCAAGGTCGATACCCTGGCGGTGCCGATCATCTACGGTGGCATGCGCAACGGGCAGGTGGACGCCTTCCTCGGCAACTGGATGCCGGCACAGCAGGCGCACTATGACCAGTTCGTGAAGACCGGCCAGGTGACCGAGCTGGCGCAGAACCTGGTCGGTACCGAATTCACCCTGGCCGTGCCCACCTATGTCTGGGAGGGCGGAGTGAAGAGCTTCGACGATCTGGCCAAGCATGCCGACAAGTTCGGCAAGAAGATCTACGGCATCGGGGCCGGTGCGCCGGCCAACCAGTCGTTGCAGAAGATCATCCAGGACAACGAATTCGGCCTGGGCAGCTGGCAGCTGGTGGAGTCCAGCGAACAGGCCATGCTGTCCCAGGTAGGGCGCGCGGTGAAGCGTGACAAGTGGGTGGTCTTTCTCGGCTGGACCCCGCACCCCATGAACGTCGACTACCCGATCAAGTACCTGACCGGGGGTGACAAGTACTTTGGTACCGCCGGTACGGTGAACACCCTGACACGCAAGGGCTACGCCGAGCAGTGCCCCAATCCGGCCCGACTGCTGACCAACATGAAATTCACCCTGGACATGGAAAACGCCATCATGAGCGCCGCACGGGACAAGGGCGGCAGCTATGACACCGCCGCCAAGGCCTGGCTCAAGGCGCATCCCCAGGTGCTGGAGCCCTGGCTGCAGGGGGTCACCACCCGCGACGGCCAGCCCGGCCTGCCAGCGGTGCAGAAAGCCCTCTGAGGACTACCTGAGACCGAGCCGGCGCGCCAGGCGGGCGAGGTTGGCGCGGTCCAGCCCCAGGGCCGCGGCGGCCAGGGTCCAGTTCTGGCCATGCTGCTCCAGGGTCTGGGTGATGGTCTGGCGCTGGAAGGCGTCGGTGGCGTCGCGCAGAGAGGTGGCGGGGACCACGGGATCGTCACTGGGCAGAGGCGCGGCATCCAGCGGCAGGCCGAGTTGCTCGCCGTCCAGGGTCAGAATGCCGCCACGCTCCGCGCTGCCGGCATGGGCCTTGAGCGCCGCGCGACTGATGAGGTGAGAGAGCTCGCGCACATTACCGGGCCAATCGTAGGCCAGCAGGATGCGCTGCGCCGCGGGGGTCAGGCGCAGGCCGCGCAGCCCCAGTCGCGCGCGATTCTGTTCCAGGTAGAAGCCCGCCAACAGCAGGACGTCGCGCCCGCGCTCGCGCAAGGCGGGTACCGCCAGGGGGTAGACGCTCAGGCGGTGATAGAGATCGGCACGAAAGCGCCCGTCACGCACGGCTTCGGCCAGGTCGCGATTGGTGGCGGCGATGATGCGTACGTCCACCTTGAGATCGCGATCCGAGCCCAGGCGCTGCAGCTGGCCGCTCTGCAGCACCCGTAGCAGCTTGGCCTGCACCGTCAGGGGCAATTCGCCGACCTCGTCGAGAAACAGGGTACCGCCGTCGGCCAGTTCGAAACGCCCGCGGCGCTCGCTGACCGCGCCGGAAAAGGCGCCGCGCACATGGCCGAAGAGTTCGCTTTCTACCAGCGCCTCGGGCAGAGCCGCGCAGTTGAGGCTGATCAGCGGCCGCTGCTGGCGCAGGGAGCGCGCATGCACCGCCTCGGCCACCAGTTCCTTGCCAACCCCGGTTTCGCCGGTGATGAGCACCGTCAGGTCGCTGGCCGCCACGGTCTCGATCTCCTGGCGCAGCCGCAGGCTGGCCGGACTCTGGCCGATGAGTTCGCGGGGCCGCTGATGCCCCACCGATTGCTGGTAGGCCACGGTTAACTCGTGCTCGCTGACGATGCGGGCGGACAACTGGCCGATGCGCTCGGCGGCGGCCACGGTGGCGGCGGCCAGGCCGGCGAAGGCGGCGAGGGTAGTGAGATCCTCGGGGCGGGCATTCTGCGCCCGCAGCGAATCCAGGGTCAGCAGTCCCCAGAGCTGGTCCTGCACATAGAGTGGACAGCCCAGGCAGTCATGAACCTCCAGGTGCCCGTGCACGCCTTCCACCAGGCCGTCGTAGGGATCGGGCAGGTCGCAGTCGGCGGCGAAGCGGGTTGGGGTGCGGCTCGCCAGCAGCAGCGCCAGGCGGGGATGCTCGCCGACCTTGAAGCGGCGTCCCAGGGTATCGGCATTCAGGCCACGCACCGCCAGGGGCACCAGCACCTCGCCGTCCAGGCGCAGCAAGGCCACCGCATCGAAAGTCAGCACCTGGCGCAGGGCGTCGAGCAGACTGGCATAGCGCTGCTGATCGGGCAGATCGCGGGCCAGATCCGCCACCAGCGGCACCATCACATCGAGCAGGGTGGGACGAGTCAATTTGACCTCGGCGAGTCATGGGGACCTGGTCATTATGACCGCTCGACTGGGCAAAGGCCTGATCTAGCGCAGGTTTTAAGCTGGCACGACTCGTGATACGGCCAGGGCAGTCCTGTTTTGGAGAACCCTGCCATGCTGTCATCCGAGCAACAAGCCATCATCAAGGCCACCGTTCCTCTGCTGGAAACCGGCGGTGAAGCCCTGACCCGGCACTTCTACGACAAATTGCTGAACAACAACCCCGAGATCCGTCCGCTGTTCAACGGTGCCCACCAGGCCAGCGGTGCCCAGGCGCGGGCATTGGCCCGGGCAGTGCTGATGTACGCTCGCTACATCGATCGCCTGGATACCCTGGGACCGCTGGTCGAGCAGATCGTCAACAAGCACGTCTCCCTGCAGGTCCAGCCGGATCACTATCCGCTGGTGGGCATCGCCCTGCTGCAGAGCATTCGCGAGGTGCTGGGCACCGAGGTGGCCACCGATGCGGTGATCGACGCCTGGGCCGCAGCCTATGGACAGTTGGCCAATCTGCTGATCGGCGCCGAAGAACAGCGCTATGCGGCCCAGGCCGACGCGCCTGGAGGCTGGCGCGGCGGACGCCCGTTCCGCATCGCGCGGATCGAGCCGGAAAGCGAAGAGATCAGCTCCTTCTACCTGGAACCGGTCGACGGCCTGCCGACCAGCATCGCCCAGCCCGGCCAATACCTGGGCCTGAGCGTCACCCTGGACGGCGTCGAGTACCGGCGCAACTATTCGATCTCGGCGACCAGTGAGGGTCAGGGCTATCGCATTAGCGTCAAGCATCAGCCGGGTGGCCTGGTCTCGCGCTTCCTGCACACCGAGGCCCATGAAGGCACCATGTTGCAGGTCTTTGCGCCTGCTGGCGAGTTCGTCCTGCAGGCGTCGACCAAGCCTCTGCTGCTGATCGCCGGGGGCGTCGGCATCACGCCACTGCTGCCCATGGTGTCGGCGGCCCTGCCGAGCGGGCGACCAATCCAGCTGATTCACTGTACCCGCCATGTCGGGGTGCAGGCCTTCGGTCACTGGCTCGAAGAGCAGGCCGCTCATCATCCGCAACTGCAGCTGTACTTCTGCTACAGCGAGCCGGTAGCCGAGGAAGCCTTCGCTTCGCGACTGGACAAGACGCGCCTGCAGCGCTGGCTGCCCAAGGCCCGCGACCTGGACGCCTATGTACTTGGCCCACAGCCGTTCATGGCCCAGGTACGCCGTGACCTGCTGGAACTGGGCGTACCGGAGCAGCAGATTCGCCACGAGTTCTTCGGACCCGCGGCGGAACTCTGAAAATGAAACGCCTGCGGTCAATTGGCCGCGGGCGTTTTGCCAAGTGCTCAAGGATGCCACCCAATGGCGGCACCTTTTAGTCAGGGTTTAGCGACGCTGGTAGACGATTTCCTTGCTACCACCTTCGCAACTGCCCACCACCTTGGCGGAAGCGCTGGCGCTGCCCTTGTCCACCACCTCAAGACTGTAGTGCGCCACCTGCTTGGCCTGCAGCTTGGCATCGATATCGGCCTTGACCGTGTCGCACGAGGTGCCAGCGGCGAAGGCACCGCCGCTCAGGGCCAACAAACCGAGGGTGATCACGACTTTACGCATCTTGCCTGTCCTTTTGCTCGGGGAGGAAAGGGGTATCAGCTCAGCTCGCTTCGATACGGAAGCCGATCTTCAGGGTGACCTGGTAGTGGGCTACCTTGGCATCCTGGATATGGCCACGGATCTCGCCCACTTCGAACCACTCGAGGTTCTTCACGGACTTGGAGGTCTCGGCGAGAGCGTTGTTGATCGCATCCTCGACGCTAGTAGTGGAGGAGCCAACGATTTCCAGCTTCTTGTAGGTGTGATGATCGGACATGAACAGTCTCCTGGGTCAGCAATGACGGGCGTTGCAGCCGGTGGCCGGCTACCGGTTGACCGGTGTCGCGGTCGACTCGCCGGGAAGGGTGCCGCTGTCATTTGAGGCTGCGAAAAGCCCTGATAAGTTCACTGCCCAGGTGCCAGCCCAGGGCTTTATGCTGCACTTTCCAACGGCTCGGTAGTCACATTTCCTGAATCCGTCCACCTCAGGAGGTTGTCATGGCCCGTAACACCGATTACCAAGCGTCCATCGCCGGCATCGAGAACGAAATCAACAGCCTGCTCGACTCGCTGGCATCGTTGAAGAAGAATGCCGCTCGCGAATCCCGCAGCGGTCTGAACACCTTCAAGAGCACCGCTCGCGAAGCCCTGCATCACTCGGGTGATTCGCTGGAAGAGGTCTATGACGACGTGCGCCGCCTGACCCGCCAGTATGGCCGGGCCGCTGGTGGTGTTGCCCGCGAACATCCCTGGGCCACCGTTGGCATTGCCGCCGGCGTGACCATTCTGGTCGGCTGGGCGCTGCTGCGCGGCGACAACTGATCGCCTGCCAAAGGCATCCCGGCCGGGATGCCTTTGGCCTCAGGACCCGGCCAGCTCCTGTCTGAGCCAAGCCGCCAACTGTTCCACCCGCTCATCCGCCAACCGGCCAGGCGCCCACAACGCCAATTCCGCACCGGTCCCGGCGAAACCCCAGGGCGCGACCAGTCGCCCCGCCTTGAGATCCGCCGCCACCAGTGGCTCCGGCGCGATCGCTACCCCCAGTCCCGACAACGCCGCCTCCAGCAGGTAATAGAGGTGCTCGAAGCCCTGCCCGTATTCCAGCGCCGGTGTTTCCAGGCCCTGGGTGGCGAACCACTGTGGCCAGGCCTGGGGCCGCGACAGGGTGTGCAGCAGCCGCTCCGCCAATAGCGCCGAGAGGTCGCCTTCCTTGAGTCTCAGATAGGCCGGGCAGTAGGGGCTCAGTACCGGACCGATGCGCTCAGGCGCCAGGTGGTAGGGCATGACGTCCTGTGGTGGTGCGCTTTCAGTGAACAGCAGGCTGGCGTCTAGGCCGGCGGCGGCGAGGGGGGTGTCGTCGGTACGGGTCGACAGGTGCAAATGCAACTCCGGCAGATCCCTATTGAGCCGATCCAGCCGTGGAATGAACCAGCGCGCCACCAGACTGCCGGGGCAACCCAGCACGAAGGGCCCCTGGCGATTGCCGGCCTTGAGTTCGGCGCAGACCTCGCGCAGCCGCTCGAAGACATCGCCACTCACCTCGCGCAATCTCAGCCCGGCCTCGGTCAGCGCCAGGCCGCGGCCCTCGCGACGGAACAAGGCCACGCCCAGCTGTTCCTCCAGCGCACGTATTTGCCGGCTCACAGCACCATGGGTCACATGCAGCTCGTCACCGGCACGACTCATTCCGCCCAGGCGGGCAGTGGCCTCGAAGGCGCGCAGGGCATTCAGGGGTGGTAAGTCGCGGGGATCGCTCATCTGTGAGGTTTCCTGACAGGTCATCGCGATCTTATCGATTTATCGCCAGCACTCAAGCAGGTAAGGTAGATCCATCTTCGCAGGAGAATCCCATGACCCAGACCGCTTATCGCCAGGGCCCCGACGCTCAAGGCATGTTCGGCCAGTTCGGTGGCCGCTATGTCGCCGAAACCCTGATGCCGCTGATCCTCGATCTGCAGCGCGAATACGAGACCGCCATGGAAGATCCGGCGTTTCTCGAGCAGCTGGCCTATTTCCAGCGCGACTACGTCGGTCGGCCCAATCCGCTGTACTTCGCCGAGCGCCTGACCGAGCACTTCGGCGGCGCCAAGATCTATCTCAAGCGCGAAGAGCTGAACCACACCGGCGCGCACAAGATCAACAACTGCATTGGCCAGATCCTGCTGGCCAAGCGCATGGGCAAGACCCGCATCATCGCCGAGACTGGTGCCGGCATGCACGGAGTGGCTACCGCTACCGTCGCCGCGCGCTTCGGCCTGCCCTGCGTCATCTACATGGGCAGCACCGACATCGACCGCCAGCAGGCCAACGTCTTCCGCATGAAGCTGCTGGGTGCCGAGGTGATTCCGGTCACGTCCGGTACCGGCACCCTCAAGGACGCCATGAACGAGGCCCTGCGCGACTGGGTGACCAACGTTGCCGACACCTTCTACCTGATCGGCACCGTGGCCGGTCCGCACCCCTATCCGGCCATGGTCCGCGATTTCCAGGCGGTGATCGGTCGCGAGACCCGCGCGCAGATCCTGGAGAAGGAAGGACGCCTGCCCGACAGCCTGATCGCCTGCGTCGGCGGCGGCTCCAATGCCATGGGCCTGTTCCACGAATTTCTCGATGACACCGACGTCGCCATCGTCGGCGTCGAGGCCGGCGGGCACGGCGTGGACACCAACAAGCATGCCTCCAGCCTCAACGGCGGGGTGCCCGGGGTACTGCACGGCAACCGCACCTTCCTGCTGCAGGACGACGATGGCCAGATCATCGACGCCCACTCTATTTCCGCTGGCCTGGACTATCCCGGCATCGGCCCGGAGCACGCCCACCTGCACGACGTGAAGCGCGTGGAATACGTGCCGATCAACGATGACGAGGCACTCAAGGCCTTCCACCAGACCTGCCGCCTGGAAGGCATCATCCCGGCGCTGGAAACGGCTCACGCCCTGGCCGAGGCCTACAAGCGCGCTCCGCACCTGCCCAAGGACCACCTCATGGTGATCTGCCTCTCGGGCCGCGGCGACAAGGACATGCAGACCGTGATGAGCCACCTGGGAGACAAGCTATGAGCCGCCTGGAAACCCGTTTCGCCGCGCTGAAGGCCGAGGGCCGCGCGGCCCTGGTCACCTACACCACCGCAGGCGACCCGGACTATGACACTGCCCTGGCGATCCTCAAGGGCCTGCCGGCGGCCGGTGCCGACGTCATCGAGCTGGGCATGCCCTTCACCGATCCCATGGCCGACGGTCCGGCCATCCAGGCTGCTGCCCTGCGTGCCCTGCAGGGTGGCCAGAACCTGGCCAAGACCTTGGAGATGGTGCGGGACTTCCGCCGCGAAGAGCGGGAGACGCCACTGGTGCTGATGGGCTACTACAACCCCATTCACCGCTATGGCGTGGAGCGCTTCCTGGCGGAAGCCGCCGAGGCTGGCGTGGATGGCCTGATCGTGGTCGACCTGCCGCCCGAGCATGACGCCGAGCTGGCCCTGCCCGCCCAGGCCGCCGGCATCGACTTCATTCGCCTGACCACGCCGACCACCGATGACGCCCGCCTGCCGCGAGTACTCAATACCAGTTCCGGTTTCGTCTACTACGTTTCCGTCGCCGGCGTGACCGGGGCCGGTTCGGCTACCACGGAGCATGTCGAGGCTGCCGTGGCACGTCTGCGGCGCTTTACCGACCTGCCCCTGGCGGTCGGCTTTGGTATCCGTACCCCGGAACAGGCCCGAGTGATCGCTCGGATCGCCGATGGCGTAGTGGTGGGCTCGGCTTTCGTCGATCAGATCGCCAAGGCCGAATCCTCCGGTGCCGCCATCGATGGCGTGCTCGGGCTCTGCAAGCAGCTGTCGGATAGCGTGCGCACTGCGCGTTGAGCATGCACCTGCGCTTCAAAAAGACCGCTTAGGCGGTCTTTTTTTATGCTTGAACGACCCTGGGCCTGTGCATAACTCTGTGGGCAGTCTGTTCGCTCTAGACGCAAAGGCCCGTACCAGAAGGCCTGCAGCAGAGTTTGCCTTGTTGATCGAATTCGGTACGCGGTGATCAGATCAGTCAACCCGCGTACGAAAGCGTCCTTTGCCGTCATTGCCTGACAGGTAAAGGCTGTGGATAAGCCTTGGGCAAGTTGTCAGCAACTCAAGGGACGGAAGCCAGGCTAAAATCGATCAAAAAATAGCCAATATGGAACGACTCGGAGGAAGAGCGGAGTGACGCCGCTATTGCCCGGTTTCCCACATCTACTGTGTGCGTGCCTGTGGAAAAGATGTGGGACTCACCCTGTAGGCCAGGGTTGGCAAGGCTTGCAGAGGATTGTACAAAAAATGATCAATTCATTTTTGGGGGTTTTCCACAACCCACAATAGAGCTGCATAGGCCTGTGGATAGGTTGTTCGTTCTGTCCTGAAGGCCATGACTGACGCGGCTTGCAGAGAATTGATCAAATAATGACCAGTTTCCTGCGATATTCTCAAGTCAAGGGATTTCTTGCGTAGGCCCAGAGAGTTATCCACTCTTGTTCAGCGCGTAGCTTAGCCGTCGCCGCTAAATGACCTGTGGGTAAGTCTGTTGATTTTCTGTTTGGAAGCCTGTGCATGAAGCCACTCGCTAGCGCAGCGTCACCTGTTGCTGCAGGCCAGCCGCTGGCAGGGTAAAGGCACATTCCTCGAAGGTGGCCATGCGCATGCGTAGCGGCGGATTGTTGCTGTAGCCGTATTGTTCGGTGGGCATGCCGATGAAATTGGTATCCAGCGTGCTGTTGCTGTTGCTGTCGTGGATGACCGATACGGCATAGCGCCCGGGTGGCAGCTCGAAGCGCTGTTCCTGGACACCTGGCTGGGCGGCGATATGGGCCTGGGCCACGGGTGTCTTGTGTTCCTTCCAGGCGTCTTCGCTGGCGAACACCGCCAGCAGCAGCTGGCCTCCCGAGGCATCGACCGTCTCCACTCGCACCTGCAGTTCGGCGGCGTGCAGCACACCGCTCAGACAGAGACCAGCGACCAGCAACAGAGACTTCATGGGCATTCCTTCAGCAGGGAGAGGACGTCAGCCGGAGCAGCTCGGCTGGCTGTTCGAAAAAGAGATCGGGGCGCTGCGCTCGTAGGGTGGTCGGGCAACCATAGCCCCAGGCCACTGCAGCACAGCCCAGACCCGCGCGGCGCGCGGCCTGGAGATCGCGTAGCTCGTCGCCCACATAGAGCGCATCGGCCGGCGCGACGCCCTGCCGGCGGATCAGGCGCGCCAGGCGCCGCGCCTTGCCCAGCAGGGGAATATCGAATTCGCCATCGGGGAACAGATGTCCGGCCTGGGGCAGTACCTGGTGGACCGCGGCGGCGGAATTGGAAGTCGCTAGCCCCAGCTGCAGTCCGCTGGTCTGCAACTGGTCGAGTGCCTGGGGGATCTCGGCGAAGGGAGCGACCTGGTCGCCCCGCTGGGCCAGCAGGCGGCGATAGTGACGGGCGATCCGCGGTACGCGCCACAGCGGGATGCCCAGGCTGTCGAGCAGGCCGGTCAGGGAGGCGGCGCGCAGCTGCGGCCACTCCTCCGGCGCCGGCTGGCGAAAGCCATGGGTTCGCGCCAGCTCGCCGAGGCAGCTCAGCAGAAAGGGCAGGCTGTCCGCCAGGGTGCCGTCGAAGTCGAAGATGACGTAGCGGTAGCTCATGCGAGAGGGGCGCGGTGGGCGAAGGCGCCAGCGTAGCGGGCGCCTTTCTGTTTTGCCACCGCGACCGCGTTCGGCAGGAGCGTCCCTGCCGGCCAGGTCACACGCGGAAGCGGCGGATCTGGCCGTTGAGTTCCACCGCCAGTTCGGAGAGCTGCTGGCTGGCGGCGCGGGTCTGTTCGGCGCCGGCGGCGGTCTGCACCGACAGATCGCGGATGCGCACCAGATTGCGGTCCACCTCGCGGGCCACCTGGGCCTGCTCTTCGGCCGCGCTGGCGATCACCAGGTTGCGCTCGTCGATGCCCGACACCGACTGGGCGATGGCGGCCAGGGCGGCGTTGGCCGACTGCGCCTGCTCGCGGGTCTGGCGCGCCTGGTCGGCGCTGGTCAGCAGCGCATCGACGGTCTGGCCGGTGCCCTGCTGGATGCTGCCGATCATGCCTTCGATCTCGCGGGTGGACTCGCCGGTGCGATGGGCCAGGGCGCGGACCTCGTCGGCGACCACGGCGAACCCCCGACCGGCGTCACCGGCACGGGCGGCTTCGATGGCGGCGTTGAGCGCCAGCAGGTTGGTCTGTTCGGCGACCGCGCGGATGACGTCCAGCACCTGGCTGATGTTGCGGGTCTGTTCGGCCAGCTGGCGGGCCTGTTCGCTAGCGCCCAGTACGTTTTCGGTGAGTACCTCGATGGCGCCCAGGGTATCGCCCAGCTGACGCTGGCCCTGACGTGCGGTATCGGCGGCCTGGCGCGATTCGGAAGAGGTGGAGGTGGCATTGCCGGCCACCTCGTCCACCGCCTGGCTCATCTCGGTGACGGCGGTGGCCGCCATCTCGATCTCGCTGTTCTGCTGCTGCAGGCCATGGGCGCTCTCCTGCATGACCGCGGTCATTTCCTCGGCGGCCGAGGCCAGCTGAGTAGCGGAATGGCCCAGGTGACCCAGGGTATCGCGTAGGTTGGCCTGCATCTGCTGCATGGCCTGCAGCAACTGGGCGGCCTCGTCGTGACCACGGGTGTCCAGGGTCTGGGTCAGGTCGCCGCTGGCGATGGTCCGGGCGGCGGCGACGGCTTCGGCGATGGGCCGGGTCATGCTCAGGGTCAGGCGCCAGGCCAGCAGCACGGTCAGGCTCAGGGCCAGGGCGATGACCATCCAGGTGATGGAGGTGGCCTGGGTGTAGGTGTCGCTGGAGTTCTGGGAGGCGGCCTTGATGTCTTCCTGGTTGATCTTGCGCAGGGCTTCGGTGCGCTCGTTCATCTGCGCACCGAGCTGGGCCATGCTGGTCTGGATCAGGCTACGGGCATCGTCGAGCTTGCCGGCATTGATGAGATCGGCGAGTTGGCCCGTGTAACGGCTGTAGTCGCGCTGGATCTGGCGCAGGGCGTCGAAGGCCTGGCGCTCACGATCAGCGCTGATGAGTTTTTCATAGCGACCGAAACCGGCTTCGATGTCGGCGTTGATGCCATCGATCTTCTTGCGCGTGGCGGCGACGGTGGCGGCATCCGGAATCGCCAGCAGGCGTAGCACCTCGACCCGGGTCCGGGCGAGTTGCAGGGCCAGGTTATCGGCTTCGACGATGCTGGGAACGTTGTTGGTCTCGATTACCTGACCCTGGGTACGGATCTGCGACAGTTGCAGCAGCCCGAACAGGCCCAGACTGGCCACGAGGATGGCCAGGAGGCCGAAACACAGCACACTGCGGATGGCGATGGAGAAGGAACGAAAGGTCACGGCGGCAGCCCCGGTGAAGATTGAGGCCCCTTGTAACGGCTAGGACCGCCGTGACTTGATGGTCATTCGTCTTAAATCGGATCTAGGCACCGACACGGCGTCCGGGCTGACCATTCGCCATGTTCGATCTGCTACTAGAACTGGAAGCGCTGCACCTGGCCGCTGAGGGTATCCGCCAGTGCCGCCATCTGCTGGCTGGCACTGTAGGTCTGCTCGGCGCCGGCGGCAGTCTGCACCGAGAGGTCGCGGATGCGTACCAGGTTGCGATCCACTTCACGGGCCACCTGGGCCTGCTGCTCGGCAGCGCTGGCGATCAGCAGGTTGCGTTCGTCGATGCCGGATACCGCACCTGCGATGGCAGCGAGGCCGGCATTGGCCGCCTGGGCCTGTTCCCGGGTCAGGCGTGCCTGATCGGCACTGCTCAGCAGCGCATCGACGGTCTGGCCAGTGCCCTGCTGGATACTGCCGATCATCTTCTCGATCTCGCTGGTCGAGTCCCCGGTGCGCTTGGCCAGGGCCCGTACCTCGTCGGCCACCACGGCGAAGCCGCGGCCCGCCTCACCGGCTCGGGCGGCTTCGATGGCGGCGTTGAGCGCCAGCAGATTGGTCTGCTCGGCCACCGCACGGATCACGTCCAGTACCTGACTGATGTCGCGAGTCTGGCTTTCCAGCTCACGGGCCTGGGCACTGGCGCCAAGGACCTGGTCGGTGAGGGCTTCGATGGCTCCGAGGGTCTCATCCAGCTGGCGCTGGCCCTGGGCCGCCGTCTGGGCGGCCTGGCGCGACGCGGTGGAGGTCGAGCCGGCATTGCCGGCGACCTCTTCGACCGCCTGGCTCATCTCGGTGACGGCGGTGGCTGCTAGCTCGATCTCGCTGTTCTGCTGGCGTAAGCCGTGGGCGCCTTCCTGAGTCACCGCGGTCATCTCCTCGGCGGCCGAAGCCAGCTGAGTGGCCGAATCGCCAATGTGCGCGAGGGTCTCGCGCAACTGGGTCTGCATCTGCTGCATGGCCTGCAGCAGCTGAGCCGCCTCGTCCCTACCACGGCTATCCAGCGCCTGGGTCAGATCACCCGCGGCGATGGTACGGGCTGCCGCCACTGCCTGGGCGATGGGGCGGGCGACGCTACGTGTCAGACGCCAGGCGAGCAACCCGGTGAGGCTCAGAGCTAGCAGGATCGCCAGCCCGGTCACGCCGTTTGAGCGCTCATAGGCGGTATCGGCCTCGGTACTGGCAAGATGGATATCCTGCTGAACCGCGTTGCGCAGCGTCTCGATGCTGGCATTCATCCGGATACCCAGCTGTGCCATGCTCTGCTGGACTACCTGGCGCGCCTCGGCCATCTGGCCGGCACTGGCCAGGTCGGCCAATTGCCGCACACCGTGCATGTATTCCCGGTGCACCTGGCGCAGATCGTCCAGTGCCTGCCGGCTCTGTGGCGATAGCGCGCCTTGCTGATAGCGCCCGAAGGCGGCCTGGACGTCGGTACTCAGGCCGTCCAGCTTCTTGCGGGTGTTGGCCAGGGTTTCGGCATCGGGCATGGCCAGCAGACGCAGGGTTTCGATGCGGGTTCGCGCCAGCAGCAGTCCCAAATCATTAGCAGCGACGAGCGTGGGAATATGGCGCTGTTCTACCTGGTGCCCCAACTGGCGGATTTGCGCCAACTGGAACCAGCCGAACAAGCCGAGGGCGGCGACAAGTGTCGCAAGAATGCCAAAACAGAGCAGATTGCGAGTAGCGATGGACAGCGAGCGAAGAGTCATGATGAGCCTGTGGAGAGGGTACAAAATGTGACCAGGCTCACAACTTTATGTGATGTTTTAGAATAAAGGCGTGGAAAAAGGGTGCGTCAAAAAACCGCATTGCCATAAAGACAGATTATTGAAATGCCCATGGAGCCCTTGCGGCTCCATGGGTGATGAAAAACCTACCGTCTTCAGTCGCCGCTGACCTGGCGCAGATGGCCGGCTGGCGCCTCTTCGCCGAGGTTGTTGAGCAGGCGCTCGCTGTACCAGTCGATGAAGTTGATCACGCCGAATTCGTAAGTCTTTGAGTAGGGACCCGGCTGGTAGGCCTTGGAGTTGATACCGCGCTGGTTTTCCTCGGCCAGGCGACGATCCTGGTCGTTGGTGGCATCCCAGACCTTGCGCAGGTTGACCGGATCGTAGTCGACGCCTTCCACGGCATCCTTGTGTACCAGCCACTTGGTGGTCACCACGGTCTCGGTCGGACCCAGCGGCCAGACGGTGAAGACAATCATGTGATCGCCCATGCAGTGGTTCCAGGAGTGCGGCAGGTGCAGGATGCGCATGGAACCCAGGTCCGGGTCCTTGATGCGACCCATGAGTTTCTTGCAGCCGGGCTTGCCGTCCAGGGTCATGGACACGGTACCGGCGAGCAGCGGCATGCGCACGATGCGGTTGCGCAGGCCGAAGCTGGCGTGGGCATAGGGGATGTTGTCGGCGTCCCAGCGACTGGTGCAGGCGGCGACCTGGTCCTTGAACGCCTGGGAGGCACGCGGATCGGTGACGTCGTCCCATTCCAGCAGGGTGTTCAGCAATTCGGGGTGGGAACCGCTGCAGTGATAGCACTCGCGGTTGTTTTCCAGCACCAGCTTCCAGTTGGCCTGCTCGACCAGGTCGGTGCGTACCGCGACCTTGGCGTTCTCCATGTCGTACGGCTCCATGTAGTGCTCGAGCGTACGCAGGAAGTCGTCGATGGCCGGCGGTTCATCGGCCAGGGAGATGAAGATGTAGCCGCCAGCGGTCTTGACGTGGATCGGCTTGAGGTTGAAGTCGGCCATGTTGAAGTCGGCGCCCATCTCGGTGCCGGCGAACAGCAGGCGGCCGTCCAGCTCGTAGGTCCACTGGTGGTAGGGGCAGACCAGCTTGGCGACCTTGCCCTTGTCGCTCACGCAGAGGCGCGAGCCGCGGTGACGGCAGACGTTGTGGAAGGCGTGGATCTTGCCCTCGGCGCCACGGATCACCAGGATGGGGTTGTCGCCCAGCTGCAGGGTGATGAAGTTGCCCTTGGTGGGGATCTCGCAGGTCATGCCGGCGATCAGCCACTCCTTGCCGAAGATCTCCTGCATGTCGATCTGGAACAGGCGCTCGTCGTTGTAGAAGGGCTGGGGCAGGGAATAGGTGCGCTCGCGGGTGCGCAGCATCTCGGCCGTGGCCTTGCGGGCCGGATCGAGAGGGTCGCCCAAACTCAAGGTGCTGACGTCCATCGTACATCCTCGTGGCCACCGCGATGGGTGGCGAAAGTGGTTGGTCACGGTACTGCAAGGCTTTTACGGCCGACGGGGCGGGAGCGCCGAATGATCCCAGACTTCGCCCGTCGCGCGCTGTTCAGGTTCGGCTTGGGGCGGAGTGTGGGGCCGGAGCCGGGAGAGGGCCTTGCTCATGGGCGACATGGCCGACGCTGTTCACGACGCCCCAGCCCTTGCCGTTGCTGGGCCGGTCGCCATCGGCATGTGGATGTCGCGATTGGGAAAGTGGCGGTCGTGGGGCCCTCACAGAATCGCCGCCAATAGCCCCAGTGGCAGTCGAGGTGCGCCATGAACACTTTCATCAACCCTGTTACCACCCAGACCTGGACCAATGGCCGCCATCCCGTGCGCTGCGTCAAGGTAATCCAGGAAACCTGGGACGTGCGCACCTTCTGCTTCACGGCCGAAATTCCGCTGATGTACTTCTTCAAGCCGGGCCAGTTCGTGACCCTGGAACTGGAGATCGATGGCAAGCAGGTGATGCGTTCCTACACCATCTCCAGTTCGCCTTCGGTGCCCTACAGCTTCTCCATTACCGTCAAGCGCGTGCCGGGCGGCCTGGTGTCCAACTGGCTGCACGACAACCTCAAGGTCGGTGAGAACCTGGCCGTGCATGGCCCGGTCGGCCTGTTCAACGCCATCGACTACCCGGCCGACAAGGTGCTCTACCTCTCCGGCGGCGTGGGTATCACCCCGGTGATGTCCATGGCGCGCTGGTTCTACGACACCAACGCCAGCGTCGATATGGTCTTCGTGCACAGCGCCCGTACCCCGCGCGACATCATCTATCAGGGCGAGCTGGAGCACATGGCTGCCCGGATCGACAACTTCGCCCTGAACCTGGTGTGCGAGCGCACCGAGCATGGCGAATCCTGGGCCGGCTTCCGTGGCTACTTCGATCGCCGCATGCTGGAGCTGATGGCACCGGACTTCCGCGAGCGCGAGATCTTCTGCTGCGGCCCCACGCCCTACATGAACGCCGTCAAGGCCATGCTCCGCGAGCTGGACTTCGACATGACCCGCTACCACGAGGAATCCTTCGGCGCGACGCCGCCGGAAGCCAAGGTCGAGGCCGCCGAACAGGCCGAAGCCGCCGCCGACCTGCCGCCGATTCCCCTGGAAGCCCAGTGCCTGATCTCGTTCACCGAGAGCGACAAGAGCATCAACATCGGCCCCGGCGAGACCATCCACGGCGCCGCCGCCAAGCTTGGCCTGCACATTCCCAAGGCCTGCGGCATGGGCATCTGCGGGACCTGCAAGGTGCTCAAGAAGAGCGGCGAGGTGGTCATGGACCACAATGGTGGCATCACCGAGGAAGATGAAGCCGAAGGCTACATCCTGTCCTGCTGCAGCATTCCGAAGGGGGATGTGCAGATCGAGTTCTGAGGGCAAGGGTAGGTTGGGCTGAGACAGCTTCATTGTCGAAGCCCAACAAGGCAGGGTGCCGTGGTGGTGTTGGGCTTCGCTGCGCTCAGCCCAACCTACAACTAGCGGTACCGCGTCCCGAAAACCGCTAGGCCAGCCGCAACGGCAGGTGCAGGGTGATGATCACCTCGCCCGCGCCGTTGGCGAAGCGCGCCTCGCCACCAAAGCTTTCGCTGAGCGCCTTGACGATGGGCAGGCCCAGACCCCAGCCGCGTTTGTCGCTGCGGGTGGAGATGAAATAGGGCGTGGCCAGATTGGCCAGGACCTCGTCGGGGAACTGGCCGAGGTTGCGCAATTCCAGTACCACCCGCTCCCCGATCCGCTGCTGGCGCACCTGGATCGGCGTACCGCTCTGGCCATGCTTGGCGGCGTTGAGCACCAGGTTGTCGAAGATACGCAGGAAGGCGTACCTGTCCCAGAGCACCTCCAGCTCGGGCGTCTCCAGCCGAAGGTCGAGCGCATTGCTGAATTGCAGGCGCAGATTGGCCGCCGCCTCTTCCAGCAGTGGCCCCAGCACCAGGGGATCGCCGTTGAGGCGGACGCCGCCGCCCAGACTCATGTGACTGATGTCCAGCACGTCGGTGATCATCTGGTTCATCCGCTGCAGATTGTCGTGCAGCGTCTGCAGGAGATCGTCGGTACGCCGCGCCGGACTGCGCTGCATCAGGTTGACCACCATGGTGGCGGCGGTGAGCGGTGAGCGCAGGTCATGGTTGAGCGATCTCATGAAGCGTTCGAGCATGACCTTTTCCGCCTGCAGATTCTCGCTGCGGGCGATGGCCGAATTGCGCTGCTGCTCCATGTGTCCGACCCGGGAACTGGCCTTGAGCAGGGCACCGACGGTGGCCAGCACCTCTTCCGGACTGATCGGATGGATCAGATAGGCCTGGGCGCCGGTATTGAAGCCCTGCGCCCGGTCGAGGCCGGACACGAAGGTGGCCGAGATGTTGATGATGGCGGGCAGGCGACCCCAGCCCAGCTTGTGCTCGATGGCCTGGATCAGTTCGAAGCCGGTGGTGTCCGGCAGGTTGACGTCGATGATCACCAGCTCGACCGACGCGTCGATCAGCGCCAGCCCGGCGGTGCCGCTGGCCGCTTCGAGCACCTGGTAGTGCGGCTGACCTTCCAGGATCTTGCGCAGCACATAGCGATTGGCCTCGGTGTCATCGATGATGAGGATACGCCGCACAGGGCTAGTCATCGGTCAGGCTCCGCGCCAGGGCGCAGACTTCGGCGAGCAACCGTTCGGCATGATCGGGGGCGTGCTTGAACAGGATGGCGCGGCAATAGTCCTGCAGCCGCAGGCGACCGGCCTCGTCCAGTGGCTGGGCGGTGTTGATCAGCACCCGGCGATGCATGCTCCAGTCCATGCTGGCGAGCAGGTCTTCGCCGTTGATGTCCGGCAGATCGAGGTCGAGGATGATGATGTCCGGGCGCACGGCATTGAGGCGATCCAAGCTGCTACGGGCGCTGTCGGCCTCCAGCAGGACCGGGTTGAGGCGTTCGAGGGTGCGACGGACCAGATAGCGATCGCCTTCGTTGTCTTCGATCACCAGCACGGTCAGGTTGCTGAGATCCAGCTCCTGTCCGGCCTCCGCGTCACTGACGTAGCGACGGGGCAGCCGCAGGGTGAAGCGACTGCCCCGTCCGACCAGGCTGTCGAGGGACAACTCGCCCTTGAGCAGCACGGCCAGGCGCTGGGCCAGGGGCAGGCCCAGGCCTGTGCCTTCGATATGGGTCAGGTGCGGCGAGCGGATGCGCTCGAACTCCTCGAAGATCTTCTGCTGGTCTTCCTCGGCGATGCCGATCCCGCTGTCTTCCACCAGGAATTCCAGGGTGGCGTCGTCCGGCTGGAACACCTGGATGCGCACCTGCCCCTGGGGGGTGTACTTGAAGGCGTTGGAGATCAGATTGCGCAGCACCTGGAACAGCCGGCTCTCGTCGGTTTCCAGCAGCACCTCCGCCGGCGGCGGGGCGACGCTGAAGCTGACTTGAGGATAGCGCGGCGCCAGGGCCATGGCGAACTGGTCGAGGCGCTCGATGAAGGCGCCCAGCTGGAACGGCTGGGGCACGATGGTCAGGCGGCCGGACTGCACCTCGGCCAGCGCCAGCAACTCGCTGACCAGATTGGCCAGCTCCAGCGCGGCGTCGCTGATGAAGCGTACCTGGCGCTGCTGCTCGGCATTGAGCGCGCCATCCACACCACTGGCGAGCAGCTTGGCGACGTTCTCGATGATGTTGATCGGGGTACGGAATTCATGGGTCATGTTGGAGAAGAAACGGGTCTTCGCCTCGCTGGCCTCCTTGAGTTCCTGGGTAGCTTTTTCCAGTTCCGAATAGAGCGCCACCACGCCCTGATTGGTGTTTTCCAGCTCCTTGTTGGTGACCTCCAGCTCCGACTGGCGCAATTGCAGCTCGGTGTTGGTCAGCAGCAGCTCTTCGCTCTGCAGGCGGATCTGCTGATAGGGATCGGGCGGCGTACTGCCTTGCAATTCGACGACCAGGGCGCGTAGCACGTCCTGCTCGGGCCAGGGCCGCGGCGCCTGGTACTTACAGGCGGTGATCCGGGTGCCGGCAGGGGAGGTCTGGAGATCGAACTCGTCGAACAGCCGCTGGGCGCCGCGCAGGCCGATGCCCATGCCGGTGCTGGAGCGATAGCTGCCGTCGCGGATGGCCTCCAGCTCGGCGATACCCGGGCCCTGGTCGAGGGCGCGGACCTGTAGCCCACGTAGCCGCTGGTCGTCGCCGCACAGCAGGGCGAAGTCGAAATGGCCGCTGCCCGCGTACTGATGAATGTTGCGCGCCAGCTCCGAGACCGCGGTAGCCAGGCGGATCTGCTCCAGTACCGGCCATTCCAGGGCCGCGGCCAGGCGTTTGGCCGCCTGGCGGCAGTGCACGATGTCCTGCTCGCTGCGCAAGGGAAGGGTCAGCAGGGGCAGGGCGTCAAACATGCTTGAGTACCAAAACGGTGGCATCGTCGGAAAGACGCCGGAAGTCACGATGCAGGAGCGCTGCGATCAGCGCGGGATGGCGCGCCCCGAGCCCGGAGTGCTCGCCCAGGCCGACCTTGGAGGTCAGTCCGTCGGAGTTCAACACCAGCAGGGTGCCTGGCGTCCAAGGGTAGGTGAAGGTCTGGATCCGACCGATCCGGTAGCCCAGGGTGCCATTGTTAGACACCAGACTGCGCGAGGTGTTGCCAAGCAGGCGCCCGGCGATGTTGCCGATGCCACAGAAGCTCACCTGACCCTGATCGGGGTCCAGCTCGGCGAGGGCCAGGGCCGCGCCGCGGGTTTCCATCAGGGCCTGATGCAGATTTTCCATCAGCCGCTGCAGGGGCAGGTGCGTGCCCTGGCGCAGGAACAGCTCCCGCGCCCGGCGACTGGCCGCGGCGGCCTGCTGGCCGTGTCCCAGGCCATCGCATACCAGCAGGCGACGCCCGCTGACCGCCCAGGTGTCGCCACAGACCTGCTCCTCGGGGTGCGGCGTGCAGAGGGCACCATGCTGCAGCCGGGTACTGGGTGCCCCAGCGAGATGAAAGCGCGCCAGCACCACGGTCCCTTGACCCGGTCGCGAGTGGATATCGAAGACATCGGATTGCCGGCGGATCGCTCCGAGACCTGCCCCCAGGGTGGCCGCGGTGCTGTAGTGATCGGTCAGGCAGCGGGCGACGTCGTGCATGCCTGGGCCGCGATCAACCGCCAGGACATCGAGCACGCCTTCGGCGCCCAGCGTCGCGAAAAGCTCGCCGTGACCCGCATGGCGGATCAGGTTATAACCCAGTTCCTGAGCGACGATGGTCAGCCGCCCGAGCAGGGTTTCGTCAGTGGTGACGGTGCCCGCCAGCCGCACCAGGGCGCGCCGCGCGGCATCGACATGGACCGTGCTGGTCACCGGCAGCACCAGGCTGCACGGCTGCTCGTTCATCGCCACTTCCACAATTCGACGGTCGTGCCCTGGCCGGGCTGGCTATCGATATGGAAGTCGTCCACCAGCCGTCGCGAACCGGACAGCCCCAGCCCCAGGCCCTTGCCCGAGGTGTAGCCATCGACCATGGCGCGGTCGAGGTCGGCGATGCCCGGACCGTTGTCGCGGATCACTAGGCGGATCGCCGGCTTGCCGGCCCGCACCGTCTCCTCGATCAGGCACTCGCCGCCCAGGCCGTAGACCAGACCATTACGCGCGATCTCGCTGGCCGCGGTGACGATCTTGGTCTGGGAGATCAGCCCCAGACGGATGGCTTCGGCGACCTTGCGCACCTGCTGACGGATCAGCACGATGTCAGTCTCCTGGCGGAGTGGAAGCGTCTGCATCTTCGCCACTCTCTGACTCCTCCAGCGATTCGTCGTCGGCGACCATGGCTTCCAAGCGGCGCATGCCCTTTTCCATGTTCAGCGCCGTGGCGATGCCATCCAGCGACAGCCCCAGTTCCACCAGGGTGATGGCCACCGCCGGCTGCATGCCGACCACGATCACCTTGGCATCGAGGATGCGCGATACCTGGGCGATATGGGACAGCATCCGGCCAATGAAGGAATCGACGATTTCCAGGGCCGAGATGTCGATGAGCACGCCCTTGGCCTTGTGCCGGACGATCTGCTCGGTGAGGTCTTCCTGCAGGTCCAGCGCCAGCTGGTCGTGCATGTCCACCTGGATGCTCAGCAACAGGAAGGGGCCCAGCTTGAGGATGGGAATCCGGTCGATCATGGCGGGCTCCTCAGCGCACGGTCGGGGCGGCCAGGCGCACGCCCTGCTGGCGCAAGGCCAGGCGGAAGGCATCGGCCAGGGACGCCTTGGTGATCACATCGCCGAGTTCCACGCCCAGGTGGACGATGGTGGCGGCGATCTGCGGGCGGATGCCGCTGATGATGCACTGGGCGCCCATCAGCCGCGCGGCGGTCACGGTCTTGAGCAGGTGCTGGGCGACCATGGTATCCACCGTGGGCACACCGGTGATGTCGATGATGGCGATGTCGGATTCGGTCTGGACGATCTTTTCCAGCAGCGACTCCATCACCACCTGGGTGCGGTTGCTGTCCAGCGCGCCGATCAACGGAATGGCCAGGATGCCGTCCCACAGCTCCACCACGGGGGTGGACAGCTCCAGCATGCTTTCCTGCTGCTCGCGGATCACCGTCTCGCGACCCGTCATGTAGCTTTCCATGCTGTACAGGCCGAGGTCGTCGATCAGCCGGGTGGCGGCCCAGATTTCGGCGAGGGGATCGTCACACTCGTTCTGGATCAGGGTGAACAGCGGTTCCTTGAGCGAGAAGACGAAGGTCGCCGTCTGCGAAGGCGTCAGGCCCGCTCGGCTCTGGTCGAAGGAGAAGCGCTCCAGCAGCGCCCGTACCGGCTGCCAGTGCGGCTCGCGCAAGTCCCCGAGACCCTGAGCCGCGGCTACCGTAATCCGCCGCAGGAACTCGGCGGAATTGGCCAGGATGGTGGTTTCGTCGAGCAGGTCGACGCGCATGCCGGCGGCGCGCTGGGCGCCGATCCAGGCGTCGAGCAGCGCCCGCTCGTGGGTGCGCAGCAGCTCGACCAAAGCGGTACTGTACATGGAGGTTCCTAGGTGAAGAAAGGCGGCTCAGGACGGGCCAACCGGACGAAGAGGGTGCGGGAGGAGATGGTAGGGCGAAGGGGACCTGGCCGTCTGGCCAGATCCCGAGAGATCACATGTCCATCTTTTCCTTGGTGATCTTGCCGGTCTTGGCGTCGGCATGGAAGTCGTACTTCATACCATCTTTCTTCATGCCTTCGCCTTCCCACTGACCGTCATCGGCTTCGATCTTGCTGATCGAGGTATAGCCCTGCTCCATGAGCTTGGACTTGACGTCGTTCATGGGCATCCAGTCAGCACCGGGCTGGTCGGCCAGGGCCGCGGTGCTGGCCAGGACGGAACAGGCAAACAGGGAAGCGAGCAGCTTGGATTTCATCGCGCGAGACCTCGTCGTGGTGGTATGTCCTGGCTTGGACCACCACCACGGGCGACAAATCCCCCGAGCAGGCCCTCAGGTACGGGATTCTTCGACCAGATGCGGCAGCAATCCAGCCGGTGCCGCCTTGGATTTGCCCTTGGCCTTGCGGGGTGCATAAGGGTGGCTAGCCAGGCGCCAGAGATCGCGCCAGCGCTCGGCGAGGGTAGTGGGCTTGTCGAGGTAGAGGCGCAGGCCCAGGGAAAAGGCTTTCACCCGCAGGCGCTCGCGTTGCAGGGCCAGGCTTTCGCCGATGGCCTGGCGGGTGTTGCTGGCGCCGAACAGCGTCGGCTCGCTTTCCAGCAGCTGCTGCATCACCGCCATGTCGTGGTCGTCGCCCAGGTATTCCGAGAGGCGCTTGAGGCTCTTCTGGCGCGTCTTGAATTCCGCCGGCCAGGCCGCGGCGAGCAACTGGGTGTGGTACCAGTGATCCTTCACTCGCTTGCGCCAGTCGTGCAGGGTCTCGTCGGTGGGCTTGTCGCGAGCGGTCTTGAGCGCCTGGCGCCCGGCCTTGTAGTTGTCTTCCAGTCCTCGGGTGAAGAGGGCGAAGCCCTTTCCGGAGAGCTTCCAGCCGGCTACCTCCTCGCGCAGGGCCGCCAGTTCGTCGAGCAGTTCGGGATGACCGCTGGCCGCGGCGATCTGCTGGTCGGCGCGCTCCTGCAGGCGCTGGCGTACGCGCTTCATGGCGGGCGAGGCGAAACGCTTGCGATCGGACTCGCCCAGCTTGTCCCAGCTCTCCACCAGGGCGGCGCTGTCGCGCAGCGAAGAGAGCTCACGGCCCAGGTCGCGCAGGCGCCGGTTGCGACTGGCGAAGGCGCGCTTGCCGAGGGCGCCGTGCAGCAGGCGCAGCAGGGCACGCAATTCCTTGAGGCGCTTGCGCGTCTCGTGCACCCCCTTGGGGGTCCCGCTCGCCAGCGACGCTTCAGCCTGGACCAGACGATCCGTCACCACTCGGCGGACTTCCTCGTCAGCCGGTTGCCGCGCATCGAAACGAAAGGCCATCGAACTCTCCTCAATAGATAGACTGCAGCACCCGCTAGCGCGGGAGCGTAATGGTGTGAAGACCACTGCAACAGCCGTAGATGCCAAATTTCATTTAATCGTCATATTGCCGTCATGGAAATCCGCGCCGGGCACGGTCTGCTGCAGAGCCGGTCAGAAGGGCTATAGTTGCCCGACCACCTAGCGAGGAGATCCGGATGTTCGAAGCCGCCGAGAACGAACACCTGCTCGACGAGGCCACCTACGATGCCAAGCTGCCCAAGCTGCGCGAGGCACTGCTGGCCGCCCAGTACGAACTCAAGGCGCAGGGGCGTTTCCCGGTAATCGTGCTGATCAATGGCATCGAGGGCGCCGGCAAGGGCGAGACGGTCAAGCTGCTCAACGAGTGGATGGATCCGCGCCTGATCCGGGTCGAGACCTTTCTGCAGCCCACCGTCGAGGAGCGCCAGCATCCGCCTGCCTGGCGTTACTGGCAGCGGCTGCCGGGCAAGGGCCGGACCGGTGTCTTCTTCGGCAACTGGTACAGCCAGATGCTGCACGCGCGGGTCAACAAGGAGCTCAGTCGCTTCGAGCTGGACGCCGCCATCGACCAGGCGGAGCGCTTCGAGCGGATGCTGGCGGACGAGGGCGCGCTGATCCTCAAGTTCTGGTTCCATCTGTCCAAGAGCCAGCTCAAGCAACGTCTGAAGCACCTCAAGAACGATCCCCGCCTGGGCTGGAAGCTCAGTCCGCTGGACTGGCGCCAGGCCCGGGTCTACGACCGCTTCGTCAAGCAGGGCGAACGCGTGGTGCGCCGCACCCATCACGACTACGCCCCCTGGCACGTGGTGCCCGGCTTCGACGAGCGCTTTCGCAGCCTGACCGTCGGCACCGTGCTGCTCAAGGCCTTGCAGCGCGCCCTGGCCAACAAGCCGCGCAAGCAGCGCCGGGCCGCCGCCGTGGTGTCGCCGCCGGTGGATGGTCGCGGTGTGCTGGAGGCCATGGACCTGACCCAGCGCCTGGACAAGGCCGACTACAACGATCAGCTGCTCGCCGAACAGGCGCGCCTGGCCCGGCTGCTGCGCGACAAGAAGTATCGCCGCCACGCCCTGGTGGCGGCCTTCGAGGGCAATGACGCCGCTGGCAAGGGCAGTGCCATCCGCCGCGTCACCGGCGCCCTGGACCCCCGCCAGTACCGCATCGTCCCGGTCGCCGCGCCCAGCGACGAGGAACTGGCCCAGCCCTATCTCTGGCGCTTCTGGCGGCACATTCCGCGGCAGGGCAACTTCACCATCTTCGATCGTTCCTGGTACGGCCGGGTGCTGGTGGAGCGGGTAGAAGAATTGACGCCCATGGCCGATTGGCAGCGCGCCTATGGCGAGATCAACGAATTCGAGGAACAGCTCCACGACGCTGGCATCGTGCTGGCCAAGTTCTGGCTGGCCATCGACCAGGACACCCAGCTGGAGCGTTTCCGCGCCCGCGAGGAAACACCCTTCAAGCGATTCAAGATCACCGAGGACGACTGGCGCAATCGCGACAAGTGGGATCTCTACAGCCAGGCCGTCAACGACATGGTGGTGCAGACCAGCACGGCCATCGCGCCCTGGACGCTGGTGGAGGCCAACGACAAGCGATTCGCGCGGGTCAAGGTGCTAAGGACACTCAATGAGGCGTTGGAAAGGGCGTATGACAAGGGCTGAGTGAAGCCCGGCTTTCGGTAAAAGCGGTTGCTCAGCTCGTTATCGTGCTTTGGGGATACTTTTGTTTCGCCCCGCCGGGCGACTCACTTTTTTCAATCGCGGCTGCGCGCCCCGCACAAAAGTAAGCAAAAACGCTTGCCCCGCCATCCGGCCCCGGCTGCGCCGGGGTCCGCTCTCTCCATCGTCGCTCCAGGGGCTCGCCGCGAAGGGCCTTCCCTGGCCCTCGCGACTCTCGCGGCATCCATGCCGCTCGACCCCTTACGCGACGATTGCGTTCGCCCTGCTGGAAGGGGCGTTGGCCGCGCCTGGACGTTTGATTGCCAGCTGGGGGGTCGGAGTGAAGCGTGGTAAGGCTGGCTTGAATGCTAAACCCCAGAAACGAAAAAGCCCCGCCGAAGCGGGGCCTTTCTGCAACCGGATCAGTCGTTAGACGACTTGAACCTGGTCAGCTTGCATACCCTTCTGGCCTTTGACAGCCACGAAAGTGACCTTCTGGCCTTCGCTCAGGCTCTTGAAGCCGGCGCTTTCGATGGAGCGGTAGTGCACGAACAGGTCGGCGCCGCTTTCCGGGGTGATGAAGCCGTAGCCTTTCTCATCGTTGAACCACTTGACGGTGCCATTTTCACGATTGGACATGAGTATCTCCAGGTGTAGGGGGAACAACCACGTTAGCGAGACATTCGCTAGCGGGACTGTAATGCGAGAGTGAGACGAGCCAGGAGATGAAAATGAAGCAACATCAAGCAGGTATCGAGTAACTATTGCAGTAGCAGTGCCCACACCATACTCGCTTTCACGAGCTTGTATAGCCCTGATTCGCATATTTGTTGACCAATGGCGCTGCTTGCGCTGCCAGGGCGCCTCACTCAGGCTACGGATTCCCCTGCTCGAAAGAGACTCCGCATGGACAAGCTGCACCGGATCAAGGGGGCCTGGCCCTACCTGATCGCCGTCTTTCTCAACGCCTTCGTCGATCTTGGCCACAAGATCGTCATCCAGAACACCGTGTTCAAGGTCTATGACGGTTCCACCCAGGTGGTGCTGACCGCCCTGGTCAACGGCATGATGCTGTTGCCCTTCATCCTGCTGTTCAGTCCCTCCGGCCATGTGGCCGATCGCTTCGCCAAGGTCCGGGTATTGCGCCTCGGCGGTTGGGCGGCGGTGGCCATTACCCTCGGCATCACCCTGGCGTATTACGCCGGGCTGTTCGAACTGGCCTTCGCCATGACGCTCTTGCTGGCCATCCAGGCGACCTTCTATTCGCCGGCCAAGTACGGCTATATCAAGGCGCTGTTCGGCAAGCAGCGGCTGGCCGAGGGCAACGGCCTGGTGCAGGCCAACTCCATCATCGCCATCCTGGCCGGCACCGTGGTCTTCACCGCTTTCTTCCAGCTGCACCTGGGCGAAGACCACGCCACGCCCCACGCCATCCTGCAGGACATCGCCCCGCTGGGCTGGCTGCTGGTGCTCTGCAGCCTGGCCGAGGTGGCGCTGCTCTATCGTCTGCCGATCCTGGAAGAACCCAAGGCGCGGCAGCCGTTCGACTGGCACGCCTATGTGCGGCTACGCAGTGCCCGACGCAATCTGGCGGTGATCGGCGAGAATCCGGTGATCCGCCTGTCGATCATCGGCCTGGCGGTGTTCTGGTCGGTGGGCCAGGTGCTGCTGGCGAGCTTTCCGGCCTATGCCAAGGATCACCTGGGCATCGACAACGTGCTGCTGTTGCAGGGCATCCTGGCCTGCGCCGGGATCGGCATCGCCATCGGCTCGTCCCTGGCCAGCCGGGCCTCGCGCGGGCGCATCGAGACCGGGCTGATCCCGGTGGGCGCCCTGGGCATCGCCCTTGGCCTGTGGTGGCTGCCGGCACCCAGTTCGGCCCTGGTGCATGCGCTCAATTTCGTCTTCATCGGCCTGATGGGCGGCCTGTTCATCGTTCCGCTCAATGCCCTGATCCAGTTCCATGCCCGCGAAGACCAGCTCGGTACCGTGCTGGCCGCCAACAACTGGGTGCAGAACGTGGCCATGCTGAGCTTTCTGGTACTCACCGCGGTGATTGCCCTGCTCGGCCTGGACAGTCGCTGGCTGCTCCTGCTGATCGCGGCCGTGGCCATGATCGGCGGGGCCTACACGGTGTGGAAGCTGCCCCAGAGTCTGGTGCGCTTCCTGCTCGGCCTGATGGTCACCCGTCACTACCGCATCCAGGTCCAGGGGCTGCAGAACCTGCCGGCGCAGGGCGGGGTGCTGCTGTTGGGCAACCACATCAGCTGGGTCGACTGGGCCATGGTGCAGATCGCCAGTCCGCGGCCGGTGCGCTTCGTGATGCTCAGGTCGATCTATGAGCGCTGGTACCTGAAGCCCTTCCTCAAGGCGATGGGGTGCCTGCCCATCGCCCAGGGCAGCGGCGCCGGCGCGGCGCTGGAACAGGTGGCTGGCCTGCTGAGTGCGGGGGAGGTGGTCTGCCTGTTCCCCGAAGGCGCCATCAGCCGTACCGGCCAGCTCGGCGAATTCCGCCGTGGCTACGAAAAGGCCTGCGAGCGGGTCGGCCCGGAGGTGCAGATCGTGCCCTTCTACCTGCGCGGCCTCTGGGGCAGCCAGTTCTCGCGTTCTTCGAGCAAGCTCAAGGAGCTGCGCGACAGTCCGCTGCACCGCGAGGTGGTGGTGGCCTTCGGCAAGGCGCTGTCCAAGGACACCCCGGCCGATGTGCTCAAGCGCCGCATCTTCGAATTGTCGATCCGCTCCTGGGAGCGCTATATGCAGGGCCTGCCGTCGCTGGCCGACGCCTGGGTGGCCAGTGTCAAGCGGCGACCCAACGGCCTGGCCCTGGTGGACGACCTGGGGGCGCCACTCAAGGCCGCCCAGGCGCTCACCGGCGCCGCCTGCCTGGCGCGGCGGATGCGTAAGCAGCCCGAGGCCAATCTTGGCCTGCTGCTGCCGACCAGCAGCGGCGGCATGCTGGCCAACATGGCGGTGCTGCTGGCCGGCAAGACGCTGGTCAACCTCAATTACACCGCCACGCCCGAGGCGCTGCGCTCCGGGCTGGATCAGGCCGGTATCCGTACCGTCTACACCTCCAGGCGGTTTCTCGAACGCCTGAAGAAGCGCGGCCTGCCGGTGGATGAGTTGCTCAGCGGACGCGAGGTGGTGGATCTGGAGGAGCTTCGCGCCGGTATCGGCAAGGCCGAGTTGCTGGCGAACTGGCTGGCGGTGCGGCTGCTGCCCACCGCCATGCTGCAGGTGCTGGTGAGCCGCGCCCACGACCCCGAGGCCACCGCCGCCATCCTTTTTTCCAGTGGCAGCGAGGGCACGCCCAAGGGGGTGATGCTCAGCCATAGAAACATCATGGCCAACCTCAAGCAGACCTCGGACGTGCTCAACACCCAGGACGACGACGTCTTCATGGCGTCGCTGCCGCTGTTCCACGCTTTCGGTCTCACCGTGACCCAATTCCTGCCGCTGATCGAAGGGCTGCCGGTGGCCTGCCAGGCCGATCCGACCGATGTGGCCGGCATCGCCAAGGCGGTGGCGACCCACCGCGCCACGGTGCTTTGCGGCACCTCCACCTTCCTACGACTGTTCGTGCGCAACGCCAAGGTGCATCCGCTGATGCTGGAGAGCCTGCGCATCGTGGTGGCCGGTGCCGAGCGGCTGGATCCGGCGGTACGCGAGGCCTTCAAGCTCAAGTTCAATCAGGACATCTACGAGGGGTACGGCGCTACCGAGACCGCCCCGGTGGCCTCGGTCAACCTGCCCGACGCCCTGGACGTCAGCTATCTGCAGGTGCAGCGCGGCGGCAAGCTCGGCACCGTGGGCATGCCCCTGCCGGGAACCGGACTCAAGATCGTCGATCCCCAGACCTTCGCCGAATTGCCCACTGGCGAGGCCGGCATGGTGCTGATCGGCGGGCCGCAGCTGATGCAGGGCTATCTGAACGATCCCGAACGCACCGCCAGGGCCATCCGTGAAATCGACGGCGAGCGCTGGTACGTGACGGGCGACCAGGGCCGGCTGGACGAAGATGGCTTTCTCACCATCGTCGATCGCTATTCGCGCTTCGCCAAGATCGGCGGCGAAATGGTCAGCCTGGGCGCCGTGGAGCAGGCCCTGGCCAAGGCGGTGGCCGATCCGGAGATCGAGCTGCTGGCGGTCAATCTGCCCGATGCCAGGAAGGGTGAGCGCATCGTGGTGCTGCACACCGGTGAGCTGGACGGCGCCACGGTAGAGAAGACCCTGCTGGCCCAGGGGGTGGGTGGACTGCTGTTGCCCTCGGTCTGGCTGGCAGTGGACAGCCTGCCGAAACTGGGCACCGGCAAGGCCGATGTGGCCGGCGCGAAACGCCTGGCGCAGACACTGTTGAGCGATGTGGGACAGGAGCAGGAGGTAAATCGTCCGCCAGGCGCCAGCGAACCCTAAAGCCTGGCGCCGTTCGGCCGATCATGAGGGGGCTAATCATCTTTTGAGGTGTCTCCGGTGAAGCTACGCTCCCTCAACATCGCCCCGCGCGCCCTGGTCGCCTTTGGCTTCTTCGCCTTGCTGGTGATCGGCCTCGGCCTGTTTTCCCTCGGTCAGAATCGTGTCATCAAGGAGGGCGAGGAGCAGATCGTCGGCAACGTGATTCCCAGCGTCCAGACCATCGGCGAGATTCGCGCCGATCTACTGAGTCTGCGCATGCACAACCAGGCGTTGATGCTGGCCAGCTCCCAGGCCGAGACCCAGGCCGTGCACCAGAATATCGAGACGGCCAAGGCCGCCCTGGAAAAGCATGTGCGCCAATTCGAAGGCCTGCTGCTCACCGACCGGGGACGTGAGGTCTATAGCCGCATGACCAGCCAGCTGGCCACCTACCTGAACAACCAGGCCCGCTACCTGAAGGCACTGGACGACCAGAATGACACCGAGCTGCTCAAGCTCAGTGGCCAGGACGGCGAGATGGCCCACAGCGGCAACGCCCTGAGCGCCACCGTCAACGAGCTCGCCGGTCTGGTCGATGGCAAGGTCACGCGCCTGGCTGCCGCCTCCATGGCCACCTATCGCACCACCATCGCCATTACTGTGGCCGTGATGCTGGCAGCCCTGGCTGGCACCCTGCTGCTGGCCTGGCGTTTCACCCGCAGCCTCACCGGGCCGCTGGAAAAAGCCCTGGCGGTGGCTGAGCGGATCGCTGCCAACGACCTCAGCCGGTCGGTGGAGCAGGACGGGCGCGACGAACCCGGACGGCTGCTCGCCGCCATGGCGCGGATGCAGGACAACCTGCGCGGGACCCTGGAGCGGCTGACCCTGTCGTCCAACACCCTGGCATCCACTTCCGAGGAGATGTCGGCAGTCACCGAGACCGGCCTGCGCGGCATTCAGCGGCAGAACGATGAACTGGCCCAGGCCGCCACCGCGGTCAACCAGATGACCACCGCCGTAGAGGAGGTGGCGCGCAATGCCTCTGCCGCCAGCGCCGCTGCGCAGGATAGCCGCAGCTCCGCCGATCTGGGGCAGCGCCGGGTCGAGGAGACCCTGACCACCATCCACGCCCTACACACGGCCGTGGCCTCCAGCAGCGGCGAGATCGATGGCCTGGCCGCTCAGGTGCAGCGCATCAGCGGGGTGCTCGACGTCATCCGCGGCATCGCCGAGCAGACCAATCTGCTGGCGCTCAACGCCGCCATCGAAGCCGCCCGCGCGGGCGAGGCAGGCCGTGGCTTTGCCGTGGTGGCCGACGAGGTGCGGGCCCTGGCGGCCCGTACCCAGCAGTCCACCGGCGAGATCGAAGACATGATCGGCGCCATCCAGGGCGGCGCGGGCAAGGCGGTGGACGCCATGGCCACCAGCAATCAGCAGGCCGCTGCCTGCCTGGAGGTGGCTGCCGCCGCTGGCGAGGCCCTGGCCGAGATCGGCCGTCACATCGTGCAGATCACCGAACGCAACCTGAGCATCTCCGCCGCCACCGAAGAGCAGGCCCAGGTAGCCCGCGAGGTGGATCGCAACCTCACCAGCATTCGCGACCTGTCCACCCAGAACGCCGCAGGGGCCAGCCAGACCGCTACCGCCAGCACCGACCTGGCCCGCCTGGCCGGTGAGCTGAATGGCGCGGTGCGGCAATTCCGTCTCTGACCGCCAGGCGTGCGTCGGCCATACTTGAGGGCACTCCTGGCTGAACAGAGGTACCCGCGATGCGCCTGACCGTCTTTAGTGCCCAGCCCTACGACCGCGACTCCCTGGAGGCGGTCGCCCGGGAGCGCCTGGCAGGGCGGGACGTGACCCTGGTCCACCAGCCGGTTGCCCTGTCGCTGTCCACCGCGATCCTGGCCGAAGGCAGCCAGGCGGTGTGCGTCTTCGTCAACGACTGCCTCGACGCCGCCGTGCTGGAAGCCCTCCAGGGCCTGGGCGTACGGGCCGTGCTGCTGCGCTGCGCCGGCTACAACAACCTGGACCTGGCTGCGGCGCGACGCCTCGGTCTGTTCGTGGCCCGGGTGCCGGCCTATTCGCCCGAAGCCGTGGCCGAACACGCCCTGGCGCTGCTGATGACCCTCAACCGCAAGACCCACCGTGCCTACAACCGGGTACGAGAGGGCAATTTCGCGCTGGACGGCCTGCTTGGCAGCACCCTGAATGGCAAGACCGTAGGGCTGGTCGGCCTCGGCCAGATCGGCCTGGCCACGGCGCGTATCTTCCATGGCCTGGGCTGCCGGGTACTGGGCCATGATCCGCAGCCGCCGGCCGCCTTCGCTGCCTATGGCGATGCGGTAGCGCTGGAGCCCCTGCTGGACGAGGCGGATGTCATCAGCCTGCATTGCCCGTTGCTGGAGAGTACCCGCTACCTGATCGACGCCGTGGCCTTGGCGCGGATGAAGCCCGGGGCGGTGCTGATCAATACCTCGCGGGGCGCCCTGATCGACACCGAGGCGGTGATCCAGGCACTCAAGCGCCGGCAGCTGGGCGGGCTGGCCATTGACGTCTACGAGCAGGAGAGCGAGCTGTTCTTCCAGGATCGCTCCCATGACTACATCGACGATGATCTCTTCGTGCGCCTGATGACCTTTCCCAATGTACTGATCACCGGTCACCAAGGCTTCTTCACCGCCGAGGCCCTGCGCGAGATCGCCCTGGTCACTCTCGGCAACCTGGCAGACTTCCTCGACGGTCACGCCTGCCCCAATGCGCTCTAGCGGGCGATGTCCTCCAGTGCCCGGTTGCGGGTGCGCGGGCCGAACAGGCCAATGGTCAGCACCACGATCAGCATGCTGGCGACGATGAAGGCCAGCACGCCCGGCGTGCCCAGGCGCTCCAGCAGGGCGCCGATCAGCAGGCTGCTGAACACTGTGGACAACCGGCTGAAGGAATAGCAGAAGCCCACCGCCCGGGCGCGGATGGCGGTGGGAAACAGCTCGGCCTGGTAGGAGTGGAAGGCGAAGGTCAGCCAGGCGTTGCAGAAGGTGATGCCCACGCCGCAGAGGATCAGCCCCAGGGCGCCCTGCTGCAGGGCGAACAGGCCACCGAACACCACGGTGCCCAGGGCGGAACCGACGATCTGCCACTTGTTCTCGAAGCGATTGGCGATGCGCACGAACAGCAGCGGGCCCAGCGGATAGGCGAGGGTGATGACGAAGGCGTAGCCCAGGCTGTGGGTCAGGCTCACGCCCTGGCCGGAGAGCAGCGTCGGCAGCCAGTTGCCGAAGCCGAAGAAGCCAATGGCCTGGAACAGGTTGAAGACGATCAGCATCACCACCCGCCGCCGATAGGGTGGCTGCCAGAGGGCGGCGAAGCGGGCGCTTACCGCTCGTTCTTCCACTACCTCTGCAGGTGGCGGCAGCGGCTGGCCGCTATCGGCCTGGCAGGCGGCTTCCAGGCGCTCCACGCCGTGCTCGGCTTCATCCAGCCGCCCCTGTTGCGCCAGCCAGCGTGGCGATTCGGGCAGACGCTGGCGCAGCCACCAGATGAACAGGGCGAAGAGGGCGCTGGACAGCACCACCCAGCGCCAGCCGGAGATGCCCAGTGGCGCCTGGGGCACCAGCCACCAGGACAGCAGCGCCACGGCCGGCACTGACAGGAACTGGATGGCGAAGGCGAACGCGAAGGCCGAGGTACGCATGGCCTTGGGTACCAGCTCCGACAGATAGGCGTCGATGGTGACCAGCTCCAGGCCCAGGCCGATGCCGACCACGAAGCGCAAGGCGATCAGTCCCAGGGCGGTGGTCTGCAGACCCATGGCGAGGGTCGCCAGGGTGTAGCCGACCAGTGCCCAGGTAAAGATCGCCCGGCGCCCATAGCGGTCGGCGATAGGGCTGAGCAGGCTGGCACCGACGAACAGGCCGAGAAAGGTAGCCGCGGCGAAGGCCGCCTGATCGGAGATGCCGAATACCCCGGCGGCCCCGGTGTGAAAGACGCCGTCACGCAGCAGACCCGGGCTGATGTAGGCGGTCTGGAACAGATCGTAGAGTTCGAAGAAGCCGCCGATGGACAGGAGCGCGACCAGCCGCCAGAGCGTGCGGGTGGCCGGCAGGCGATCGAGGCGCGCCGACAGGGTGGCAGCTCGGGAAGCGCCGGGCAGGGCGGCGGTGCTGGTGAAAACTGGTTGAGCAGAAGGCATGGGACGCTATCCAGAGAACAGTCGTCCTACAGCTTACGGAGCAACCCCGCTGAATGTTGCCAAATATTTCCTTTTTACAAGGGGTCTTTGGCAGGATCTAGCGCCTGAATGCCTGATTCTGGCAGTAACGTGTGCGGATCAAGGTACCAGCGCCAGTGCGGTGCGCAAGTCGACCACCAATACATCCAGATAGCCGCCCTGCAGGGCGCCGCGGATGGCGTTGACCTTGCGCAGGCCGCCGGCGAGGCCGACGACGCGGTCGATCTCCAGCAACTGCGGCAGGCTCACCGAGACCACGGTTTCTTCGCTGTCGTCCAGCACCGGGCGGCCCTGGGCGTCAAAATACCTCAGGCAGATGTCGCCCACGGCGCCCCGCGCGGCGAGCACCTCCAGCATGGCTTCGCCATGGTAGTTGCCGCTGTTGCGTAGCAGCTGCGAGGGCTCCAGCTCGCCGATGCCGACCAGGGCCACGGTAAGTCGGGCGAAGCGCTCGGTGACCTCGCGAACCTCGTCCAGCTGCAGGATGCGCTGACGACTTTCCGGTGAGTGCTCGATGCTCTGCGACGGCAGTAGATAGGCAGGACAGCCCAGCAGATTGGCCAGCTGCTGGGTCAGCAGGGTGGCCTCGAAGGCGCCCTTGTTGCCGACACCGCCCAGCAGCTGCACCACTTCGGTCGCGCCCTGGCGACTGCTGCCACGGTGCATGTGGCCCACCATGGCGCGGATCGTGGAGCTCCAGGAGGAGATACCGATATGGTCGCGCTCGGTGACGCTGGTTTCCAGGTAGTGGGCGGCGGCCGAGCCGATGGCCTGCTTGATGGCTTCTTCGTCGTCGCCAGTGGGCTCAACCACGATAGCCTGGCGAATACCGTAGCGCTGCTGCAGCTGACGTTCCAGTTCGAGATGGAAGTTGCGCGGCCGCTGTACCGAGATACGGACGATGCCCTCCTTGAGCGCTCGACTCAAGGCGCGGCTGACGAAGGATTGCGACAGGTCGAGCTGAGCGGAGATCTGCGACTGCTTGAGCCCTTCTTCATAGTAGAGCGAGGCGATTTTGGTCAGCAGGCGTTGTTCTTCGAGGTTACTCATCCATATTCCCGGTACCAGCGGATACGCCGCACTCGCGGCTGCCGGCCCGAACCGAGAGGTCCTCGGGTCGCGACGAACCACCGAAAAGCAGGCACGTACCTGTTAGAAAGGCGCATTTTCCGGCTATTTTTGCTCAGCCTGCCCTTCAGCGCCAAGGCTTTTGCAGCCCAGGCGCTGGAGAAACGTCGCAGGCCTGCTCATTAGCTTGCGAGCGAGTGTCGAACAGAATGAAAAGACCCAAGGAGGCAGCGTTTGTGAAGGGTAAGGCGCATCCGAACGGCCTTTAAGAGCTGTTTGACTGGCCGCAGCTCCTATCAACCGGTGCTCAGGACATGATCAGGCCACCATCCACATTGATGGCCTGGCCGGTGATATAGGCCGCGTCTGCCGAAGCCAGAAAGGCCACCAGGCCGGCCACGTCGGCCGGGGTACCGGCGCGCTTCATGGGGATGTTGCCGACCCATTCGGTCATCAGTTCGCCCTGACCATAGCGCTTTTCCGGGGTGGAGAGGATCTCGCCCCAGACCCGGTCGTTGTAGTCCCACATCTCGCTTTCGATGATGCCTGGGCAGAAGGCATTGACCGTGATGCCATGGCGCGCCAGTTCGTGGGCCAGGCTCTGGGTGATGCCAATGACGCCCATCTTGCTCGCCGCATAGTGAGGCGTGTAGATGAAGCCCTGGCGACCCTGGCCGGAGCTGGTGTTGATCAGCCGCCCGCCATGGCCAGCGGCGACCATGCGCTTGGCCGCTTCGCGGCAGCACAGCCAGACGCCGGTGGTGTTGACCTGCAGGACGCGGTCGAAGTCCTCGCGCGGCATGCGGTCGAAGGCATCGATGGTAATGATGCCGGCGTTTTGCACCGAGACGTCGATGCGCCCGAAGCGGGCTTCGGCCTGGGCATAGAGGTCGGCCACCGCCGCCTCGTCGGTGATGTCCACCACCAGCGGCAGGACCTCGGCGCCGGTATCGGCCACCAGCCGTGCAGCGGTCTCATGCACCCGCTCGGCATTGGACACCAGCACCAGATTGGCACCCTCACGACCGAAGCGTTCGGCGATACCCTCGCCGATGCCCCGGCAACCGCCGGTTATCACTACGGTTTGACTAGCGAAGCGACGTTCCACGTGAAACCTCCTAGAGCGGCTGGCGATTCGGCGCGCGTGATCGCCAGCGGGTTGTTACCAGCAGACGAAACCGCCATCGACGATCAGGTCGACGCCGGTACAGAAGGACGCGGCAGGGCTGCACAGGAAGATCGCTGGGCCGACCATTTCTTCCACCTCGGCCATGCGGCCCAGCGGGGTGGTCTGCTCGAAGATCTTGACCTGGTCGGCCACCTCCGGACGGGTATTCATGGGGGTGGCGGTGTAGCCGGGGCTGATGCAGTTGACCCGGATGCCGCGCTCGGCCCATTCCATGGCCAGGCTCTTGGTCAGGTGGATGACCCCGGCCTTGGAGGTGTTGTAATGGGCCTGCAAGAGGCCACGGTTGACGATGCTGCCGGACATGGAGGCGATGTTGACGATGGCACCCTTGCCGCGCGGCAACATGACCCGCGCCTGGGCCTGGCAGCTGAGCATCACACCGGTGAGGTTGATGTCGAGCATGCGCTGCCAGCGCTCCAGCTCCAGTTCCTCGGCCGCTTGGGCGTTGGCGATGCCGGCGCTGTTGACGGCCAGGCTCAGGGGGCCGAATTCGACTTCGGTGCGGGCCACGGCGGCTTCCAGGTCAGTGGCGCTGGTCACCGAGCCTTCCAGGGCCAGGGCGCGGCGGCCATGGGCCTGGATGCGCTCGACGGTGCCGGCAAGGTCGCGACTGCCGGGCAGGTCGAAGCAGGCCACGTTTGCGCCGGCCTCGGCGAGCCCGACGGCGATGGCCTGGCCGATGCCGCTGCCGGCACCGGTGACGAAGGCGGTCTGGCCGCCGAGATCGAAGAGACGCATTGGAGAACTCCTAGTCAGGCGGTAGCCAGTTCCATCACGGCCACGGGTGTGGCCTGTTCACGTTCGAGAATGCCCATCTGCTGGCCACGGCTCATCACCATGACCCGGTGCGACAGGCCGAGTACCTCGTCCAGATCCGAGCTGACCACGATCACCGCCATGCCAGTGGCGGCCAGTTCGGCGATCACCTGGTAGATGGCGGCCCGGGCGCCGACGTCGATGCCGCGGGTGGGCTCGTCGAGGATGAAGACCTTGGGATTGCGCGCCAGCCACTTGGCGATGATCACCTTTTGCTGGTTGCCACCGGAGAGGGCGGCGATTGCCTGCTCCGGCTGACCCTTGACACCGAGGCGCGCCACCGCCTTGCGGGCGAAGGCACGCAGGCCGCTGGGAGAGACCCAGCCACCACCGGAGAGCAGGTCGGTATTGCCATAGATGAGGTTTTCCTCGATGGCATGGTCGACCACCACACCCTGCTGCTTGCGATCCTCGGGGACCAGTACGATGCCGGCGCGGATGGCGTCGAAGGGCGAGGCGAAGCGGCAGGTCTGGCCTTCCAGCGCCAGCTCGCCGGTGACCTGTTCGGCGGCGCCGGCTATGGCGCGGACCAGCTCGGTACGGCCGGCGCCGACTACCCCGGCCACGCCGAACACCTCGCCGGCGCGCACGCTGAAATCGATATCCTTGAGCGGCATTTCGCGGCAGCTCAGACCCTTCACCTGGAGCACCTCGCGGGCGGCGGGCGCTGCCATGGCCGGAAAGATGCGCTCCACGCTGCGCCCGACCATCTCTTCCACCAGTTGCCGCACCGGTACCTGGGCGGTGGCGTGCAGGGCGATCTGGCGCCCGTCGCGCAACACCAGCACCCGGTCGGCGATCCGCGCGATTTCTTCCAGGCGATGGCTGATGTAGATGAAGGAGACGCCCTCGGCCTTGAGCCGCTCGACTTGGGCGAACAGCAGTTCGGTCTCTTCGCCGCCGAGCGCTGCGGTGGGTTCGTCGAGGATCAGCAGGCGCGCCTTGAGGGTCAGCGCCTTGGCGATTTCCACCAGCTGCTGGGCGGCCACGCTGAGGCCGGCCACGGTGCGTGTAGCGGGTACCTTCAGCCCCAGGCGATCCAGCTGCCGCTGGGCCTCGGTTTCCATGAAGGTGCGATCGATGCGGCCGCCGCGCATGGGCAGGCGGCCAACGAACATGTTTTCGGCGATGGTCAGCTCCGGCAGCAGGCGGATCTCCTGGTGGATCAGGCCGATGCCCGCAGCCAGGGCGGCGCCGGGGGAATCCGGGGCGTAGTCCCGGCCCAGCCAGGTCATGCGACCACCTGCTTCCGGCGGCACCAGGCCGGCGATGATGGAGGACAGGGTGGACTTGCCGGCGCCGTTCTCGCCGAGCAGGGCCAGGACTTCACCGGGCTGGATGTCGACGTCTACCCCCGCCAGCACCTCGATGCCGGCGTATTTCTTGCCGATGTTTCTCAGGCTGAGGGCGGCGGGCTGTTCCAGGGGCATGACGGCGGACATGGGGCCTCCGAAGGGGGAGAGCTGAACCGGTGCCTCCATTGCAAGGCACATAAGGCATGGGCTGGACGCGGCGGGCGCTGCCCGCCACTGGCCAGTCCCACCGTTACGGATGGTTCTCGATGAAGGGGGCGACGTTATCCTTGGTGGTCAGGATCGCCTCCTGCAATTGCTCCTTGGGCAGCTGCTTGCCTTCCTTGAGCGCTACCGCCGATTCCAGGGCCATGCGACCCATCTTGCGAGTCTGCTGGGTCATGGTGGCGGACAGGGTGCCGGCGGCCACCGCCTTGAGACCGGCCACGTCGCCGTCGAAGCCGACGATGGTCACCGGATGATCGAGGTTGGCCACCTTGACCGCCTGGGCAGCGCCAAGGGCCATGGCGTCGGCGCGACCAAAGAAGACGTTGATGTTGGGATCACGCTGGAGCATGTCCTGGGCCACGGCGAAGCCCTTGTCCTGGGCCCACTCGGCAGGCTGCTGGGCAACCACCTTCAACTCGGGAAACTTGGTCAGGCCTTCGGAAAAGCCCTTGGCGCGATCGTTTTCCGGCGTGGTGCCGATCTGGCCCTGAAGGATGGCTACGCGGCCCTTGCCTTCGGTGACCTTGCCGACGTATTCGGCCAGGGTGCGGGCGGCGGCGACGCTGTCGCTGGCGATGAAGGTGTCACCGGGGGCGTCGGGGGCATTGCGGTCCACTGCCACCACCGGGATGCCGGCGGCCTTGGCCGCCTTGACCGGGACGCCGGCGGCGGTGGCGCCGGCCGGAATGTAGATCAGGGCGTCTACCTGGCGGGTGATCAGGTCCTGGATCTGGTTGACCTGGGTCGCCGAGTTGCCCTGGGCGTCCACGGTGATCACCTTGATGCCCTTGGCCTTGCCCTCGGCTTCGACGGCCTGCTTGATCTGGTTGAAGAAGTCGGCCTGCAGGTTGGCCACGGCCAGGCCCACGGTGAGTTCCTTGGCCTGGGCATTGAGGGCACCGGCGCAGGTCATGGCGGCGAACAGGGTACCGAGCAACAGCTTCTTGGGGGTCAGCATGGATTGCACTCCGTTGTTATTGTTGTACTGCGGTGTCTACGCGAAGCAGAGCTAACTCAGCGCTGCCCGTTACGGCGGCGCAAGGTGTCCAGGGTGACGGCCAGGGCGATGACGATGCCGATGATCACCTGCTGCACGAAGGGCGAGACCCCTAGCAGATTCAGGCCATTGCGCAGCACGCCGATGATGAGCACGCCCACCAGGGTGCCGCCGACGCTGCCCACGCCGCCGCTGAGGCTGGCGCCGCCGATCACCACCGCGGCGATGGCATCCAGCTCCATGGACAGGCCGGCGCTGGGCTGGGACGAATCCAGCCGCGCGGCCATGGCCACCGCGGCCAGCCCGGCCAGGGCACCGCTCAGGGCATAGATCCAGATGGTGAGGGTGCGTACCTTGATGCCCGACAACCGTGCCACCTCGGCGCTGCCGCCCATGGCATAGAGGTTGCGGCCACCGGCGCGAAAGCGCAGGAAGACCCAAGCCACCAGCAGCATCAGCAGAAACAGCCCGACGGTGACCGAGAGGAAGCCGAAGTGCCGCACCGTGGCCAGGTTGGTGAACCAGTCCGGGAAGCCGACGATCTGGCGGCCGTCGGTAAGGATGTTGGCCAGGCCCCGAGCCACCGACATCATGGTCAGGGTGGCGATGAAGGCGGGCAGCCGTGCCTTGGCGATCAACAATCCTGATACCAGGCCGCATACCAGGCCGCCGAGGATGGCAGCAGGAATCGCCAGGCCAAGCGACCAGCCCATGTCCTGATAGAGCCAACCGAGCAGCATCATGGCGAAGGCCAGGACCGAGCCGACCGAGAGGTCGATGCCGCCGATGACGATGACCAGGGTCATGCCGATGGCCAGGATGCCGAGCACGGTTACCTGGTCGAGGATGTTGAGGGCGTTGCGCAGGGAGAAGAAGTACTCCGAGGTAAAGGAGAACACGGCGATCAGCAGCGCCAGGCCGATCAGCGGACCACCGACGTTGCGCGGCAGGCGCAGTGCCAGGCGGGCCAAGGGCTTGGCGGGTGGCGAGGCGGTCGGGGCTTTGGCGTCCACGAGCTTCTCCTGGGGTTATTGTTCTTGTGTATGGCTCGCTTGAATATTTATGCGTGCCTGATTTTTAATTCAGACTCCCCCTGTTCTGGGTGGAAGTCAAGCGGCTTTTCATTGCCACTTTCTTAACGCGATGGCCTCGGCAATCCCGCATACAGCCGCGCATCCTATCCGCTCCGCCCGGCGATAACGTCGCTCCGTCGCTATTGACGGCCCCCTGGATTGGGGTCTAAATGATAAATATATTTTCAGTGACGAATAAATATTCATAAGACGCCCACTGAAACCTTGGCAGGCGTCTGCTCTATCGCAGCTTCGGATACCCGAGGGGGTCGCCTGATGAATCCGTTCCAGTACGACGTCGCGCAGATTCGCGAAAAGGCCCGGCTGATCCGCCGGCGCGTCATCCAGCTCAACGCCGCCTCGCCGGCCGGCGGCCATACCGGGGCCGACCTGTCGGAGACCGACATCCTCGCCACTCTCTATTTCCGGTTGCTCGACGTCGCCCCGGAACGCCTCGCCGATCCTCAGCGTGACATCTACATCCAGAGCAAGGGCCACGGCGTCGGCGGCCTCTACTGCTGCCTGGCCGAAGCCGGCTACTTTCCGCCGGAATGGCTCGACACCTATCAGCATTTCGACTCCCACCTGCCGGGTCATCCGGTGCGGCAGAAGACCCCCGGTATCGAACTCAACACCGGCGCCCTGGGCCATGGCCTGCCGGTGGCTACCGGTATCGCCCTGGCTGCCCAGCGCGACGGCAGTCCGCGCCGTGTCTATGTGCTGACCGGCGATGGCGAGCTGGGCGAGGGCTCCAACTGGGAGTCGGCACTGACCGCCGCCAAGTACCGGCTGGACAACCTGACGGTGATCGTCGACCACAACCGTCTGCAACTGGCCGGCCCTACCGCGGAGATCCTGCCGCTGGAACCGCTGCCCGAGAAGTGGCGCGCCTTCGGCTTCCATGTGGTCGAGTGCGACGGCAATGACGTCGCCCAGCTGGTGGAGACCCTGGAGACCCTGCGCGAACACCGCGGCCAGCCCCAGGTGCTGATCGCCAATACCGTCAAAGGCAAGGGGGTTTCCTTCATCGAGGGCAAACCCGAATGGCACCACCGGGTGCCCAAGGGCGACGAAATCGCCGCTGCACTGGAGGAGCTCGACCATGGCCACTGATACCCAGACCCCGGGCGAAGCCCATCTCGCCAGCGTCATGGTCGAGGCTTTCATCGCCGCGGTGGACGCTGGCGTCGACCTGGTGCCGGTGGTGAGCGATTCCACCTCCACGGCCAAGATCGGCCCCTTCGTCAAACGCTTCCCCGAGCGCCTGGTCAACGTCGGCATCGCCGAGCAGACCCTGGTCGGGGTGGCGGCTGGCCTGGGCCTGGCCGGCAAGGTGGCGGTGACCTGCAACGCCGCGCCCTTCCTGATCTCCCGCGCCAACGAGCAGGTCAAGGTGGACGTCTGCTACAACAGGTCCAACGTCAAGATGTTCGGCCTCAACGCCGGGGCCAGCTACGGTCCCCTGGCCAGCACCCATCACAGCCTCGACGACATCGCCGTGATGCGCGGCTTCGGCAACGTGGAAATCTATGCCCCGGCCGACGGCGCCGAGTGCCGGCAGATCGTCGAGCACGCCCTGGCCCACGACGGTCCGGTCTATATCCGCCTGGATGGCAAGGCGCTGCCCGACCTGCACGGTCCCGACTATCGCTTCGTCCCCGGTCAGGTGGATGTCTTGCTACCCGGGCATGACGTCAGTCTGGTGGCCCTAGGCTCGGTGGTCCACGAGGCGGTGGAGGCCGCCCGGTTGCTGGCCGAGCAGGGCATCAGCGCTCAGGTGATCAACCTGTCGTCGATCCGTCCGCTGCGGCGCGAGGCGCTGCTCGAAGCCCTCTGCGCCACTCGCACGGGCGTCGTCACGGTGGAAGAGCACAATGCCAACGGCGGGGTGGGCAGCCTGGTGGCCGAGGTCATGGCCGAGGCCGCCCTGGGCGTGCCGCTGATCCGCCTGGGCATCGCCGATGGCGAGTATGCTGCCGCCGGGGCTCGCGGGCCGACCCGCGCCAAACATGGCATCGATGCCGCCGGCATCGTTGCGGCGGTGCAGCGCCTGAGCTGAACCTCAGGCGTGCGGAACTAGAAGAACAACAGGAGCTGCCATGGCCGCCGAGCCGCTGATCCTCGCCCTCGACGAGGGCACCACCAATGCCAAGGCGATCCTGGTGGATCGTGCCGGTCGGGTCGTGGCCCGCGGTTCCCGGCCGCTCACGGTCCAGCATCCGCAGGCGGGTTATGCCGAGCAGGATCCCCTGGCCATCTGGCAGGCCCTGCAGGGTGCCATCGGTGACTGCCTGGCCCAGGTGGACGCACCCCTGGCGGCCATCGCCATCAGCAACCAGCGCGAATCCGCCCTGGCCTGGGAGCGCCGTAGCGGCCAGTTGCTCGGTCCGCTGGTGAGCTGGCAGTGCAAGAGATCCCAGCCGCAGTGCGAGGCCCTGCATGCTGCCGGTCACGGCGAGGCGATCCTGCAGCGCAGCGGTCTGGCGCTGGACCCGATGTTTTCCGCCGGCAAGTGGCGCTGGCTACTCGATCAGATCCCTGACGGCACGGCCCGCGCCGCCGCGGGCGAAATCTGCCTGGGCACCGTGGACAGCTGGCTGCTCTGGCAACTCAGCGGTGGCACGAGCTTTCTCATCGACGCGGCTAACGCGGCCCGTACCCAGTTGCTCGACCTGCGGGGCGGCGACTGGGACCCGCAGCTGCTGAGCCTCTTCGACATTCCCCGGGCGGCGCTGCCGGAGATCCGACCCAGTGCCGGCTACTTTGGCGAGACGCGCGCCCAGGGCCCCCTGCCAGCCGGTCTGCCGATCCTGGCGATGATCGGCGATTCCCATGCGGCCCTGTTCGGCCAGGGCGGTTTCGTCCCAGGCAAGGTCAAGGCCACCCTGGGTACGGGTTCTTCGCTGATGACACCCATCGCCGAGCCGGTGGTGTCTGCCCATGGCCTGGCCACCACCCTGGCCTGGCGCCTGGGGGATACTCCGACCTTTGCCTTGGAAGGCAACATCGTCCACACCGGCGCCGCGGTCGGCTGGACGGCTCGCCTGGTGGGCAGTGCAGGGGACCTGGATGTGCTGGCCGCCGAAGCCGCGGCGCTGCCGGACAACGGTGGCGTCTACTTCGTCCCGGCCCTGGGTGGCCTTGGCGCCCCGCACTGGCGGGCCGAAGCGCGTGGACTGTTCTGCGGTCTGGGTGAGAACTGCGGGCGGGCGCACCTGATGCGCGCGGCTCTGGAAGCCATCGCCTACCAGATCCGCGATGTCTTCGACGCCATGCAGCAGGACAGTCCGACGCCCCTGGAAGAACTCTGGGTGGATGGCGGCGCCACGCGCAACGAATGGCTGCTGCAGTTCCAGGCCGATCTTCTGCAACGTCCGGTGATCTGTAGCCTGTCGCCGGAGGTCTCGGCGCTGGGCGCCGCTCATCTGGCCGGTCATGCCCTCGGCTGGTGGCAGGACGCCGCGGCACTAGGGGATCTGGAGCGCCCGCGGCGGCGCTACGAACCTCGCGCCAATGCCGTGCCCGAGCTGTACGCCGGCTGGCGCCAGGCCCTGGCGCGAACGCTGCTGTAAACAAGACCGTAGGTTGGGTTGAGACGGCTCCATCGGCGAAGCCCAACAATGCGGATTCGACCTGGGCACCGTTGGGCTTCGCTGCGCTCAACCCAACCTACGAGCGGGTACGTCGTGCCGAGGGGCGCCCTCACCCCAACCCTTTGCCAAAAGGAGAGGGGCTAGACCGTAGGTTGAGGCGGCTCCATCGCCGAAGCCCAACAACGCGGATTCGACCTGGGCACCGTTGGGCTTCGCTGGGCTCAACCCAACCTACGCGCGGGTACGTCGTGCCGAGGGGCGCCCTCACCCCAACCCTCTCCCAAGGGGAGAGGGGGCTAGACCGTAGGTTGGGTTGAGGCGGCTCTATCGTCGAAGCCCAACAACGCGGATTCGATCGGGGCACCGTTGGGCTTCGCTGCGCTCAGCCCAACCTACCGGCCACCGTAGCGTGGAAAACGGCGCAGCCTTTTCCACTGGGGCATCGTGACGAGGTGCTGCCTTCACCCCAACCTACGGCCATCCATGGGTGCGGCTCAGGTCGGCAGGGTCATGAAGATCTGGGTGCCCTGACCGGGGCGGGAGACCACGCCGATGCGGCCACCGTGCTGGCGGATGATTTCCTTGCACAAGGCCAGGCCCAGGCCGGCGCCGCCCTTCTGGCTGCCGATCTGCACGAAGGGCTCGAACACCCGGCCCTGCTGGGCATAGGCGATACCTTCACCATTGTCCTGCACCGCCATCAGCAGCTGGTCGTTCTGGCGCAAGGCCTGGATGACGATGCGCCCGCCCGCCGGGGTATGGCGCAAGGCATTGCTCAGCAGATTGTCGAACACCCGGCCCAGTTGCTTGGGATCCAGGCTGACCCGTGGTAGCGGCGTATGCAGCAACTCGACGGCCAGCTCGACATCGCGCTCGCGGGCCTCGTCGGCATGGCGGCCGCGGGCCTCTTCGAGCAATTCGGCGATTTCGCTCGGCAGCTTTTCCGGGCGCTGCAGGCCGCTCTGGTGACGGGAATAGTCCAGCAGGTCGTTGATCAGCTGCACCAGCCGATGGGTCTCCTCGTCCACCGTCTGCAGCAGATAGGCCTCGCGTGACTCCGGGGCCACTTTGAGGCGCTCGCGCAGGAGACCGAAGGCCATGTGCATGCCGGTGACCGGGGTGCGCAATTCGTGGGAGGCGCGCAGGACGAACTCGTTGCGTACCCGATCGAAGGCGCGCTGTTCGGTGACATCGCGCAGCACCATGAGCGCACCCACGCTGCGGCCATCGGCGTGGTTCACCGGCGTCAGACTCCAGGCCAGCAGCCGGACCTCGTCGTCGACACGGATCTCCAGATCTTCCGGGGCGGCATTCAGCGCGCCACCGGCTAGTACCCGCTGCACGCTGGCCTCGATCTCCGGCCGTTCCAGGGCGGCGATCAGGGATTCGCCCAGGTGGTTCTCGTTCCAGCCCAGCTGGCGGCAGGCCACCGGATTGGCGTGCTCGATGTTGCCCTGGGGATCGAGGATCACCAGGCCGTAGTCGATGCTGTCGAGCACCGCCTGCAGGCGCCGCTGCCCGGCCACCAGGGCCTCGACATTGGTCTGGCTGAGGCGGTGCAGGGCCTGGGCCATGTTGCCGAAGCGACGGCTGAGCAGGGTGAATTCGGCGATCTGGGAGGTGGGGAGCTGGACGTCGAAATTGCCCTGGCTGATGCGCTCCGCGGCCTTGGCCAGGCCGTCGATGGGACCGGTGAAGCGCTTGGCGATGCCGTTGGCGGTCACCACCCCGGTGACCAGGATGGCCACGCCGATCAGCGCCAGCAGCATGGCGATGATCACCGCCCGATCATGGGCCTCGTCCTGCATGCGCTCCAGGGTCACCACATAGCTTTTCTGCAGGTCGTAGATCCGATTGCGCAAGGCGTCGAGGGTCTGCTGGAACCCCGGATCGGCGCGCAACTGGTTGTAACCGCCCGGCGGCGACCGCAGGTAATCGGCAAAGCGCTCATAGCGACGCTTGACGTCTTCCAGCACGGCCAGCTGCTCGGGCTTGTGCATCTCGCCCTGGACCAGTTGCAGGTTCTGCTCGAAGCGTTGCTGGGCGGCGACCAGGGATTGCGGATCCGGAGCGCCATCGAGCATCTGGAACAGGCTGTTGCTCAGCTCCTGGCGCATGTTCAGCGTCAGGTTGATGAAGTCCAGGTTGCTGCGGGTCTGGACGCTCTGCTCGCGAGCCAGGTGCAGGACGCTGACCAGTCCCACCAGCAGCCCGATGAGGGCCACGGCGATCAGCGCGGAGATGCTGAGGAAGAGGCGGGTGTGCAGCTTGATCGGCAGTTTCATAGCCCGTACTGCTTACGTTTTCGATAGAGCGTGGAGGCATCGATGCCCAGGGTTCTGGCGGCCTGGTCGAGGGTCTCGCTGGTAGCCATCACCGCGGCGATGTGGGCCCGTTCCAAGGCTTCCAGGCTCAGCGCCTCGCCCACCCGCGGGGCGCTGGCGGCGCCACTGGTGGCCGGGCTGTCACCCATGCCCAGGTGGCTGACGTCCACCAGATCCTGGCCGCAAATGATGCTGGCGCGTTCGATGACGTTGCGCAGCTCACGGACGTTGCCCGGCCAGCCATAGTTGCGCAGGGCTTCCAGGGCCGCCTCGCTGAAGCCGTGGGCAGGACGGTTGTAATCCTTGACGAAGCGGGCGAGGAAGCGCTCGGCGAGATCGACGATGTCTTCCTTGCGTTCGCGTAGTGGCGGCAGGGTGAGCACGATGACATTGAGACGATAGAGCAGGTCTTCGCGGAATTCGTTTTCCGCCACCATCTGTTCCAGGTTGCGGTTGGTGGCGGCGAGGATGCGCACGTCGGCACGGCGCGTCACCGGATCGCCGACGCGTTCGTATTCCTTGTCCTGGATGAAGCGCAGCAGCTTGGGCTGCAGGGCCAGGGGGAAGTCACCGATCTCGTCGAGAAAGAGGGTGCCGCCATCGGCCTGGCTGACCCGGCCGAGGGTGCTCTCGCTGGCCCCGGTGAAGGCACCGCGGGTGTGGCCGAACATTTCGCTTTCCATCAGATCGGCGGACAGCGACGGGCAGTTGATGGTGACGAAGGTCTTCTTGGCGCGCCGACTCCAGGCGTGGATGGCCCGGGACAGTTCGCCCTTGCCAGAGCCGGATTCACCGAGGATCAGCACGTTGGCATCGGTGGTGGCGACCTGCCGGGCGGTCTCCAGGATGCTCATCATCGCCGGACTGCGCGAGTCCAGGCCGGCGCTGGACTTGCGCACCTCGCCTTCGAGGGCTTCCAGGCGCGCCGAGAGCTGACGGAATTCGAGCTGCTTGGCCGCGGCCATGCGCAGCTGATCGGGGCTGCAGGGTTTCACCAGGTAGTCGGCGGCGCCGGCCTGCATGGCATCCACGGCGGTATCGATGGCCGAGTGGGCGGTGACGATCACCACCCGCATCCAGGGCGCCTGGATGCGCATCTGCTGCAGGACGTCCAGACCGTTGTCCGCGCCCAGGCGCAGATCGAGAAAGCAGAGATCATAGACCTGCCGCAAGAGCAGGGCCTCGGCCTGGGCCGCGCTGTTGGCCGTGGCGACGCTATAGCCGGCGTCTTCCAGGCAGAAACGAAAGGTACGCAGGATGGCGGCTTCGTCGTCCACGAGCAGGATGCGACCGCTGGTTTGTTCCATGACGGGAGAACTCCGGGCCAAAGGGCCGAAACGCACTAAAGGACAGGGCTGGCAGTTAGTCCATGATACATCGTGCAAGTTGCAATCCGCAGGGCTACTGGATGATCCATTTGCGGTCTTGTAGCCATCGTGCAGATCGCAACCCGAAGGGGCGAGAACAACAAAAAGGCTGTTTTTATGACAGCCCAACGTGCTTTTGCGATGACCGTTGCCGTTGCGCCTGGCAGGGAACAGGCCAGGCGCCCTCCCGTTACCCTCTGGCCATCATGCAAAACGCAATGCGTCAGGCGTTGCACCTTGCAAGGTGCATGTGCGAAGAGCATGGGTTGAAAACATAAGTTATTGTTTTTAAAGGCAAAAACGATTTTTAAAAAGCTGGCACGTAGTCTGCAATCTTCTTGGCAAGCCGGCCTTAGGGCCAACGGACTGCAGGAGAGACCCGATGATCAGCCAGACCCTTCGCAAGCACTTGGTAGGTACTGCGCTCTTCGCTTGCTTCGCTAGCGCCGCCGTCGCTGCCCCCCAGGGCCAGGACGTCAGCCGCGAACAGGCACTCATCGCCTCCACCCGCATTGCTGCCCAGGCCATGGTGCCCGCAGCCAAGCCGCTGGCCAGTCAAGGTCGTGGGGAACTCAAGGCCATCCCGGCACAGTCCAATGGTGACCGCCTGGTGAAGCAGACCCGCTGGGTATTCTGAGGTCATGGCCATGATGTGGATGCTGCTGATGATTCTGTTGTTCGCTGCAGCGGCGGTCGTGAGCATCGGTATGTTGCTCAGTGCTTTGATGATGGGTCGTGCGCTCAATCAGACGCACAACCTCAACGGTTTGGATCTCGATCTGACCGATGTGGAACCACGGATGGCGAGTCTGGATACCCAGGATTTCGCTAATAAAACCAATGCTCGCTGGACAGGTGCTGTCGTCCGCTGAGTGCACTTGCAATACATAGGAGAAACACCATGCTGAGCTGGGCTATCACTTTCCTGATCATCGCGATCATCGCAGGCGTCCTGGGTTTCGGTGGCATCGCCGGTACCGCCACCAGTATCGCCAAGATCCTGTTCGTGCTGTTCCTGGTGCTGTTCGTGGTGTCGTTCTTCATGGGCCGTCGTCGTCCCTGACGCCAGACTCATGAGCGAGACAAGCTGCCGGTCGTGACGACCGGTGGCTGAGGCTCTGTCATCGGATTGCAGCTTTAAGCCGATTCAATGGACATCCTCGAAGTCGTCTCCCAACCGGAGACGCATGGGCCACATGGTCGGGACGCTCTGCAGTAGGGGAGGGTTCCAAGAGTACAGGGAGTACTTTCGCACTCGTAGCGGACTGGGCTGGTTACGACCATACCCCTGAATTCGACCGGTTTCGTCTGTTATCGAAACCTGCCGACGTCAGGGGTATTGTCGTTCTAGGGCCAGTCATCCGAGTTGCGATGGCGCTCAACCCTGCCAGAAGGCATCCCACCAGGACCGTTCGCCCCGAACGTCTTCCAGGACCACCGTGCAGGTGGTTCCAGCCGCGAGCAGCAGGCCCTCCGGTAACGGGTCCAGAGCGATGCGTACCGGTACCCGTTGGGCCAACCGTACCCAGTTGAAGGTGGGATTCACGTCGGCCGTGAGTTCGCGGCTCTGGGGATTGTCACGGTCGTAGATGCCACGGGCGATGCTTTCCACATGGCCATGCAGCGTCTGGCCGCTCATCAGCCGCATCTCGGCGGCCGCGCCCACCCGTACATGGGGCAGCTTGGTCTCTTCGAAATAGCCATAGACCCAGAACGAGTGGGCGTCGATGACGGCCAGCTTGGGCGCGCCAGCAGCGGCGTAGTCACCCTTGAACACCGACAGGTTGGTCACATAGCCGTCGACCGGCGCCAGGACGCGGGTGCGCTTGAGGTTGAGGCGTGCCGATTCCAGCTGGGCCTGGGCCTGGCGCAGATCCGCTTCGGCGGCCAGGGCAGCGGCACTGGCGTCTTCGCGGTTCTCGCGGGAGACCACCAGGCTGTCGATGTCGGCACGGCGCCGGGCATTCTGCTGGCGCATGGCGAGAGTCGCCTTGCGGGCAGCGACCGAGGCCTCGGCCTGATGCACGGCGATTTCGTAGTGCTCTGGATCGATCTGCAGCAGCAGGTCGCCCTTGTTGACCCACTGGTTATCGCGCACGGCGATCTCGGTCACCAGACCCGCCACGTCGGGCGCGATGGTGATGACCTCGGCGCGCACCCGGCCGTCACGGGTCCAGGGATCGTTCATGTAGTGCACCCAGAGCAGCCGCCCGAGGATCAGCGCTAGGCAGACCACCAGCAGGGTAAAGAGCACGCCGAAGAGTTTCTTGAGAATCATGGCAGGAGTCCTAGCGATAGACGCACAGCGCCAGGGCGCAGTAGAGGCAGATGAACAGGGCCAGGCGCAGCAGCGCCGGATGCCAGACGACGTGATAGAGGCCGACCGCGGCCAGCACTCGGTCCAGCGCCCAGGCGAGCAGGGCGGCGACCAGGAACAGCACCGTCACGGTGGGCAGATAGAGGCCATGGAAGGCGATTTCACGGGGCATGGAGGATCTCGTGATAGCGGGCCAGCGGACCCTGGGGATCGAGCAGGGCGCTGCGGATGAAGTGCAGATCGCTCTGCACCTGGCGCAGGGGCGACTCGTCATAGGGCAATTCCGGCGGTTCGACCACGGCCGCGACGGCGGCCAGGGCAGCGTCCACGGCAGCCAGGGCCCGACGCAGGTTTTCCGCTCCGGGCTTGAGGAAGAGGCGCACCAGGGCGCGACCGAGGACGCGGATGGCCTGGCGCCAGGCGCTGTGCTCGGCATAGCGGGGTGCCCCAGGCAGGCGTAGCTGCAGCTGGCGCAGCTCGATCACCGCGTGACCGATTTCCAGTACGCAAAAGGCCCAGCCGATCAGGCGCCGCTGAGCCTCGCCCTGGCCGGCGCTGACGCCATAGGCCTGGTTGAGCAGGTCGCGGGTCTGGCCTTCGAAGGCCGGCGCCAGGTGCGGCAGCGGGGCGCTCACTGCGCGCACCAGCTGCCGACGCAGGTCACGCTCCAGGCGCCGCCATAGCCAGGGGCTGTTGGGCGGCAGCAGCACCGCCGAGACCGCTGCGGTGATCACCATCGACAGCACCACGGCGATGCCGTTGTTGATGAAGGCGTAGGCATCGTAGACCGGCGGATTGTCGGGCAGCGAGGTAAAGCAGAAGAACACCAGGCAGCCCAGGCCATAGCCCATCCAGCCCGGCCGCAGGGAGATCCAAGTGCCGAGCATGAACACTGGCGCCAGGGTCAGCAGCAGCAGCGGTAGACCGGCGATCCAGGGAAAGACGAAGAAGGTCAGGAAGAAGCCCAGCAGGACGCCACCGCTGGCGCCAATGGCCATCTGCAGCGCCGTGCGCTTGGGATCGGGCGAGGCCGAGGCCAGCGCCGAGACGGCGGCGGCGTTGAGCGCCAGCATGCCGCCACTGGGATAGGCGCTGGCGATCCAGAAGGCGCCCAGCACCAACACCAGGAAGGCGCTACGGATGCCAGTGACCGCTGCGCCCAGGGCGTTGGCCTTGGCCACGAAGCGCGGCTTCCACTGCTCGCGACTGTGCCGCGGCGCCGCCAGGGAAGCATGGGTCTGCAGGTAGTCATGCCATTCGCCGGTGAAGCGGAAGAGCAGCTCTACGGCCGTCTCGAAGTCCCGCCGGTCCAGCTCGCTCAGGGGCGGCAGCTCGGCGCGCAGGGCGCGAATGCGCGGTCGCAGGGCCTGGTGCAGGGCGTCCAGCCGGGCGGCGGCGGCGGGCGCGGCGCTGTCGCTGAGGGACTGGCCCCGCCACTCCTCGAAGAGGTCGATCAGCGGTGCCCAGAGGCGTTCCAGCGCCACCAACGGCGCCGCGGCTTCACGCTCGCGCAGCCGCATCAGCAAGCGGCTCAGCGCATGCAGGCGGGTGGTGAGGCCCATGAATTCGGCATTCAGCCGCGCCAGGCGTCCGCTGCGCATGCGCATGTGCGGATCTTCGAAGGCCGAGGCGCTGCGCAGGCTTTCCAGCCCTACCGCCTCGGCGGCCAGACGCACGCCGGCGGCTTCCAGGGTGGCGCGGTCGAGGCGGCCACGCAGCACGTCGGCCGCCAGGCCGGCAAAGCCGCCCATGCGTCTATAGAGGGCCGCGCGCATGGCCGTGGCGCTGGTCTGCGGAAAGACCGCGGCGCTCACCGCGCCGCTGCAGAGCACGCCCAGGGTGATGGCCAGTACCCGCATCACCGCCGACATGAAGGCGGTATCGGCGTTCAGGGCGGCGGGAATGCCGATCAGCGCGGCGGTATAGCCGGCCAGCATGCAGGCATAGCTGCGGAAGTCGCGGTAGCGCGCCGATCCGGCCACGCACAGCCCGATCCACAAGGCCAGAAAGATCAGGAAGGGCACCCGCTCCTGGGCGAACAGGGCGATCAAGACCAGCATCACCGCCAGCCCCAGCAGGGTGCCCATCACCCGGTAGAAGCTCTTGGCCAGAACCTGACCGCTCTGCGGCTGCATGACGATGAAGACGGTGATCACCGCCGAACTCGGATGCGGCAGTTGCAGGCGCATGGCCAGCCACAGGGTCAGGCTGGCGGCGAGCAGCACCTTGGCCTGGTACAGCCAGAGGCTGCCATCGCTGCGCGCCCAGGCGCCCAGGGCCTGGCGCAATGGCGAGTGGGTGGCCGCGTGGGTACTCACCGCGCGGCCCGCTCGACGGCCACGCGGGCCGGCACCAGATCCTGGTCGTCCGGCCCGCGTTCGAGGTCCGCGCCGCCGCCGAGGGCGACCAGGGCGCCGGCCTGGGCGGCCAGGCGCAGGGCGTGTACCTGGGCGGTGACGCGCTGCTGGGCGAACAGCCGGGTCTGGGCGTCGAGCACGTGCAGGTAGTCGGTCAGGCCGCGGCGGAAGGCCTCGCGGGCGATGTCATAGGTGCGCTGGGCCTCCTGGCTGGCCTGGTCGGCGAGGGTGGCCTGCTTGGCGGCCGAGTCGGCCTTGATCAGGGCATCGGAGATGTCCTTGAGCGCATCCACCAGGGTCTGGTTGTAGGCGCTGACCGCCAGGTCGTAGGCCGCCGATTCCGCGCCGAGGCGACTGCGCAGGGCGCCACCGTCGTAGATCGGCAGAGAGAACGCCGGGCCTATGAAGGAGCCGGTCTTGGCGTGAGTCAGCATCTCGCTGAGGCGGCCCAGAGTCAGGAACTGGCCGACGTTGGCCACCAGGTCGATGTTGGGATAGAAGCTGGCCCGGGCCACGTCGACGCCCTTGGCCGCGGCCGCGATCTGCCAGCGACGCGCCACCACATCGGGCCGCTTGCCGACCAGTTCCAGCGGCAGGCGGCTGGGCAGCCGCGGGGCCGCGCCCAGGGTCAGCCGCGGTCGTTGCAGGCGGGCGCCAGCACCCGGGCCCTTGCCGGCCAGGGCGGCCAGTTGGTTGCGATCCAGTGCCAGGGTCTCGTCCAGGGCTTCCAGCTGGCGCTCGGTCTCGGGCAGCAGGGCGCGCGCCTGGCTGACCTCGAACTGGGTGCCGAGACCGCCGTCCAGTTGCCGCTGGGCCAGGTCGGCCAGCTGCCGCTGCTGCTCCAGGGTGGCGGCGAGGATGTCGCGCTGGTCATGGTGCAGAGCGAAGCCGATATAGCTGCGGACGATGTTGCCGGTCAGCTCCAGCTCGGCGGCGCGCACCTCGGCGGCGGCCTGGTGGGCCTGGTCCAGGGCCTGGGCGCTGGCGTCGCGCTCGCGACCCCAGAAGTCCAGCGCATAGCTCAGGCCCAGCTCGGTATTGTTGTTCCAGGTGGTGCGATCGGACAGCTCGCCCGGGCCATAGAAGCCGTCGGTGGGCCAGCTGTAGCGCTTGAAGGCACCCTTGGCCTCCACCTGCAGTGCTTCGCGGGATTCGGCCAGGCCCGCCAGGGATTCGGCGCGGCGCACCCGGGCGGCGGCCGTGGCCAGGCGCGGGTTGTCCGCCAGGGCGCCGGTGATCCAGGCATTCAGCTGGGGATCGCCATAGGCGCGCCACCACTGGCGCTCGGGCCAGGCGGCCTGCCCGGCGGCGGCGCGGATGGCGGCGTCGGTGGCCAGTGCCTGGTCGTCGAGACGCTGCGCCTGGGGGGCATTGTGACCGGTACCGATACAGCCGGCCAGCAGGGTCGCGAGGGCGACCACCGTGAGCGCAGGCCAGACTCTGCAAGAGGAAGGCGACACGTGGGGATCCATTTGCAACAGGGCCATACCCGCGCGGGGCGTCGAGAAGCGCAGCGAGGGTGGCGAGATGAGCTGGAACTGAAGAGGACGCCAGCGAACGGGACGGTCGATGGACGTTACCATTAGGCTGCTAACGATTCTATAAAATTCCAGGGGAGCCGATTAGCGCGCCAACTGGCGAATCTTTGTTTCACATACTGAAATAATATGGAGAATGGCGCTTTTCCAGACTGTCGAGGCGGCATGGACACCCTGCACAACATGCGCGTTTTCGTCGCCGTGGTGGAAAGCGGCAGCTTCACCGGTGCGGCCCAGACGTTGCAGACCACCACCGCCCATGTCTCCCGGGCGGTGGCCCATCTCGAAACCCATCTGCGCACCCGGCTGCTGCACCGCACCACCCGGCGCATCGCCCTGACCGAGGCCGGTCAGCGCTACCTGGCGCGCTGTGAGCAGATCCTCGCCTATGTCGAGGAAGCCGAAGCCGAGGCCGGGCATGCCCAGGCACGCCCGGAAGGGCGGTTGCGGGTGCACAGCATGACCGGCATCGGTCAGCACTACGTGATCCGCGCCATCGCCGGCTATCGCGCCCTGCACCCCGAGGTACGCTTCGACCTGACCATGGCCAACCGTATCCCCGATCTGCTGGAGGAGGGCTTCGACCTGGCCATCGTGGTAGCCGTGGAGCTGCCCGACTCCGGTTTCGTCTCCCAGCAGATCGGCCAGACCTACAGCATCCTCTGCGCCTCGCCTGCCTATCTGCAGGAGCACGGCCAGCCGCAGACCCCGGCGGAGCTGGCCGATCACGCCTGCCTGAGATTCATCAGTCCCGTGGTCTCCTTCGACCGCTGGCACTTCGAGGGTCCCAACGGTCCGGAAACCTTTCGCATCGGCGAGACGCCCTTCCAGGTCAATGTCGGCGACGCCATGACCGAGGCTCTGCGCCAGGGCCTGGGCATCGGCGTGCTGCCGCTCTACTCGGCGGTGGACGGCCTGCGCGACGGCAGCCTGGTACGGGTGCTGCCGGCCTATCGCCTGCAGCGGCTCAACGCCTATGCCCTCTATGCTTCGCGGCAGTACCTGGACGCCAAGATCAGAACCTGGGTCGCCTATCTGCGCGAGGAGATCCCCGGGGCGCTGGAAGCGGACGAAGCCTTCGTACGCGCCGCCAGTAAAGTCGTCGGCCCAGCGCATTGAGATCGGCAGGGTGCTTGGACTAAGCTCGGGAAGACCGCGCCCCATGCGCGGTCATAGTTAGTAGGCTATTGAAATATCGCCCGGTATCGCGGTCCTGAGGGCGACAGGACGGCTTCCTCCCGGCACGCTTGCGTGTCGCCGAGGTCCATGTCCCGAGTCGGTGGCGACGCCGACGGACCGCCGTGCAGGACGGCCGGATCATGCAGGCGGTCAGGGACCGCCGTCAGCGCCACGGGAGTCCAATGAGCGCCACAGCAGGACCCACTTTGAGATTCGCCGACCAGCCGCTCAAGGGCATCGCCCTGATCTGCCTTGCCGTCTGGCTGTTCGCCTCCCACGACGCCCTCTCCAAATACCTCTCCGGCTTCTATCCGGTGGTCATGGTGGTCTGGGCCCGCTATCTGTCCCACACCCTGCTGATGATGGGGATCTTCATCCCGCGCTCGGGCCTGGCGGTGATTCGCACCAAACGCCCGGGATTGCAGGTGCTCAGAGCCCTGTGCCTGATCGGCTGCAGCCTGTTCTTCACCACCGGGCTGCGCTACCTGCCGATGGCCGAAGCCACGGCGGTCAACTTTCTCGCCCCGCTGATGGTGACGGCGCTGTCGGTACCGCTGCTCAAGGAGAGTGTCACCCGCAGCCAGTGGGCGGCGGTGCTGGCGGGCTTCGTCGGGGTGCTGATCATCGTGCGGCCGGGCGGCCAGCTGTTCACCCCGGCGGTGCTGCTGCCGGTCTGCTCGGCGGTGTGCTTCGGCCTCTACCAGCTGCTGACGCGGCTGCTCAGCGGCATCGACAGCCCCACCACCAGCAACTTCCTCACCGGCATCATCAACACTCTGGTGCTGAGCAGCGTGGTGCCCTTCTTCTGGGAGATCCCCACCCTGACCCACGGCTTCATGCTGGCCTTGCTCGGCCTCTTCGGCATGTCGGGCCATCTGCTGCTGACCCAGGCCTTCCGCTATGCGCCGCCAGCGCTGCTGGCACCCTTCAGCTATGGCCAGATCGTCACCGCCGGCATTATCGGCTACCTCGTCTTCGGCCATGTGCCGGACAGCGGCGCGCTGATCGGCATCCTGATCATCTGCGCCAGCGGCCTGGCGGTGGCCTGGCAGCAGAGCCGCAAGGCGTCCAAAGCCAAGAAGGCTCGGGCGGTGCCGGCAGCGCAACCCGAGGCGCTGCCAGAGGTGGTGGCCGATGCCGCCGCGGGCACCCCGGCTCAGCGCAGCCCGTAGTCGGCGATGATCCCGACGAGGATCGCCAGCCCGGCCCAGTGGTTGTGCAGGAAGGCCTTGAAGCACACCAGGGGGTCGCGGTCGCGGGTGACGTGGAATTCCCAGGCGAAGCAGCCGGCCGCCACCACCAGGCCCAGGTAGAAGGGCAGGCCCAGGCCGAAGCGGCCACCGGCCAACGCCAGGCAGAGCAGGGTCAGGCCCTGCAGGGTGGCGATGATCACCCGGTCGGCGTCGCCGAACAGGATGGCGGTGGACTTCACCCCGATCTTGAGATCGTCCTCGCGGTCGGCCATGGCGTAGTAGGTGTCGTAGCCCACCGTCCAGATCACGTTGGCGACGAACAGCAGCCAGGCCGCGGCCGGCAGCTCGCCGGTCTCGGCGGTGAAGGCCATGAGCATGCCCCAGGAAAAGGCCGCACCCAGCACCGCCTGCGGGTAGTAGGTGTATCTCTTCATGAAGGGATAGAGCGCGGCCACGCCGAGGGCGCCGAAAGATAGCCAGACGGTGGTGGCGTTGGTGCAGAGCACCAGGCCGAAGCTGATCAGCACCAGCACGGCAAAGAACAGCAGGGCCTCCTTGGGCGAGATGCGTCCGGTGGCCAGGGGGCGATTCTTGGTGCGGGCGACGTGGCCGTCGAAGTTGCGGTCGGCGAAGTCGTTGATCACGCAGCCGGCCGATCTCATCAGCACCACGCCGAGCACGAAGATCACCAGGTTCTTCAGGCTCGGCACGCCCTCGGCGGCGATCCACAGCGCCCAGAGGGTGGGCCAGAGCAACAGATAGATGCCGATGGGTCGGTCCAGCCGGGTGAGCTGGACGAAGTCGCGGATGCGCTCGCTACGAGGGCGCGTGGCGATGACCCGGGCACTGGGCTCGGGGCCGCGGGGCGCGGCAGGACGGCGATCGAGGGGGCGGGAAGCGTTCTTTTTCATCGGGCGGCTGCTTGGCAAAGGGCCCGGCGATTATAAGGGCCCTGTCGTGTCGCCGCTGCCGTCCTGACGGATCAGCGCCTGTTCGTGTTCGGCATGGGGCCAGAAGGCCGGCAGGAAGACTTCGCCCACCAGGATGGCCAGCAACCCGCGGCTGAACACCGAACGACGCGCCCAGCAGGCCGTGGACGCCGCGCCGTCGGGCAGCCAGGCCAGCGGATAACGGCAGGCTTCCAGGGGGCCGCGGACAAAGGCCGGTGCCTGGAACAGCCAGTGGCCGAGCGGTCGATCACCGAGCGCCGCCAGGTCGAAATCGGCGGCTTCCAGGGCCTTGCGCGCCGCCACGCTGCGGGCAAAGACCCAGGCTTCGCCATCGCCGCGCAGCCAGACCTCACGCACCCAGCCAGGGCTGCTGGGCGGGACGTCCAGCGCCTGGCACTCGTCCGGACGCAATGGTTGCCAGCCCTGGGTGATCACCTCGACGGCGAAGCGTCCGCCCGCGAGGGCGGTGAGTCGCTCGGTGAGGGAGCCGCGGTCGGCGTAAAGCCAGCCGAGAGGCGCCTCCCGGTAATCCGGCGCCTGGCTGGCCGCCGTCTGGGTCAGCCAGCGCGGTGAGCCGTCACAGTCCCCAGACATTGCCCAGGGTGCTCAGCAGGGAGGGCTGGGTGCCTTGCTTGCCGAGATAACCCAGGATCACCTGGGCGAACTGGCTGGTCATGCCGCTGTTCATGCCCAGGGCATTGAAGGTCTTGTCGACGTCCTGGCGGCTGTCGACATTGCCCAGCAGGCTGCCCAGCGGACTCTCCTTGGCATCCTTTCCACCACCGCCGAGCAGACTGCCCAGGCCACCGAGTTGCGCCAGGCCACCGGTGGCATTGGCGCCGGCCAGCTGGTCCAGCCCTGGCACGGCCTTGGCCAACTGGCGGTAGTCGGTGCCGACCAGCTGGTTCTTGGCCAGGCCCAGCAGGGCACCGGTGCCGCCCACCGCCTGTTGCGGGGTGACGTTGAGCTGGCTGGTCAGCGCCTGCAGCAGGCCCTGCGCCTGGGGCGTGGCGGCCGCCGCGGCGGTGGCCTTGGCGTTGCTGTTGCCGTTGGCGCCGTTGTAGGCGTTGACGGCGTCGTTGAGGTTGAAGGCGAACACCGGGCTGGCGGCGAGCACCAGCGGCAGGGCGAGAACGGACAGACGCATGGGCAGACTCCAGCGATTTGCGTGAAAGGTCAGAGGATAACCCGCTGGCGATGACCACAGACTGAACGGCGTCCCTGCGCGGACCCGACGCTGCGGTTATCATCGCCGTTTTGCCGGGAGAACACCGATGCTCAACGGGTTGTGGCTGGGCTTCTTCATCGTCGCCGGGATCAGTGCCTTCGGCCAGTGGCTGGTGGCCGGCAACGCCGGGGTCTTCGCCGCCATGGTGGAGAGCCTGTTCGCCATGGCCAAGCTGTCGGTGGAGGTCATGGTGCTGCTGTTCGGCACCCTGACCCTCTGGCTCGGCATTCTGCGCATCGCCGAAAAGGCCGGGCTGGTGGATGCCCTGTCACGGCTGCTCGGTCCGCTGTTCGCCCGGCTGATGCCCGAGGTGCCGCGCGGCCATCCGGCACTGGGACTGATCACCCTCAACTTCGCCGCCAACGGCCTGGGCCTGGACAACGCCGCCACCCCCATCGGCCTCAAGGCCATGCGGGCCCTGCAGGAGCTCAACCCCAGCAGCACCACGGCGAGCAATGCACAGATCCTCTTCCTGGTACTCAACGCCTCTTCGCTGACGTTGTTGCCGGTAACGGTGTTCATGTACCGCGCCCAGCAGGGCGCCACCGATCCGACCCTGGTGTTCCTGCCGATCCTGCTGGCCCACACCTGCGCCAATCTGGTCGGGCTGTTCTCGGTGGCCTTCATGCAGCGGCTGAAACTCTGGGACCCGGTGGTGCTGGCCTGGATCGGCGGGGGCGCCCTGGCCTTTGGGGCCTTCGTCGCCTTTCTCTTCACCCTGACCGCCACGGCGCTGTCCGGGCTGTCGTCGCTGCTCGGCAACCTGACCCTGTTCGGCATCATCCTGGCATTCATGATCCTTGGCGCCCTGCGCAAGGTGCCGGTCTACGAAGCCTTCGTCGAAGGTGCCAAGGAGGGTTTCGACGTCGCCAAGTCGCTGTTGCCCTACCTGGTGGCCATGCTCTGCGCGGTGGGCGTGCTGCGTGCCTCCGGCGCCCTGGAATTCATCCTCGAAGGCGTTCGCCATGCGGTGACCTTCTTTGGCTGGGATACCCGATTCGTCGAGGCCCTGCCCACCGCCCTGGTCAAGCCCTTCTCCGGCAGCGCCGCCCGCGCCCTGCTGATCGAGACCATGCAGACCCACGGTGTGGACAGCTTTCCGGCCCTGGTGGCGGCCACCATCCAGGGCAGTACCGAGACCACCTTCTATGTGCTGGCGGTGTACTTTGGCGCGGTGGGCATCCAGCGCGCGCGCCATGCGGTGGGCTGCGCCTTGCTGGCGGAATTCACCGGGGTCACGGCGTCGATCCTGATCTGCTACTGGTTCTTCGGCTGAACCTTGGGTTCCAGGTCGAGCATCCAGTCGTTCTGCACCATGCGTCTTTGACGACGGGAGGTGAGCTGCTGGGTCTGCCAGTCCTCGGCGATCAGGGCGCAGTAGTTGCCGTCGTGCTGCCCGAGGCGAAAGCGCCGGCGCACCCCGATCGGATCGTGATCCGAGCCATAGAAGGCCACCGCACGAATCTCCAGGCCCTCGAACACCCAGCCCTCGGGTGGTCGGTGGCTGTCCATGGTCAGGCCGTTGTGCTCGGCGGCGCGGCGGATCAGGCCCTGGAAGGTGCCGATGTGGGTAAAGTCACCGGTATTGAGCGGCCCCTGGTGGGTCGCCTCGCCCAGCACCAGTTCGGGATCGAAGTCATCCTGACCACTCTCGCGGATGTCGGTGACATCGGTGTAGAGCGTCTCGCGATTGGTCTTGAGGATCACCGTGAGCTGGTTGATGAACACCGGCTCGGCGCTCATGTTCGACAGCAGGCACAGGGCGCCCACGCCCTTGCCGGCGCCCCGGTTGATGATCAGCCGCGGCTGGCGCTGGCGCTTGTAGTTGTTGAGCAGCAATTGGGCATAGAGCACCCAGACGCCCAGGGTGCAGCACTGGGCGAAGAGCGTGAGGACTTGGGAGTTGTCTTTCAACCACTGGAACATAGGGGCACTTCGCTGGAAAGAATGACTATCGGAAAGACCGTTCGGGTTCCAGGTTCCACCGCTTCGCTGACCAATGGGTCGCGCTGAGAACATCGCCACAGCTCGGGCGTCCAAGCCTGAGAGGTCATCATGCCAAGGAAAATCGCCATGCTGCGTCTATCGCTACTCTGCTGTACCGCCCTGTTGAGCACGGCTGCGCTGGCCGAACCCCTCTCCTGCGACCAGCTCAAGGCCGAGATCGAGGTCAAGATCCAGTCCGCCGGGGTGACCGCCTATACCCTCGAAGCGGTACCCAATGCCGAGGTGACCGATCCCAATATGGTGGTGGGCAGCTGCGCCAACGGCACCCACAAGATCCTCTACCAGCGCAACGACTGAACCTCGGGCAGGGCGACAGACCGTTCATCCGCTGGATGCTTGTACAGTTCTCTCTGGCTTAGTACTGTTTGCGCATACAGTATTTAGCCAAGAGGGTAATGCCATGTCGCCGTTCGCTCGGATTCGCCAAGCTCTATCCCTTGTCCAGCCTGCACCGCGCTGGATGGAACGCGAGGATTTCCTGCGCCTGAGTCGCCAGCTGCGCGAGCAGAAAGGGCGCCCTGCACCGGTCCGTGCCCCGAGCCGGGATCAGGACGACTGGCTCAGCGTGCCTGCCTAGGGACTTGCAGCCTGGTCGAGCACGCGTCTTTGCTGGTAGCGGTCGGTTAGAAGGGCGAGCAGATGCCTCGCTCCGAGGTCACCAGCTCACGCTGAGCTTCGTAGAGCGTGATCTCGCCCCGGCCGAAGGTGTGCTCGGCCTCCAGTCGATAGCGCCGGCCAGCCTGGAAGTCGCCGTAGTCCAGTTCCAGATAGCACTGGATCTGCAAGGGCTCGTTCCAGCCAAAGCGCGGACCGAAGCCGCCCCCGCCATAGAGTTCGTAGCGATAGCTCACCTTGAGGCTGTGGCTGCCGGGGGTGAGCTGGAAGTAGCGGCCGTCGTCGAGACGTCGACCGTCCTGGGATTCGGCCAGCAGCGAGGCGCCTACCGCGGGTTCGCGCAGCACCAGATCGACCCACGCCTGGTTGGGGTCGACGGGAGGCAGCGGTGTGGTGCAGCCACCGAGCAGCAGCAGAAGAGCCAGCAGGCGCAGACGCATGGACGGCGACTCGCGACAGGGAGATCAGCCGAGTCTACACGTCGCCGCAACGACTGGCATTGCTGCGCGCCACTTCCTGGTTGCGCTCGTCATAGAGGCGCGCCCAGGGCCGCCAGCCGGTCTGGCCGGCCTCCAGGCGATAGCGCTCGCCCGCGCTGAAGGCCTTGTAGTTGAGGGTCACCAGGCAGGTGCGTGCCAGCGGATCGGCCACCTGCGCGCCGATGTTGGTGGGCTGCACCTCGAACTGGTAGCGTACCTGCAGATCGTGGCTCCCTGGCCAGACCTGGAAGTAGCGTTTGTCTTCGAGTTCCTTGCGGTCGGCACGCAGGGCTTCCAGCTTGGCCTTGCCGTCGCTGTCCAGATCGATCCAGGCCTGTGCCGGATCCGGTTTGGGCAGCGGCCATAGGGAACAGCCACTCAGGAACAGCACAGGCAACAGCAGGCACAGTCTACGCATGACGGCTACAACTCCGGGCAGGGAAGGGCGCGCCACCCAGTCAGGCACCCTGCCTGCGCAACGCGCGGGCCGCTGGCTGGCGCTGCTGTCCCTGGCGATCGGACTGGGCGGTTGTACCTCGGTCGGGTACTACGGTCAGATGGTACAGGGCCAGTGGGTGCTGATCCGTGATCGCGAGCCCATTGCGACGGTCGTCGTCGATCCCGCGCGCCCCGCCGCCCTGCGCGAACGCCTTGCCGCTGCCGCGGCCGCGCGGCGCTTCGCCAGTGCCGAACTGGCCTTGCCGGACAACGCCAGCTATCGCAGTTTCGTCGAACTCAAGCGCCCCTTCGTGCTGTGGAACGTCTTCGCCACCGCCGAGTTTTCCACCCGGCCCACCACCCACTGCTTTCCCATCGCCGGTTGCGTGGCCTATCGCGGCTACTACCAGGAGGCCGCAGCCCGGGCAGCGGCGCAGGCGTTGCAACGGCAGGGCCAGGACACCTACGTCGGCGGCGTACCGGCCTATTCGACGCTGGGCTGGTTCAGTGATCCGCTGCTGAGCAGCATGCTGCGCTGGGACGATGACCAGGTGGCCGCGACCATCTTCCACGAGCTGGCCCACCAGCGCTTTTACCTGCCGGGCGATACTGCCTTCAATGAATCCTACGCCACCTTCGTCGAAGGGGAAGGGCTGCGGCAATGGCGCGCCAGTCGTGGCCTGCCGCCGCCGGACGCTGGGCGCGAGGCCCGCTACCAGCAATTTCGCGCCCTGCTGCTGACCACCCGCGAAGACCTGGCGCGGCTCTATACCCAGCCGCTGACGCCCACGGCCAAGCGCACCGCCAAGGCCCGGCGTTTCGCCCAGTTGCGCGCTGACTATCAGCGCCTGCGCGCCACCCCGGCCTGGCGTGACGAGCGTCGCTTCGATGGCTGGATGAGCCAGCCGCTCAACAATGCGCGGCTGGTGCCCTATGGGCTGTACGAACAATGGGTGCCGGCCTTCGCGGCGCTCTATGCACAGCACCCGGGCAATTGGCCGGCCTTCTTCCACCGGGTACGGCTATTGGGCGAGCGCCCGGCGGCCGAACGCGAGCAGGCGCTCAAGGCGCTGCTCGGCCAGGCGGCAACACCGCAGCCCTAGCGCGGCGCTCGCCAGTTGGACCAGGCAGCGACCAGGCCCAGCCCGGCCGCCAGGGCCAGTCCCAGGCGCGGGGCCAGCCCGGCATCCAGATGCAGCAGCAGCGCCAGGGCCGCGGCGCCCAGTGCCATGCCGGTCTGGCGCGCGGTCGCCTGGACGCCGCCGGTGGCGCCGTTGCGACCGAGCGGGGCAGCGGTCAGCATGATCCTGTTGTTGGGCACCTGGAAAAAGCCGAAGCCGATGCCACCGACGATCAGGCAGGGAACCAGCAGCGTGGTGGACTGCTCCAGCGGCATCACCGCGGCAGCCGCCAAGCCCAGGGCGATCCCCAGGCCGCCGAGCATGCACAGTCGCTGGGGGGGATAGCGATCGGCCAGGCGCCCGGCCACCTGTGCCGACACGGCCACGGTGAGCGGCCAGGCCAGCATCAGCAGGGCAATCTGCAGGGGTACCAGGCCCAGCTGGTGCTGCAGGTAGAAGGGCAGGGCGAGAAAGCAGAGCATCTGCGCGGCGAAGGAGCAGACCGAGGCCAGCACCGAGTGACGCATGGCGGGCAGCCCCAGCAGATCGACGGGCAGCAATGGCGCCGCCAGCCCGCGTTCGCGACGCACCAGCAGCACCAGACTGGCCGCGGCCAGCAGCAGCAGGACCACCCCCTGCAGGGGCGCGCCGCCAAGACGCTCCAGGCCGCCGATGCCGGCGCAGAACAGCAGGGCGTTGAGCAGCACGCTGACGGGATCGAGACGGCGTTGCGCGCGGGGGCTGTCGGGCAGGTTGCGCACCAGCAGGCCGACCAGGATAGCCAGGGGTACGTTGATCGCGAACAGCCAGGGCCAGCCGCCCAGCGCCAGGATGGCCGCGCCCAGGCTGGGCGCGGCTGCCGAACCCAGGGCCACGCAGAGGGCGTTGATGGCGATGCCGCGACCCAGGCGCGCGCGCGGATAGGACAGCCGCACGATGCCGGCACTGACGCACATGATGGCGGCGGCGCCCACGCCCTGCAGCGCTCGGGCGGCGACCAGGCTGGCAAGATCCGGGGCCAGGGCGCAGCCCAGGGAGGCCAGGCCGAAGATGCCGACGCCGGTGGCGAACACCGGACGCAAGCCTAGCCGCTCGGCCACCGCGGACAACGGAAACAGCAGGGCGACCAGGCTCAGCTGGTAGGCGCTGACGATCCACACCGCCGCAGCGGCGGACACATCCAGGGCCTCGGCGATGCTGGGCAGGGCCAGGTTGGCGATGCCACTGTCCAGCACCGTCATGCTGATGGCCAGGAGCAGGGCGGCAACAGCACGGTAGCGGCGCGGGCGCGGCAGTCCGTCGGCGACGGAGGCGGTGGCGCTCAATCGTCGACCTTCACGTGTTGGTCACTCTCGCCAAGCTTCCAATAGCCGGCCGCCTTCACCCAGTCCCGTGGCAGACCCTTGGCCAGCAGCACCTGGCGTGCGGCGCGTGCCTGCGCAGCCTCACCGGCGATCCAGGCATAGCCTTCGCCCGCGGGCAGCTTCAGGGCTTCCAGCGCCTGCACCAGGGCGTCTGCCTGGGCCTCTCGGTAGACCCAGCGGACCTCGGCAGCGGCGGCGGTGGGCAGGGCGATTTCCAGGCCGGGGCGGGCCACTTCGGCGATGACCTGCACCTTCACCCCTGCGGCCAGTTGTTCGAGGCGCCGGGCGATGGCGGGGAGGGCGGTCTCGTCACCGGCCAGCAGGTACCAGTCGAAATCTTCCGGTGGCACCAGGGCACCCTTGGGCCCGCCGATGATCAGCTCGGCACCGGGCTGCGCCTGGCGCGCCCAGGTGGTCAGTACACCCGCTTCGTGCAGGAAGAAATCGATGGCCAGTTCGCCGCGGGTGGCATCGTAGTAGCGAGGGGTGTAGTGCCGCCCAGCGAGTTGCTCGGGGCTGGCAGCGCGAATGGGGGTGGCATCGATTGGCACGAAGAGCTTCACGTGTTCGTCGAAGGCGGCGCTCTGGAAGTCGGCCAGGTCGCTACCACCGAAGGTCAGGCGCAACAGATCGCCGCCGAGCGCTTCGCGACGGACGACGGTCGCCCAGCGGCGTTTGAGCTCGAAACGCACGCGCTGGAAAAGGTGGCGGGCACTGGCATCGCCCTCTTGGCTGTGAAAAGATGTCGCCATTGCGGAGGTACCATTAATTGAGGTTCCTCACTATATTCGAGGTAAGAATCGTTCATGTCAACTGCCGCCGCCATCGCCGAAGCCTTGCTGGATCTGAAACGGCAGATGCGCCAACAACTGGATGAGACGCTCAAGGCGTCCGGTCTTTCCTTCGCCCGCTACAAGGTGCTGATGGTGCTGGAGCGACTGGGCCCCTGTCGTCCGGGCGAGGTCGCCGAACAGCTGCGCCATGCGCCGCGCACCCTGACCGATGCCTTCGACGCTCTGGAGCGCGACGGCCTGGTGCGCCGCGAACCCCATCCCCAGGATAGGCGCGCCTTGCTGGTCCACTTGACCGAGCAGGGTCGTCAGGCGCTGGCTCATGCCCAGGTGCCCCGTACCCAGGCGCTGGAAGCGGTCTTTGCACCGTTGGACGCGGAGGAGCAGGCGCAACTGCTGGCCTATCTGGAGCGAGTCCGCAGCCGTAGTTGAGCAGCGGGAGAACTCCGTGCGGGTTGGTACGCTCGAAAGAGTGAGCCTACCGAGGAGAGCCTTTCATGAGCGACCAGCGTTCCGATGCCCATCTGGGCAAGACCCCGCCAAACGAACCCGCGCTCGATGAGGCGGGACGTCCGGTGGATGTGGTGAAAAAGGATATGGAGCAGTCGGAAGCGACGCCGACCGATGGCATCGACAAGGTCATCACGCCGACCGATATCAAGACCAAGGAGCAGGAAGCCGAAGAGCTCAAGCGCAAGACCGCCGAGGTCGAACGCAAGCTGGACCGTTGATGCTCCACGTGAAACCTCGGGTTCCCGAGGTTTCACCTTCCTTTCGTTACCTTGGTGGCCATAGCCGGAGTGATGCCGCGCTCTAGCAGCGTTGTACTAACTGCTTGGCGGGCGCGTCGCTAGTCTTGGCGCCGTCTATTTCCCTGCCGCAAAGGAGCTTCCATGGACCAGGCCGCTTTCACCATCCAACTTGCCAAGGAAGGGTTTCAGCCGCCGGTACTGGTCATGCGCGAAGCCCATGGCACTCTGGACGCCCATGCTCATCCTTTCGACGCCAAGGCGCTGGTCATCGAAGGCGAATTGCGTATTCGGACGGCGGCCGGCGAACGTCATTATGGCGTGGGCGAGATCTTCCAGCTGGCCGCCCATAAGCCGCACTCGGAAGTCTTCGGTGCCCAGGGTGTACGCTATCTGGCGGGGCGACGACCGGTCTAGCGGCCTGGGTTAGCCTTCGCTGTCGTTCTTCTCGATGTCCTTGCGCTGGCGATTGAGGATCACGCAGCCGTAGACCCCACCACCCAGCAGCAACAGGGCGAGGATGGAAAAGATGGCCATGAAAATGGAGTCGTTCATCGAAATCTCCGAAAGCAGGGTCGGAGCAGTCTAGCGACTAGCGGAAATTCTTGCGAATCGCCTCTAGGACGCGATGTTGCCGATGCCGGAGCGGCACCGGCAGGCATCTGAACCCTTAGCCTTCGAGCGTGGCGTTCAGGTTGATCTTGGCACCCTTGAGCACCTTGGACACCGGGCAGCCTTCCTTCGCCTGGTTGGCGATGGTGGTGAACTGCTCCTGGGTGGCACCGGGGATCTTGGCCTTCATGGTCAGATCGATGGTGGTGATCTCGAAGCCATCACCGACCTTGTCCAGGGTGACATCGGCCTTGGTCTCGATCCGCTCGGGAGTCAGACCGTTCTGGCCCAGCAGCATGGAGAAGGCCATGGAGAAGCAGCCGGCATGGGCCGCGCCGATCAATTCTTCGGGGTTGGTGCCTGGCGTGCCTTCGAAACGGGTGTTGAAGCCGTAGGCATTGTCCTTGAGCGCGCCGCTCTCGGTGGAGATATGGCCCTTGCCATCCTTCAAACCGCCTTGCCAGACCGCGGAAGCATATTTCTTCATGGAGCGTCTCCGGTTGTTGGTACGAATCCATCTAGAACAACTCGGCAGCCGGTAAGTTCGTTGCAGTCGTTGCAGTCGATGCGGGCGTTTCGCGGTCAACCTCTTTCGACCATCCCTGGAGGCCCCCCATGAACTATCGCACTCTCGGCCGTACCGGTCTGAAAATCTCGCCCCTTTGCCTGGGCTGCATGACCTATGGCGTGCCCGAGCGGGGCAATCATCCCTGGACCCTGCCGGAAGACCAGAGCCAGCCGCTGCTGAAGAAGGCGCTGGATCTGGGCATCAACTTCTTCGATACCGCCAACAGTTACTCGGACGGCACCAGCGAAGAGATCGTCGGCCGCTTCCTCAAAGCCAACGCCGTGCGCGAGGAGATCGTGCTGGCGACCAAGGTGTACTTCCCGCTGCGGGATAGGCCCAACGTCGGCGGCCTGTCGCGCAAGGCCATCTTCGCCGCCATCGACGCCAGTCTGCAGCGCCTGGGCACCGACTACGTCGATCTCTACCAGATCCATCGCTGGGACTATCACACGCCCATCGAGGAGACCCTGGAAGCCCTGCACGACGTGGTCAAGGCCGGCAAAGCGCTGCACATCGGCGCCAGCAGCATGTACGCCTGGCAATTCGCCAAGGCACTGCACACCGCCGAACGCCATGGCTGGACGCGCTTCGCCACCATGCAGAATCACCTCAACCTGCTCAATCGCGAGGAGGAGCGGGAGATGCTGCCGCTGTGCCGCGATGCCGGCATTGGCGTGATCCCCTGGAGTCCGCTGGCCCGTGGCCGCCTGACCCGTGACTGGGACGCCAGCACGGCGCGCACCGAAAGCGATGCCTTCGGCAAGACGCTCTATACCGCCAGCGAGGAATCCGACCGGCAGATCGTGGCTACCGTGGCCCGCATCGCCGAGGCCCGCGGCGTACCGCGCGCCCAGGTGGCGCTGGCCTGGCTGCTGCAGAAGCCGGGCATCGACGCGCCCATCGTCGGCGCGTCCAAGCCGCAGCATCTGGAGGATGCGGTGGCGGCGCTGGAATTGCGCCTGAGCGAAGAAGAGATCGCCGCCCTGGAAGCGCCCTACGTCCCGCATCCGGTGGTGGGTTTCAGCTGAGGAGCCGTGTTGCCCTCACCCCGGCCCTCTCCCGAGGGGAGAGGGGGAAGAGCGGGATGGAGTGCTGGCTGAGGTCCAATCCCCCGGACCCTGCGCATCCCCTTTCGCCCCTCACTCCTGGGGCTAGGACCAAGTGCGAAGACTGTTCTGCTCCCCTCTCCCTCAGGGAGAGGGGCCGGGGATGAGGGCGTCCGGACTCAGGCGTACTGATCGGCGATCTGCCGTTCGGCACTGGCCAGGGCAGCACTCTTGGCTTCGTCGCCATAGGCCAGGCCTTCGGCGCGAACGATCTGGACGTCAGTGATGCCCAGGAAGCCCAGCAGCAATTTCAGATAGTCCTCATGGGCGATGCCAGTGGGCTTGCCGGCATGGATGCCGCCCGCCGTAGCGACGATGATCGCCTTCTTGTCGCCACACAGGCCTTCCGGACCGGCTTCGCTGTAGCGGAAGGTGGTGCCGGCCACGGTGATGCGGTCGATCCAGGCCTTGAGCTGGGTCGGAATGGTGAAGTTGTACATGGGGGCACCCAACACCAGCACGTCGGCAGCGAGGAATTCCTGCAGGGCGCGAGCATTGCGCTCGGCTTCGTCACGCTGTTCGGCGGTGCGCTGCTCGGCCGGGGTGGTGCCAGCGGCCAGACTGGCACCGGAGAAGTGCCCCAGGGAGTCGTGGGCGAGGTCATGGTAGGTGACCTCCAGACCCGGCGTGGCGGCCTTGAGGGCGACGACGACCTTGGCGCTCAGGGCGCGGGAAGCGGAGTGATCGCCGAGGATGCTGGAGTCGATGTGCAGGAGTTTCATGGCGGTGGTCCTGTAGGGTCTTGGAAGATGGGCCCAGACTACCGATAAGACGATCTCCTGATTAGACGGCTAAAATGCGATGCATCGTCCCATGGATAGGACAATCGCCCATGCAAGACCTCAATGACCTCGCCTACTTTGCCAAGGTGGTGGAGGCCGGTAGCTTCGCCGCGGCCGGCCGCCTGCTGGGCATTCCCAAATCGCGGCTGTCGCGGCGCATCGCCGAGCTGGAGACGCGCCTGGGCGCACGCCTGCTGCAGCGCACCACCCGCACCCTGACGCTCACCACCCTGGGTGAGCGCTATCTGGTGCACTGCCAGGCGCTGCTGCGCGAGGCGGAAAGCGCCGCCGAGACCGCCGCCAGCCTGTCCAGCGAACCGCGGGGGCCGCTGCGGGTATCCTGCCCGGTGGCCCTGGCCCAGCAGTATCTTCCCGAGGTGGTGACGCGGTTTCTTACCCGCTATCCCCAGGTGCAGCTGGACATGTTGCTGGTCAACCGGCGGGTGGACATCATCAACGAAGGGGTGGACGTCGCCATGCGCGTGCGGGACGTGGACGACGAAGAACCAGGCCTGGTGGTGCGGCGGCTGCGCCAGGCCTCGGTGGTGCTGGTGGCGACCCCCGAGTTGCTCGCCGGGCGTCGGCTGGATACACCGGAGGCCTTGCTGGGCCTGCCCTTGCTGGGCGCCCTGGAGGTGGATCGCAAGGTACATCTGCGTCTCGCAGGACCTCAGGGCGAACGTCGCGAACTGATTTTGGAAGCGCGCCTGGGCATCGATGACTTCGGCGTGCGCAAGGCCGCCGCCCTGGCGGGTCTCGGCTATACCCTCCTGCCACTGATCTATTGTCAGGCCGAGCTGGCCGAGGGCCGCCTGCAACGCCTGCTGCCGGACTGGTCGATCCCCGGTGGCCATCTCCAGGCCGCCTATGCGCACCGCCGTGGCCAACTGCCGGCGGTGCGCGCCTGGCTGGAGCACCTGGAAGAGAACTTCCGCGATCAGGGCAGTGCGCCGGTCTAGACCACCGTCGCCCAGGCCGAGACGAGCAACAGCGCCGCCATCCCCAGGTTGAAACCACGCCAGGCGCGCTGCGATCTCAGGCTGCGCGCCGCGACCCGGCCGAGCAGCGCCCAGAGGCCCAGGCAGGGCACGGACACCAGCAGGAACACCAAGGCCAGGACCAGCACCTGCCGCCAGAGGTCGGCGCCGGGCTCGGCATAGACCGTGACCACCGCCAGCGCCATGCTCCAGCTCTTGGGGTTGAGCACCTGCAGGCCGGCGGTGCCGCCGAAGCCCAGGCGGGCGCTGTCATCCGTGACCGCGGGCGCGCCGGCACGGGCCAGTTGCCAGGCCAGCCAGCTCAGCCAGAGCACGCCGGCCCAGGCCAGGCCGCGCTGCCAGTCGGGATGCCGGGCCAGGGTCTGGCCGAGACCGAAACCCACCACCAGGACCAGGGCCACCGCGCCCAGACTGCCGCCCAGCACCAGCGGCAGACTGGCCCGGGCGCCGTGGCGGGCGCTGTGGCCGAGGATGAGCACATTGGTCGGCCCGGGGGTGATGGAGGCGACCAGGGCGAACAGCAGGAAGGGCAGCAGGGACATGGGAGACTCCCGGTTTGGAGGGAGCCCCAGGGTCGCAAGCCTGCCGCTAGCGGTCTGGAAGATTCGAGCAGCGCGCGCGATAGGCCGCCGGGGTCAGGCCATAGGCGCGGCGAAACCAGCGGCCCAGATGACTCTGGTCGGCGAAGCCCAGGGCGGCGGCGGTCTCTGCCGGCGACAGGCCGTCGGCCAGCAGGCGGCGTGCCCGCGACAACCGCAGCTGCACCAGATAGGCGTGCGGTGCCAGGCCAAAGGCCGCCTTGAAGGCGCGGCTCAGGCGGAATCTGTCCACGCCACAGGCCTGGGCCAGTTCTTCCAGGCCAATGTCCTCGTGGTGATGGGCATGCAGGAAGTCCCGGGCGCGCAGAGCGACCTGGGGCAGGCGCGGATCGCCCGCCTGGGGCGCTCGCCATTGCAGTTGCGGCAAGAGGCGCAGCAGCAGGGCGTCCAGGGCGCTCTGGCGAACGATGCGCAGCTCTGGCCGACTCAAGACGTCATGGGCCCAGGCCACCGCGCGGTGCAGTTCGGCCTGGTCCACCAGGGTCCGGGCGAAGCCCGGTTCGCCCAGCGGCCGGGCCTCACCGTGCAGGCCCTGCAGCTCGCGCGCCAGCCACTGGGGATCGAGGTAGAGCATGGAATAGGTGAAGCCCTCGGCTTCCGGCGCCTGGCCGTCGTGCAACTCGCCAGGCTCCAGCAGAAAGACCTGCCCCGGGGTGCTCAGGTGGCGCTGGCCACGGCAGTGGAATTGCTGCAGGCCCTGCTCGGTGTAGCCCACCAGATAGGCGTCGTGCCAGTGCGGGTCATAGGCATGGCCCTCGAAATGGGCGCGCAGGGTCTCGATGCCGGTGTCGGCGTCCTGTTGCAGCTGGATCCAGTGATCGTCGGCCATGGCGAGAAAAGGGGATCTGCGGGCTTTCCAGTCTAGCTACGGACCCGGCGCCGGTCTGGAAGATTCGTGCAACTTCAGCGACCCAGACGCGCGGGCAGCTCCCGTGCCAGATGGCGGATCAGCTCGGAGAGGCGGCGCGGCACATGGCGCTGTTGGCGGTGGACCGCATAGATGGCCGCCGCTAGCGCCTCGTGATCGGTCAGCAGCGGCACCAGGGCGCCGCTGGCGAGCAGCTCGGCCACGTCCCATTCCGATCTCAGGATCAGTCCATGGCCCTCCAGCGCCAGGCGCACCACCACCTCGCCATCGTTGCTGCTGAGGCTGCCGCGCACCTTCTGGGCGAAGTGCTGGCCGGCCTTGGTGAAGCGCCAGACGGCATAGTCGCCCGCGTCCTGGCGCAAGACCAGGCAATTGTGCCGCGCCAGGTCCGCCACGCTCTCCGGCACGCCGGCACGTGCCAGGTAGGCGGGGGCGGCGCAGAGCAGGCGGCGGTTGTCCAGCAGGCGGTGGGCGATGACCCGGGCGTCCGGTGGCTCGCCGACACGGATATCCAGGTCGAAGGGACCCTCCAGCAGGTTCACCGGATGGCTGGAAAGATGCAGATTGAGCTCCAGCCCGGGATGGCGGCGGGCGAAGTCCGACAGCAGCGGTGCCAGGTGGCGGCGGCCGAAGCCGAAGGTGGCATTGAGATTGAGCACCCCGCTCAGGGGCGCGTCGGGCCGGCCGACGGCGGCCTCCAGGTCTTCCAGCTGGGTCAGCAGCGGACGGGCGCCTTCCAGGTAGCGCAGGCCCTCCGGCGTCAGGTCCAGCCGCCGGGTAGTCCGGCGGATCAGTTGCACGCCCAGGCGGCGCTCCAGCGCAGTGAGTCGTTTGCTGACCGCCGCCAGGGATAGCCCCAGCTCCCGGGCAGCGGCGGTCAGGCTGGGGTGGCCGGCCAGGCGGACAAAGAAGGCGAGGTCATCAGCGGACAAGATTCTTGATCCCAGGTTAAGAATGGCTTTCCCTGAGACGGGATTGTACGCCTCCGGCGCGAGACTACACTGGGTCCATCCCACCCAGACTGCCGGAGAAAAGCCATGCAAGCGTCCAAGCCCTACAAGATCGCGGTCATCGCCGGTGACGGCATCGGCAAGGAAGTCATGCCCGAAGGCATCCGCGTGCTGGACGCCGCTGCCCAGCGCTTTGGCATCGCCTTGCAGTGGGATCACTTCGACTTCGCCAGCGCCGAGTACTACCAGGCCCACGGCAAGATGCTGCCGGACGACTGGTTCGAGACGCTCAAGGACTACGATGCCCTCTATTTCGGCGCCGTCGGCTGGCCGGACGTGGTGCCCGACCACATCTCCCTCTGGGGCTCGCTGCTGCAGTTCCGTCGCCGCTTCGACCAGTACGTCAACCTGCGCCCCTGCCGCCTGATGCCCGGCGTCAAGGCGCCCCTGGCCAATCGCCAGCCGGGCGACATCGACTTCTATGTGGTGCGCGAGAACACCGAGGGCGAGTACTCCAGCGTCGGCGGCATCATGTTCGAAGGCACCGAGCGCGAGGTGGTGATCCAGGAAACGGTCATGACCCGCCACGGCACCGACCGCATCCTCAAGTTCGCCTTCGACCTGGCCCAGCAGCGGCCACGCAAGAAACTGACCTCGGCCACCAAGTCCAATGGCATCGCCATCACCATGCCCTGGTGGGACAAGCGCGTGGAGGAGATGGGCAAGGCCTATCCGGACGTGGCGGTGGACAAGTTCCACATCGACATCCTCACCGCCAACTTCGTCCTGCACCCGGACTGGTTCGACGTGGTGGTCGCCAGCAACCTGTTCGGCGACATCCTTTCCGACCTGGGCCCGGCCTGCACCGGCACCATTGGCATCGCCCCCTCGGCCAACATCAATCCGGAACGTAATTTCCCCAGCCTGTTCGAGCCGGTGCACGGCTCGGCGCCGGACATCGCCGGCCGGGGCATCGCCAATCCCATCGGCCAGATCTGGTGTGGCGCCATGATGCTCGAACACCTGGGCCATGCCGACGCCGGCGCTGCGGTGGTCGCGGCCATCGAAGCGGTACTGCGCCAGGGGCCTGAGCAGGCGCCCCTGACCCGCGATCTTGGCGGCCAGGGCACCACCGAGAGCCTGGGGCAGGCCATCGCCGCGGCCCTGGCCTGAGATGGACGGCCTCTTTCCGGGATTCGAGCCGCGGCGGCTGGACGTCGATGGCGTCGAGCTCAATTGCCGCGTCGGCGGCCAGGGCCCGGCGCTGCTCCTGCTCCACGGCCATCCCCAGACCCATGTGATGTGGCATAAGGTGGCGCCGCGGCTAGCCGAGCGTTTCACCCTGGTGGTCGCCGATCTGCGCGGCTATGGCGACAGCGCCAAGCCCGACGCGGGCACGGAGGCCTACAGCAAGCGCACCCTGGCGAGGGACAACGTCGAGCTGATGCGCCTGCTGGGCCACCAGCGTTTCGCGGTGCTGGCCCACGACCGTGGCGCCCGCGTCGCCCATCGCCTGGCGCTGGATCACCCAGAGGCGGTGGAGCGGCTCATGCTGCTGGACATCGCCCCGACCCTGGCCATGTATCGGCAAACCGACGAGGCCTTCGCCCGCGCCTATTGGCACTGGTTCTTCCTGATTCGTCCGGCGCCGTTGCCAGAGCGGCTGATCGAAGCCGATCCGGAAGGCTATCTCAAGGGCGTGATGGGCACGCGCAGCGCGGGCCTGGCGCCCTTTCCACCCGAGGTGCTGGCCGAATACCTGCGCTGCCTGAGCCTGCCTGGCACAGCTCGCGGCATTTGCGAGGATTACCGCGCCAGCGCCGGTATCAACCTGGCGCACGACCAGGCCGATCTGGACGCCGGTCGTCGACTGGAGCTGCCGCTGCGGGTGCTCTGGGGCGCCGAAGGCACTGTCGGGCGCTGCTTCGATCCGTTGGCCGAATGGCGTCAGGTGGCCACTCAGGTCAGTGGTCGCGCCCTGCCAGGCGGTCATTACCTGGCGGAAGAAGTGCCGGACCTGGTGCTGGAAGAGGCCCTGTCCTTTCTGGGTTGAATCGGCTGCCGCAAAGGAGTGTTGCGTCTTCTGTTGGTAACAAAGTGTGACGCCATCGAAGTGGAATCGGTCTATTCGTGAAATTTTCGTGAAAAGAGACCTCGATGAACGCTTCACTCTTCACCGCCACCTGGCAGTGGCACCGACTGGCGCTCTGCCAGGGACTCGCCCTGGGCCTGCTGGTGCTCTGGCTCATTCCCGCCGTTCGGACCCAGTTGCTGGCGTTCGATGCCGGGCTGTTCCATGCCCTCAACGCGCCCCTGGCGCATTCCACTGCCTGGCTCTATCTCTGGACCTTCTTCAGCCTGCGACCGGTGGATGCCTTGGTCGGGCTGGTGCTGCTGGCCTTGCTGGTTCGCGGCGGCTGGGCCTATCCGGCCCATCAGGTACGACCGGCGCTGGCGACCTTCATCGGCCTGCTGGTGATCCTGCTGATCGTGCGAACCCTGCTGACCAAGGGCATCGAAGCCTGGGGCTTGCAGCATTCCAGCCCGTCCGACGTGCTCTCGGGCGCCTATCTGCTCAGCGATCGCTTTCCCGGGCTGGAGCATGGTTGGGAATTGAAGGACAGGTCCGGCGCCAGCTTTCCTGGCGACCATGCCTCGGTGCTGCTGCTCTGGGCGCTGTTCATGGCGCACTTCACCCGCGGCGGACGCCGCCTGGTGGTGGCCGCGCTGGCGGTGCTGTTCATGCTGCCGCGCCTTGTGGCCGGCGCCCACTGGGGTTCGGATGACTACATCGGCGGCCTGGCGCTGGCCCTGGGCGTCATCAGCCTGGGCCTGCATACCCCGCTTGCGGCGGGGCTCGCCCATAGGGGTGAACGTCTGCTGACGCCACCCCTGCGTGGACTGGGGCGGCTACCGGTGCTGGGCCGCCTGAGTCTGCTGCGACCCTAGCATCCGCTAGGCGCGCGTCGGGGCCAGGGCCGGCAGCAATTGCTGGTCGATGGCCTGGCGCACCGCCGGCAGCAGCGCCGCGCTGCCGGACAGCAATTCCTGGATCAGCTGGCGCAGGGCCTGGGCACGCTCCTGGTTGAGCCCGGTCACGGCCTGGCGACAGGCTTCGTCCGCCGATGCCGCGGGCGTCACGTTGAAACCCAGCGCACGCAGGCGGTCGCGGAAGTCGTCCTGGTCGATCAAGTCGGCGATCATCATGGCACTGCCCTCTCAGGTGGAATGCCTGGATTCTCCCATTGGCGTCGCAGACGGCAAGCCGGTCTGGCGTCGCCGCATAGCTCGATGTCGTTTTTGGAAAGCGCTTCGCCGGCCAGCCAGGCAATGTAGGTTTATTACGACGCCCTGCCTGGACAATCTGCCGCAGGGTCAAAACCGACGTTCGCCGTTAGAATGCGCCCTATCCACGATATTTTGCGGTTGTTCGCTTCCAGAGCGAGCAATCCACGGTTACACACTGAGGCCCATCAGGGCGTTTGAACCTCTTCCGTCTCCAGCGGTTGAGGTTTTTTTTTGTCTTTTGACAGGTTGGCCGCGGGTACCAAGCCCAGTTCGCCGCCGAGAAAGCGCTCCAGGGCACAGCGCAGGGCTTCGGCGCGCCGGCCGTGGGCGCGCAGTGCACCGTGCAGCAGGCCGGCGCCCTCCCACAGCCGACAGGAGTTACCCGCCGCGCGCAGGGCGGCAGCATAGGCGCGGCCGTGGTCAGCCAGAGGATCGCGCCGCGCCACGGCGACCAGGGCGGGTGCCAGCCCGCTGAAAGCGTCAGCCTGCAGCGGCAAGGCGAGGGGATCCCGGCGATCTTCCGGGCGGGGCAGATAGGCATCCAGACAAGCCCGCCAGTCGGTCGCGCTCAGCAGCGGTGCCTGGGCCTGATGGCGCTCGCTGGGCAGCACCCTATCCGTCAGCGCGGGATAGATCAGTGCCTGGGTCCGAGGCTGGGCACGACCTTGTTGGCGCAGCGCCAGGCACAGGGCCGCGGCGAGATTGCCGCCGGCACTGTCACCGGCCACCGCCAGCCGGCGCTCGTCCAACCCCAGTGCCGGGGCCTCACGTTGCAGCCAGTCCCAGGCCTGCTGGGCATCGTCCAGGGCCGCAGGGTAGGGATGCTCCGGTGCTAGCCGATAGTCCACCAACAGCACGGTGAGGCCCAGCCGCCGCGCTAGCCGTGCCGCGAGAAAGCCGTGGGAATCCAGGTCGCCGAGCATCCAGCCGCCGCCGTGCAGATAGAGCAGGGCGGGGTGGTGGGCGCGGGCGTTCAGTGGCGCCACCAGCCGCAGCGGTAACCCATAGGCACGGTGATCGCTGATCGCCAGCCCCTGGTAGTCCGCTGGCGCCAGGGCCGCGCAGAGCCGGGCATAGGCCTGGCGCTGGGCAGTGATGTCCGGATCCTGGGTGGCGAAGGCCTGGCTGGCCGCGACGAAGGCGGCCATGTCCGTGGACATCGGCGGTGTTCTCATCGCCGGGACGGGGGCAGGCCGATGACCCGCCCGACGTGCTCCGGCCAGGGCTCCTCCCGCTGCGCCGCCAGCCGGGTCGCCAGCCAGTCGTGCACCCGTGGCGCGAAGGGCGCGGAGCGGGGACCGTCCAGGTGGACGTGCAGGAGCAGCTGCTCGGAGGCGGCCAGCAGCTCGGCCTGCCCCTGGTGATGGAGGCCGAAGTGCAGGTGCAGGCGCTTGGCGTCCAGGGCCAGGAACCTCACCCGTACCTCCAATTGGGCGTCCGCCTTCACCTCGTGGAGGAAGTTCAGGTGGCATTCCAGCGTGAACAGCGAGTGTCCGCTGGCCGCGCGACCGGCGGTGTCCAGGCCCATGGCGTCCATCAGGGCGTCGCTGGCATGGCTGAAGATCAGCAGGTAGTAGGCGTCGCGCAGGTGGCCGTTGTAGTCGACCCACTCGGAGGCGACCGAAGTACGGTGGATGATCATGACAGCTCCTAATCCAAGATGCCGTGGCGCGCCTTGCACCCGGCGATGGCCGCCTGCACCGCCAGCAGGCAGTCGTCGCGATAGCGCTCCAGCGCCGCCAGTTCCAGGTCGCCCTGCTGGGCCTGGGTGCCCTCGACCACGGCGTCGATCAGGTCGTCGGTCAGCTCCGGGGCTTCCAGGTAGGTCCAGGGCAGCTTCAGCGCCGGGCCGAATTGCTGCATGAAGTGGCGCATGCCCGCCGGCCCGCCGGCCAGGGTGTAGGTAAGGAAGGTGCCCATGAACGACCAGCGCAGGCCGGCGCCGTAGCGGATGGCGTCGTCGATCTCGCCGGTGGTGGCGACCCCGTCGTTGACCAGGTGCAGGGCCTCGCGCCACAGGGCTTCGAGCAGGCGGTCGGCAATGAAGCCAGGCACCTCCTTGCGCACCCGCAGCGGCCGCATACCCAGCTCGCGATAGAAGGCCTCGGCGCGCGCCAGGTTGGCCGTTGAGGTCTGGCTGCCGCCCACCACCTCCACCAGCGGCAGCAGATAGACCGGATTGAACGGGTGGCCCACCAGGCAGCGCTCGGGGTGCAGGGCTTCGGCATAGAAATCGCTGGGCAGCAGCCCCGAGGTGCTGGAGCAGATCAGGGCGTCGGGTCGCGCCCCACGGCTGACCCGGGCATGCAGTTCGCGCTTGAGCTCCAGGCGTTCGGGGGCGCTTTCCTGGATGACGTCGGCGCTGGCGACCGCGGCGTCCAGATCGGTATGGAACGTCAGGCGGTCCAGGCTGGCACCGGGCGCCAGGCCCTGGGCCTCCAGCGCCGGCCAGGCATTGGCCAGGCGGGTGCGCAGGGCGGCTTCGGCGCCGGGCGCCGGATCCCAGGCGCGCACGTCCAGGCCGTGGGCCAGGGCCCGGGCGATCCAGCCGGCGCCGATCACGCCGGTCCCAAGGGCGGCGAAGACGGCGCTCATCGGGCACCTCCCAGCTGCATCTTCGTCCGGCCCTCGGCGGGGCTCAGGGCGCGCCCGCCCAGGCGTTCGATGATCTGGATGACCCGCTCCACCAGGCTGCCGTTGGTGGCGTGGACGCCCCGGTCCAGCCAGAGATTGTCTTCCAGGCCGACGCGCACGTTGCCGCCCAGCAGCATGGCCTGGGCGGCCATGGGCATCTGCATCCGGCCGATGCCGAAACCTGCCCAGCAGGCGCCCGGCGGCAGGTTGTCGACCATGGCCTTCATGGTGGTGGTGTCGGCCGGGGCGCCCCAGGGAATGCCCAGACACAGCTGGAACAGCGGATCCTGCAGCAGGCCTTCCTTGAGCAGCTGCTTGGCGAACCAGAGGTGGCCGGTGTCGAAGATCTCCAGTTCCGCCTTCACTCCCAGTTCGGTGATGCGCCTGGCCCCCGCGCGCAGCTGCGCGGGGGTGGAGACATAGATGAAGTCGCCGTCGCCGAAGTTGAGGGTGCCGCAATCCAGGGTGCAGATGTCCGGGCGCAACTCTTCAATGTGCAGCAGGCGGGTGAGGGGGCCGACCAGATCCGAGCCGGGGCCGAAGTCGGTGGGCGTCTCGCCTGGCCCTATCTCCAGGTCACCGCCCATGCCGGCGGTGAGGTTGATGACGATCTCGGCGTCCGCCTCGCGGATGCGCTCGACCACCTCGCGATAGAGGGCCACGTCGCGGCTCGGCTTGCCGGTGGCCGGATCGCGCACATGGGCATGCACCACGGTGGCGCCAGCGCGGGCCGCTTCCAGGGCGGCTGCGGCGATCTCTGCCGGGGTGACGGGAACATGGGGATTGCGGCCTACGGTATCACCGGCGCCGGTCAGGGCGCAGGTGACGATGACATCGGTGTTCATGGGGTCTGTCCTTGGGCGATCAGAGCTTGATGGCGGCGGGCTGGCCAGCCCGGGTGGTCACGCCCTGGAGGAAGGCGTCGAGGCGTTGCGGGTTGTTCTTGAGCCAGGCACGCGCAGCGTCCTTGGGTGCGGTGCGCTCCAGGATGGGGGCCATCACGGCGCTGACCTCGGCGCTGTCCATATGCAGGTTGGCGAGCAGGCGCTGGACATTGGGGCAGCGCTGCGGATAGTCGGCGGTGGTCACCACCGAGACCGTGGCCTGGCCTTCGTTGGGGCCGAAGACATCCTCGCTGCCGGTCAGGTAGCGCATCTTGATCTGCAGATTCATGGGGTGCGGCTTCCAGCCGAAGAACACGATCCATTCCTTGCGCTTCTCGGCCCGGCGCACGGCGGTGAGCATGCCCGCCTCGCTGGACTCCACCAGCTGGAAGTCCTTGAGGCCGAAGCGGTCGGTCTTGATCATCTCGGCGGTGCCGCGATTGGCGCCGCTACCCGGCTCGATGCCGTAGATCTTGCCGCCGAGCTTGTCCTTGAAGCGGGCGATGTCGGCAAAGGTCTTCAGGCCGGCCTGGTAGACGTACTCGGGCACCGCGAAGGTGGACTGGGCATCGGCCAGCAGCGGCGGGGCCAACACCTTGACCTGGCCCTTGTCGACGAAGGGCTGCACCACCGGCTGCATGGTGGGCTGCCAGTAGCCGAGGAAGACATCCAGGTTCTTGTCGCCCATGGCCGCCATGATGATCTGTTGCGAGGCGGTGGTCGGCTTGACCCCGTAGCCGAGGCCTTCGAGCATGACCTCGGCCAGGGCGCTGGTAGCGACCACGTCGGTCCAGCCGACGACGCCCAGGCGCACGGTCTGGCAGCTGTCGGGATCGGCGGCGCGAGCGCTGCCTAGGGTGGCGGCGAGGAGGCCGCAGGCGAGGAGGGTGGCACGAAAGGTCTTGTTAGGCATGGCGAACTCCCTGGGTCGGCGGGCCGAGGATGACTGCCGGTGCCTTCTACCCTAGGCGCCTTGCCGGAGCGGCATGCGCAGCCCGACGACCGGAATTTGCACCCTGGCGACCTTCTTGCTTGCCAAAGCGGATCGTTACCGAGGACGCCCCACCCATGCCGCAGTCCTTTGCCTTTCTCCTGCTGCCCGGCTTTTCCGCCCTGGGCTTCATCGCCACCCTGGAACCCCTGCGAGTGGCCAATCGATTCCGTCCGGGCAGCTATGACTGGCGCATCCTCGGACGTGACGGGGCAGCGGTGACTGCCAGCAACGGCATGTCGGTCAATGTCGACGGCGGCCTGGACGCGCTGGCGCCGGGTACCACCCTGTTCGTGGTGGCCGGTTTCGAGCCCCTGGCCCATTACGACGATGGCCTCGCCGTCTGGCTACGCCAGGTCGCCCGCCACGGCCATCCCCTGGGCGGCATCGACACCGGCGCCCTGGTGCTGGCCCGCGCCGGCCTGCTCGATGGCCATAGGGTCACCCTGCACTGGGAGGCGGTGGCGGCCTTTCGCGAAGCCTGGCCGCAACTGGCGGTGACCGGCGAGCTGTTCGAGATCGACCGCGGCCGCATCACCTGCGCCGGCGGCACGGCCAGTCTCGATCTGCTGCTGGAGCTGATCGGCCGCAGCCACGGCAGCGAGCTGGCGGTGCAGGTCTCCGAGCAATTCGTGCTGGGCCGCATCCGCCCGCCGCGGGAGCACCAGCGGCTCCAGGTGGCCCAGCGTTATGGCATCGCCAACTCCAAGCTGATCCGCGTGGTGGAGCGCATGGAGCGCCACACCGAGACGCCCCTGGGTACCCTGGAGCTGGCCGCCGGCATCCAGGTGACCCGCCGCCAGCTGGAGCGGCTGTTCCGGCTCTATCTGCAGACGACGCCCTCCACCTTCTATCTGCAGCTGCGCCTGGACCGGGCGCGCCAGCTCCTGCAGCAGGGCGAGGCCAGCGTGCTGGACGTGGCTCTGGCCTGCGGCTTCGAGTCCGCCTCCTATTTCTCCCGCTGCTACCGGCAGCGCTTCGGCCTGAGTCCGCGGGAGGATCGGCCCCGCCGCGAGGGCCGGCTGTCGGCGGACGAGCTCGCCATGGTCGCTGACCGCTAGCGCGCGCCCAGGCCTGACGCTTCTGGTGATACCCCTGTCGTTTTTGCATCCGGTCGGCCGGAACCCCGGGGCTATGCTGGCCTCGAATCGCCGGCACCCGTTCCGGCGCGAGACCTACGCCGGAGCCCGTCATGAATGCCACCGAACTCCACGCCGACAGCATCGTCATCGACGGGCTGATCATCGCCAAGTGGAACCGCGAACTCTTCGAAGACATGCGCAAGGGTGGCCTGACCGCCGCCAACTGCACCGTCTCGGTATGGGAGGGCTTCCAGGCGACGGTCAACAACATCGCCGCCAGCCAGAAGCTGATCCGTGAGTGCAGCGACCTGGTGGTCCAGGTGCGCACCACCGCCGAGATCCGCCAGGCCAAGGCCCAGGGCAAGACCGGCATCCTGTTCGGCTTCCAGAATGCCCATGCCTTCGAAGACCAGATCGGCTACGTCGAGATCTTCAAGCAGCTCGGCGTGGGCATCGTGCAGATGTGCTACAACACCCAGAACCTGGTGGGCACCGGCTGCTACGAGCGTGACGGCGGCCTGTCCGGCTTCGGCCGCGAGATCGTCGCCGAGATGAACCGCGTCGGCATCATGTGCGACCTCTCCCACGTCGGCTCCAAGACCAGCGAGGAAGTCATCCTCGAATCCAAGAAGCCGGTCTGCTACTCCCACTGCCTGCCCTCCGGCCTCAAGGAGCATCCGCGCAACAAGTCGGACGAAGAACTGAAGTTCATCGCCGATCACGGCGGCTTCGTCGGCGTGACCATGTTCGCTCCCTTCCTGGCCAAGGGCATCGACTCGACCATCGACGACTACGCCGAAGCCATCGAGTACGTGATGAACCTGGTCGGCGAAGACTCCATCGGCATCGGCACCGACTTCACCCAGGGCCACGGCCATGACTTCTTCGAGTGGCTGACCCACGACAAGGGTTACGCCCGCCGCCTGACCAACTTCGGCAAGATCGTGAACCCGCTGGGCATCCGCACCGTGGGCGAATTCCCCAACCTGACCGAGACCCTGCTCAAGCGCGGCATGCCCGAGCGCACCGTGCGCAAGGTCATGGGCGAGAACTGGATGCGCATCCTCGGCGACGTCTGGGGCGAGTGATCCCGACGAACCCTTTCCACCCCTTTGTGATCGTCGGGCTTCGCTAGCGCTTAACCCGACCTACGACCCTCTGTTCTGGAGTATCCGCATGGCCAGCCACGCCCCCGAAATGCCCATCCAGGTCGACGACGAAACCGGCGTCTGGACCACCGACGCCCTGCCGATGCTGTACGTACCTCGGCACTTCTTCGTCAACAACCACATGGGCATCGAAGAAGTCCTGGGCGCCGACAAGTATGCCGAGATCCTCTACAAGGCCGGCTACAAGTCGGCCTGGCACTGGTGCGAAAAGGAAGCCGAATGCCATGGCATCAACGGCGCCGCGGTATTCGAGCACTACATGAAGCGCCTGTCGCAGCGCGGCTGGGGCCTGTTCGAGACCCAGAAGCTCGACCTGGAAACCGGCTACGCCGAGGTCAAGCTCAAGCATTCCGCCTTCGTCTACGTCTACGGCAAGGTCAATCGCAAGGTGGACTACATGTTCACCGGCTGGTTCTCCGGTGCCATCGACCAGATCCTGGCCGCCAAGGGCAGTGCCATCCGCACCGTCACCGTGCAGGAATACAGCGGCTCCGAAGAAGGCCACGACGACGGCCTGTTCGTCACCCGTCCGAAGTAACGTCACTCCAGCGGGTGGGGGGCGGCCCGGTCGCCACCACCCCCGCGACACCCAAGAGCAAGAGCGCGGCTCAAGACCGCGCACCAGCCGATCGAGGAGAAGGTCATGGCCTTCGAAGCAATGTTCCAGCCGATCCAGATCGGCAAGCTCACCATCCGTAACCGCGTGCTCTCCACGGCTCACGCCGAGGTCTACGCCACCGACGGCGGCATGACCACCGACAGATACGTCAAGTATTACGAAGAAAAGGCCAAGGGCGGCATCGGCCTGGCCATCTGCGGGGGCTCCTCGGTGGTCGCCATCGACAGCCCGCAGCACTGGTGGAGTTCGGTCAACCTGGCCACCGACCGCATCATTCCGCATTTCCAGAATCTGGCCGATGCCATGCACAAGCATGGCGCCAAGATCATGATCCAGATTACTCACATGGGGCGCCGCTCGCGCTGGGATGGCGGCCACTGGCCGACCCTGATGTCGCCGTCGGGCATCCGCGAGCCCGTGCACCGCGCCACCTGCAAGACCATCGAGCCGGAAGAGATCTGGCGGGTGATCGGCAACTTCGCCCAGGCCGCGCGCCGGGCCAAGGCCGGTGGCCTGGACGGCGTCGAGCTGTCCGCCGTGCACCAGCACATGATCGACCAGTTCTGGTCGCCGCGCGTCAACAAGCGTACCGACGAGTGGGGCGGCAGCTTCGAGAACCGCATGAGATTCGGCCTGGAGGTGCTCAAGGCCGTACGCGCCGAGGTCGGTGACGACTTCTGCGTCGGCATGCGCATCACCGGGGACGAATTCCACCCGGACGGCCTGTCCCACGACGACATGAAGCAGATCGCCAAGTACTACAGCGACACCGGCATGCTCGACTTCATCGGCGTGGTCGGCTCGGGTTGCGACACCCACAACACCCTGGCCAACGTCATCCCCAACATGACCTATCCGCCGGAGCCCTTCCTGCACCTGGCCGCGGGCATCAAGGAAGTGGTCGACGTCCCGGTGCTGCACGCCCAGAACATCAAGGACCCCAACCAGGCCACCCGCATCCTGGAAGGTGGCTATGTCGACATGGTCGGCATGACCCGTGCGCACATGGCCGACCCGCACCTGATCACCAAGATCAAGATGGGCCAGATCGACCAGATCCGTCAGTGCGTCGGCGCCAACTACTGCATCGACCGCCAGTACAACGGCCTGGACGTGCTGTGCATCCAGAACGCCGCCACCAGCCGCGAATACATGGGCCTGCCGCACATCATCGAGAAGTCCACCGGACCCAAGCGCAAGGTGGTCGTCGTCGGCGGCGGTCCCGCCGGCATGGAGGCCGCCCGCGTCTCGGCCGAGCGCGGCCATGACGTCACCCTGTTCGAGAAGCAGGAGCAACTCGGTGGCCAGATCACCCTGGCCTCCCGCGCCCCGCAGCGCGACCAGATCGCCGGCATCACCCGCTGGTACCAGCTGGAGCTGACGCGCCTGGGCATCGACCTGCGCCTGGGCACCGCTGCCGATCCGGCGACCATCCTCGACCTGCGGCCGGACATCGTCATCCTGGCCAACGGCGGCCACCCCTTCCTGGAGCAGGTCGATCACTGGCATGCCGCCGAGGGCCTGGTCGTCAGCAGCTGGGACATCCTCTCGGGCAAGGTCGAGCCGGGCAAGAACGTGCTGGTGTACGACACCATCTGCGAATTCACCGGGATGTCCGTGGCCGACTACCTGGCCGACAAGGGCGCCCAGGTGGAAATCGTCACCGACGACATCAAGCCGGGCGTGGCCATCGGCGGGACCACCTTCCCGACCTACTACCGCAGCCTCTATCCCAAGGAAGTGATCATGACCGGCGACCTGATGCTGGAAAAGGTCTACGCCGAGGGCGACAAGAAGATCGCGGTACTGGAGAACGAATACACCGGCGCCCGCGAGGAGCGCGTGGTCGACCAAGTCGTCATCGAGAACGGCGTACGGCCGGACGAGGGGCTCTACTACGCCCTCAAGGAAGACTCGCGCAACAAGGGCCAGATGGACATCGAGGCGCTGTTCGCCATCGAGCCGCAGCCTGCGCTCGGCGAGACCGGCAACGGCTACCTGCTCTACCGGATCGGTGACTGCGTGGCCCAGCGCAACACCCACGCCGCCATCTACGACGCCCTGCGCCTGTGCAAGGACTTCTAAGACGGCCTAATCGCTGCTCGGAAATTCGCGGCCATGGGCCGCTCCTACAGGCTCCGAACGTCCCTCGTAGGAGCGGCCCATGGCCGCGATAGCTCACCTTCTGCGGCCTCCGGCGCTTCGCTACCCCGGCCGCGCCTGCGGGGCCCGCCCTGTGAGGATAGATCGATGTTGAACACCATCCTCCCCATCCTGCTCTTCGCCGCCCTGGCCCTTACCGTGATCGGCGCCGTGCGGCGTTTCAGTCTCTGGCGACAAGGGCGTCCGGCCGAGGTCGACTGGCTCGGCGGGCTACTGAAAATGCCGCGGCGCTACCTGGTGGATCTGCACCACGTGGTCGACCGCGACAAGTACATCTCCAAGACCCACGTGGCCACTGCTGGCGGTTTCGTCCTGGCGGCCCTGCTGGCCATCCTGGTGCACGGCTTCGGCCTGCACAGCCGCATCCTCGGCTGGGCGCTGCTGGCGGCCACCGCCTGCATGTTCACCGGCGCCCTGTTCGTCGCCAAGCGCCGTCGCGATCCGCCGGCGCGGCTGTCCAAGGGCCCCTGGATGCGTTTGCCCAAGAGCCTGCTGGCCTTTGCCGCAAGCTTCTTCATCGCCACCCTGCCGGTCGCCGGTATCCTGCCGGAAGGCTTTGGTGGCTGGATTCTGGCCGCGGTCCTGGCGGTCGGCGTGGCCTGGGGCGTATCCGAGATGTTCCTCGGCATGACCTGGGGCGGCCCCATCAAGCACGCCTTCGCCGGTGCCCTGCACCTGGCCTGGCACCGTCGCGCCGAGCGCTTCAGCACGCCGCACAACGCCAGCGCCGCGCGCTCCAGTGGCCTCAAGGCCCTGAACCTGCACGATCCCAAGGCGCCGCTGGGCGTGGAAAAGCCCGCTGACTTCACCTGGAACCAGCTGCTCGGCTTCGACGCCTGCGTCCAGTGCGGTCGCTGCGAGGCCATGTGCCCGGCCTTCGCCGCCGGCCAGCCGCTCAACCCCAAGAAGCTGATCCAGGACATGGTGGTCGGCCTCAAGGGCGGCAGCGATGCCCATTACTTTGGCTCGCCGTATCCGGGCAAGCCGGTCGGCGAGCACGCGGGTGGTCCGCACCTGCCCATCGTCGCGCGTCAGGGCAAGGCCCTGGTGGACGCCGAGACCCTCTGGTCGTGCACCACCTGCCGTGCCTGTGTCGAGGAATGCCCGATGATGATCGAGCACGTCGATGCCATCGTCGACATGCGTCGTCACCTGACCCTGGAGCGCGGCGAGACGCCGAACAAGGGCGCCGAGGTGCTGGAGAATCTCATCGCCACCGACAACCCCGGCGGCTTCGCCCCCGGTGGTCGCCTGAACTGGGCCGCCGACCTGGACCTGCCGCTGATGAAGGACAAGGGCCAGGCCGAGGTGCTGTTCTGGGTCGGCGACGGCGCCTTCGACATGCGCAACCAACGCACCCTGCGCGCCTTCGTCAAGGTGCTCAAGGCGGCCAAGGTGGACTTCGCCGTGCTCGGCCTGGAAGAACGCGACAGCGGCGACGTGGCCCGCCGTCTGGGTGACGAGGCCACCTTCCAGCAACTGGCCAAGCGCAACATCGAGACCCTGAGCCAGTATCGCTTCCAGACCATCGTCTCCTGCGATCCCCACAGCTTCCACATGCTCAAGAACGAATACGGCGATCTGGGTGGCCACTACCAGATGCAGCACCACAGCACCTTCATCGAGACCCTGCTCAGCCGTGGCTCCCTGCATCTCGGGCAGCATGCCCTGGCCGAGCAGGGCGCCACCATCACCTATCACGATCCCTGCTACCTGGGCCGTTACAACGGCGAGTACGAGGCGCCGCGCGCGGTACTCAAGGCGCTGGGCATCGCGGTCAAGGAGATGGAGCGTTCCGGCTTCCGTTCGCGCTGCTGCGGCGGTGGCGGCGGAGCGCCCATCACCGATATCCCCGGCAAGCAGCGGATTCCCGACATGCGCATGGCCGACATCAAGGAAACCGGCGCCGAGCTGGTGGCCGTGGGCTGCCCTCAGTGCACCCTGATGCTGGAAGGCGTGGTCGCCCCGCGTCCTGAGATCAAGGACATCGCCGAGCTGGTGGCCGAAGCCATCGTCGAGGCGCCGGTGGACAGCAAGCCGGCCGCCGCGCGGCGGCCAGTGGCGGAGGCCTTGTCGTGAGTGCGGTGTGTGGCCCCCTCACCCTGACCCTCTCCCCGAGAGGAGAGGGGATGGCTACCTGCGTCCGGGCAGTCCAGTCGCTTTTCACCCCCTCACCCCTCAGGGGAGAGGGTTGCGGTGAGGGGGCCACCACGCCCATCGCCCAACATTCCCACACGGAGCGCACAGCATGAGCATCATTCGTCGCGACCCGCGCCGCGAGTGGATCGCGCGCAACCGTCTGCATCCGCTGCACGCAAGTATCGCCAGCAGCGCCGATGCCGAAAGCCGCTGGATGGGCCCCAATGGCCTGGTCCGCAAGAATCCCCACGCCGCTGCCGCCGGCTTCGTCGGTCCCCAGGGCGTCAAGCGTATCGACCGTAGTGGCGCCCAGCAGGGCGGCGGCCGTCGTGGCGCTGCCCAGGCCGTGGAAGAACAGCTGCCCCTGCACCGGATCGCCGAGCCGGCCTTCTACATCGCCGTGGTGCCGGACCTGGTCAGCGGTCGCCTGACCGCCCACGACCGCGACCTGCTGGGCCTGGCCCGGCAGCTGGCCGGCGCCGAGGGCGCGGTGCTGGCGGTGGTCTTTGGTGAGGTCAAGGAAACCGCCTTCGACACCGCCGGGGTGGATCGCCTGCTGCATCTGGAAGGCGAGCAATTCCAGGGCTATGCCCCGAACAGCGGGTACTCGCGCTGCGCGCGGTCAACAACGAACTGCAGCCGCGCCACTGGCTGCTGCCCGACAGCCGCAGTGGTGGCGGTGAACTGGGTCGGCGCCTCGGCGCGGCCCTGCACGAGCGTCCTGCTACCCGTGTCTGGCAGGTCAAGGACGGCCTGGTCACCGGCCGCGCCGGTGCCGGTCGCCAGGATCTGCAGCAGCCGCTGCCGCGCCTGGTCCTGGCCCTGCCGGAGTGCGCGGAGCCGGTCGGCGAGACCCGTCACGAAGTCCTGCCCGTGCAGCTGGAAGGCAACATCGCCCGGCACCTGTCGCGCATCGAGGATCTCGGCCCGGTGGCGGTGGATCCCATGCAGATCCCCCTGGGCGAAGCCGAATTCATTCTTTCCGGTGGCAATGGCATCCGCGACTGGGAGCTGTTCCACAGCACCGCCGCGCTGCTGGGTGCCACCGAGGGCGCCTCGCGGGTAGCGGTAGACGACGGCCATATGCCGCGCAACCGCCAGGTCGGCGCCACCGGTACCTGGGTCACCGCCAGGGTCTATCTGGCCGTGGGCATCTCCGGCGCCGTGCAGCACCTGCAGGGCATCGCCAGCTGCGACAAGGTCATCGCCATCAACACCAATCCGGGCTGTGACATGGTCAAGCGTGCCGATCTGTCGGTGATCGGCAACGGTGACGCCATCCTGGCCGCCCTGGCGCGGCTGGTCGAACAACAGCGGGCAGGGGAGTTGCAGGATGTCGCTTGAGCAGAAGCTGCCGTCGCTGGACGGCGTCAATGTCGTGGCCCTGGTCTCCGTTGGTGCTCACCCGACCTCCGGGCGGGCACGGCGGGCGGAACAGGATGCCCGCGCGGTGGAACTCGGCCTGCGCCTAGTCGGCGAACGTCTGCGCGTGCTGCATGCCGGTAACCCCGCCGAAGAGGCCCTGCGCGGCTATCTGGGCATGGGCGTGCCGGCTCTGCACGTGCTGGAACAGCCGGCGGGCGCCGATGCCCTGCCGGCGCTCGGCGATACCCTGCGTGACGTCGGTGCCGGCCTGGTGCTGACGGGCAGCCAGGCGGAAACCGGTGAGGGCTCCGGCCTGTTGCCCTATCTGCTGGCCGAAACCCTCGGCTGGCCCCTGGTGGTCGGCCTCGCCGCGGTGGAAGCCGTGGAAGGCGGCCAGGCGACCGTGCTCCAGGCCCTGCCGCGTGGTCAGCGGCGGCGGCTGCGGGTGCGTCTGCCCTTTGTCGCCAGCGTCGACAGCGCCGCGCCCTCGCCCCGCCAGAGCGCCTTCGGCCCCGCCCGCCGTGGCGAGCTGCAGGTGGAGACCACCGAGGTGGTACAGGACAGCCTGTTCGCAAGCGGCGAACTGCAGCCTGCCAAGGCCCGCCCCAAGCGTCTCAAGGTGATCAAGGCCAAGACCGCCGCCGACCGCTTCAAGGCCGCCACGGCCAAGGCCTCGGGCGATGGCGGCCAGGTCCTCAAGGACCTGACCCCGGAAGCGGCAGCAGCCGCCATCTTCAAGGTGTTGCGCGAGGAAGGGGTAGTACGCTGAAGCTTTACCTCGCTCTCCCTCGGGGAGAGGGCGCCCTTCGCACCTGAGTTTCAGGTGGAAAAGGCTGCGCCGTTTTCCACGCTATGTGGCTACGGTGCCAAGGTCGCGCTCCGAACTACCCCCTCTCCCTCTGGGAGAGGGCTGGGGTGAGGGAAACCCCGGCACCTAAGCCTAAGGTGGAAAAGGCTGCGCCGTTTTCCACACTACGGTGCCTATATCGCGGCCATGGGCATCCGCCGATGCGGTCGCTCCCACAGGTACTTCGAACCGCTGTAGGAGCGGCCCGTGGCCGCGATCAAGCTCAGCCAGGCGACCGTCAGTGCGCCTCATCCCAATTGCCACCCACCCCTGACTCCACCAGCAGCGGCACGTCCAGCTCGCCGGCACCGCTCATCAGCGGTAGCAGGCCTTCGCGCAGGCGCTCCACCTGGTCTTCGCGGACTTCCAGCACCAGTTCATCGTGTACCTGCAGGATCACCCGGGCGTCCAGCTCAGGGGTCGACTGCAGCCAGGCGTCCACCGCGATCATGGCGCGTTTGATGATGTCCGCCGCGGTGCCCTGCATGGGCGCGTTGATCGCCGCCCGCTCGGCCGCGCGACGCAGGCCCTGGTTCTTGGAGTGGATGTCCGGCAGGTACAGCCGGCGACCGTAGAGGGTTTCCACGTAGCCCTGGTCCACCACCTGGGCGCGGGTGCGTTCCATGTAGGCCAGCACGCCGGGATAGCGCTGGAAATAACGATCGATATAGGCCTGGGCCTCGGCCCGGCCGACGCCGATCTGCTTGGCCAGGCCGAAGGCACTCATGCCATAGATCAGGCCGAAGTTGATGGCCTTGGCGCGGCGGCGATCCTCGTTGCTGACCTCTTCCAGGGGCACGCCCATCACCTCGGCGGCAGTGGCGCGGTGCACGTCCAGGTCGTTCTGGAAGGCGTGCAGCAGGCCTTCGTCCTGGGCCAGGTGGGCCATGATGCGCAGTTCGATCTGCGAATAGTCCGCCGCCAGCAGGCGATAGCCTTTTGGCGCGACAAAGGCCTGGCGGATGCGCCGGCCCTCGGCGGTACGGATCGGAATGTTCTGCAGATTCGGGTCGCTGGAAGACAGCCGGCCGGTGGCCGTGACCGCCTGGTGGTAGCTGGTGTGGATACGGCCGGTACGCGGATTGATCTGCTGCGGCAGCTTGTCGGTGTAGGTGCTCTTGAGCTTGCTCATCTGCCGGTACTGCATCAGCACCTTGGGCAGCGGGAAATCCTGGTCGGCCAGTTCCTGCAACACCGCCTCGGCGGTGGAGGGCTGGCCGGAGGCGGTCTTGCTGACCACCGGCAGGCCCAGCTTGACGAAGAGGATCTCGCCCAGCTGCTTGGGCGAACCCAGGTTGAATTCCTGGCCGGCAAGCCCATAGGCCTCCTTTTCCAGGGCGATCATCTTCTCGCCCAGTTCGCGGCTCTGCACCCCGAGCAGCGCCGAATCCACCAGGGCGCCGTTGCGCTCGATGCGCGCCAGTGCCGGCACCAGCGGCATCTCGATGTCGCGCAGCACCCCAGCCAGGCCGGGGATGGCTTCCAGCTTGGGCCAGAGGGTCTCGTGCAGGCGTAGGGTGACGTCGGCATCCTCGGCGGCATAGGGCCCGGCCTGCTCGATGGCGATCTGGTCGAAGGTCAGCTGCTTGGCGCCCTTGCCGGCGATGTCCTCGAAACGGATGGTGCTGTGGCCCAGATACTTGAGCGCCAGGCTGTCCATGTCGTGACGGGTGGCGGTGGCATCCAGCACATAGGATTCGAGCATGGTGTCGAAGGCGATGCCCTGGATCGTGATGCCGTAGCGGGTCAGCACATTGAGGTCGTACTTGCCGTGCTGCATGACCTTGAGCTTGGCCGGGTCCTCCAGCAGCGGCTTGAGCGCTGCCAGCACCGGCTCCAGCGCGAGCTGGGTCGGCGCGCCCATGTAGCTGTGGGCCAGGGGCACATAGGCGGCCTGGCCCGGCGCCACGGCAAAGGATAGCCCTACCAGCTCGGCGCGCTGGGCGTCGATGCTGGTGGTCTCGGTGTCGAAGGCGAAGCAGTCGGCGGCCTGCAGCCGCGCCAGCCAGGCGTCGAAGTCGGCCTGTTCCAGCACGGTGTCATAGTGGGTTTCCACCTGGGTGGTGGCGGCATCCTCGGCCAGCGGCAGGGGGGCGCCCTGCCGCTTGGTGTCGCGGATCAGGTCGTCCAGCCAGGACTTGAATTCCAGCTCCTGGTAGAGCGCCATCAGGGCTTCCACATGGGGCTCGCCGACTTTGAGCTCGTCGAAGGTCAGCTCCAGCGGCACGTCCAGCTTGATGGTGGCCAGCTGGTAGGACAGGTAGGCCTGCTCGCGATGCTGGTCCAGCTTGGCGGCCAGCGACTTGGCGCCGCGCAGGGGCAGGGCGGCCACGGCGTCGAGGTTGGCATAGAGGGTATCCAGGCCACCACCGATGCCATTGAGCAGGCCGGCGGCGGTCTTCTCGCCCACCCCCGGCACCCCGGGGATGTTGTCGATCTTGTCGCCCATCAGCGCCAGGTAGTCGATGATCAGCTCGGGGCCCACGCCGAACTTGGTCTTGACCCCTTCCACGTCCAGCACGCTGCCACTCATGGTGTTGACCAGGGTGACATAGGGGCAGACCAGCTGGGCCATGTCCTTGTCGCCGGTGGAGATCACCACCGGGCGCTCGGCGCTGGCGCAATGACGGGCGAGGGTGCCGATGACGTCGTCGGCCTCCACCCCTTCGATGGCTAGCAGCGGCAAGCCCAGGGCGCGGATGCAGGCGTGCAGCGGCTCGACCTGGCCGCGCAGGTCATCGGGCATGGCCGGGCGCTGGGCCTTGTAGTCGGCGAAGAGGGCGTCGCGGAAGGTCGGCCCTTTGGCGTCGAAGACCACCGCGAAGAGGCTGTCCGGATACTGGCGGCGCAGCGAGAGCAGCATGTTGAGCACGCCCTTCACCGCGCCGGTCGGCTTGCCGGTGGAAGTCATCAGCGGCGGCAGGGCATGGAAGGCGCGATACAGATAGGAGGAACCGTCCACCAGGACGAGAGGGGCGTGGCTCATGGTCTAGACCTTTGTCGTGGCGTGTGCGGCGTCTGTCCGGCTAGTCTCGACGACTGCAAAACCGGGTTCTAGGCTCTGTACGAAAGGTGTCTGCGCTCGGTGATGCTTCGTTGAAAAAGCCTTCGGAATGCTCATTTACCACTCGTAAACTCCGCTTCCTCAGTCTTTTTCGCCTCGCCTGACCTTCGCTCGACGACTTTTCGTACAGAGCCTAGAATCGACCACTCGCTCCGTTCAAAAGGTCAAAGGTTACCATGGGTGCTCGTCGCTTCCTCTTCGCCGCGTTGCTGCTGGCCCCGCTGGTGCAGGCTGCGGAACCGCTGCCGCCGGGGGAAAAGCCCCTGCCTGACGAGATCAAGGTGATCCGCTACCAGGCCGGCGACCAGACCATCGAGGAGACGCGGATCCGCGGCGTGCTGCAGTCCACCCGGGTCATCCCCAAGCACGGCGCACCCTACGAGCTGGTACCCGCCGATGGCAGCAGCACCGCCGCCAACGACAAGCCGACCCTGCACGTCCCCAGCTGGCGACTGTTCAGCTGGTAGGCGCAGGGCGCCTGGACCGGTAAACTGCGCGCCGCTCGCACACTCTCCCGCCAGGCCCCGTCATGTCCGTCTTCACGCCCCTCGATCGTCCCACCCTCGAAGCCTTTCTCGCGCCCTATGGCCTGGGTCGGCTGCGGGATTTCCGGGGCATCGCCGAGGGCTCGGAAAACACCAACTACTTCATCAGCCTGGAAGGCGGCGAATTCGTCCTGACCCTGGTGGAGCGCGGCCCGGTGGCAGAAATGCCGTTCTTCATCGAGCTGCTCGACGTCCTCCACGACGCCGACCTGCCGGTGCCCTATGCGGTGCGTACCCAGGATGGTCAGGCCCTGCGCCAGCTGGCGGGCAAGCCGGCGCTGCTGCAGCCGCGCCTGGCCGGTCGTCACGAGCGTGCGCCCAATCCCCATCACTGCAGCGAAGTCGGCCACCTGCTGGGGCATCTGCACCGGGCCACCGCAGGCGAGCGGCGCATCGAGCGCGCCAGTGACCGTGGCCTGGCCTGGATGCTGGCCGAAGGCGAGCGCCTGGCGCCGAGCCTGGACGCCACGGCCCAGCCGCTGCTTGAGCGCACCCTGGGGGAAATCCGCAGCCTGCTGGCCGAGCAGCCGCCGTTGCCCGAGGCCAACCTGCACGGCGATCTGTTCCGCGACAATGTGATGTTCGATGGTCCGCAGCTGTCGGGCGTCATCGACTTCTACAACGCCAGTTCCGGCTGGATGCTCTATGACCTCGCCATCACGGTGAACGACTGGTGCTCCACCGACGATGGCGCGCTGGACCTGCCACGCGCCCGGGCGCTGCTGGCAGCCTATGCCGCCGACCGCCATTTCACGCCCCGTGAAGCCGAACTGTGGCCGGTGCTCCTGCGGGTCGCCTGCGTGCGTTTCTGGCTGTCCCGGTTGATCGCCGCCCAGGCCTTCGCCGGTCAGGACGTGCTGATTCACGACCCGGCCGAATTCCAGCAGCGCCTGGCGGCGCGCCAGCAGACCCTGCTGGAATTGCCGCTGACCCTGTAAGCCGGGTTCCACGTGGAACCTGTCGGCTGGCCGCTCGCTACAGCTGCAGCCGCCGCTCGATGACCGGCTGCGCCTGCCCTTGGCGTTGCCAGGTCAGGGTCGCGCGGATCAGGCTGCCTGGCGCCGCGCCCAGGCGATTGGCCAGCGGACAGCTGTCGCCCTCGGCTTCACCCGCTTGCCGGGTACGGGCGACGCCAGCGGGTCCATGCAGCTCGACGACCAGCTCATAGCGGAGCGGCGTGCCCTCGTGGGCGAAGCACAGCTGGACCCGAGCGCCATCTCCCTGGGCTTGCAGCTCCAACTTGGCGCTGGCAGCGGCGCCTCCCGCCAGCGGCAGGAGGACCGGCAGCAGCCAGGTAGCGCGGTTCACCGCTGGTTGATGGTGGCGTTGTTGCCGAAGCCGTTCTGCGAGATCCGCGCGCTGTCGTTGTAGCTGTTGAAGTTGGCCGAGGTCTGCAGAATGCTCGCGTGGTTGCTGTTGCCGACCTGGTCGATGGTGGCCGTGCTGTAGGCGCTGGTAGTGTCGAGGCGTGCCTCGTTGCCATTGCCGTTCTGCACGATGCTGGTGGTGTTGCTGTCGCCCTGGACGTTGAAGGTGGCCAGGTTGTCGTCGCCCGTGGAGCTGCCGGTGGTGTGGTTGCCACGGCCCGACTGGTCGACCTTCAGTTCGTTGCGATTGCCATCCTGGGTAAAGGCCAGCTCGTTGAACTTGCCGGACGACGAGGCCGTGATGCTATTGCCCTGACCCCGCTGGGTCAGCTCGGCAGTGCCGCCGGGATAGCCGATCTGGGTCAGCTCCATGCGGTTGTCGCTGCCGAGCTGGGTGAGGGTGGCCACGGCGCCGTCGCCGCTCTGGTCGACCCGCACCTGGTTGTTGTCGCCATTCTGGTCCAGGGTCAGTTGGGCGCTGGAGGCCGACTGGACCAGGGTACCGCTGTTGCTGCCCACCGAGGTGACCGTGGCCTGGTTGCCGAAGCCGTCCTGGGTCAGGGTATGGACGCTGCTGCCGCCTTCCTGGCGCAGGGTCGCCACGTTGCCCTGGGCATAGCCGTAGATATCGCCGCCCTGGGTGATGGTCGCACTGCTGGCGCCGGTCTGGACCACATTGATCTCGTTGCTTTCACCCTGCAGCTGATAGAGGGCGGCGCTGTTGCCGGCGCCGCTCTGGTCCAGGGTGATGGTGCCGCTGTTGCCATTCTGCTGGACGGTGGCGGTGCTGTTCTCGGCGAGGGCGTTACCGGCGACGAGGGCCAGCGTCAGGGCGGCCAGGGGCCTGAGTAGAAACATCTGTCTGATCTCCATGAGGGTCATCAGCGGTACTGCCGTACCACCGTGTTCTGGTTGCTTCCGTACTGGACGATGCGGCTGGACAGGCCCGAGCCGTGTTGTTCGATGCGGGCGTTGCCCTGGACGCCGAGCTGGAGGATGTCCGCCTGATTGCCACTGCCGACCTGCTCGATACGCGCGACGTTGCCGTAGCCGCCTTGCAGGATGACCGCGCTCAGCTCGGAGCCGTCCTGCAGGATCGTGGCCTCCTGGGCCGCGCCGCTCTGGACGATCTGGCCCCGTAGCGCAGTGCCACGCTGGTCGATGAGCGCCCGGTTGTTCACGCCGAGTTGGCGGATGGCGGCGTCGTGCTGGGCCGCCGGCGCCTGACCCAGATCGCCGGTTTCCATGAGATCGGCGGCCGAGGCCGTAGCCGTCAGGCCGAGTGCCAGGGTGAGGATCACGGCCAGGCCGCGGGGTAGGCTGCGCATCTCTATCACCGTCATTGCCTGAATTCTCCGTCCGGCATTGTCCGGAGCCGCCTGGCCCATCGCTATCGCTCCAGGGAGCGAAACCCCGGGGGGCGGCGGCTTAATCCCTAGCGCCGGGTCGGCTCCAGGTATTTGGTCAGGGCCGGGTCACGGGGATCGCGTCCGTCCGCCACCAGCCATAGCCGCCGCTCGACGCCCTGGGCGACCAGATGGGCGACGGCCGCCTCGATGGCCGAGAGCACGCACAGCTGCGCCGGCTCGTTGGTGGTGTAGCCGGACTCGGCTTCCAGCAGCTTCTTGAATTCGATGAACTTGAAGACGCCGGCCTGGCGACCGATGGAATAGATGGTCTTGGAGGTCATGACATTGGCCAGCACCCGGCCGCTGCGGGTATCGATGGCGCGCAGATTGACCGTGACCTGATCCACCCGGTACTCCTCGGACAGGCCGATGCCCAGGTAGCGGGCTCCCTCGCCGCCGCTGCGCACATTGGTGTCATAGGCCACCACGCCGCCTTCCAGCAGCAGGTTGGCCGCCTGCAGCGACGGCAGCGCCTGCTGCAGGTTTTCCGGCAGATCCGGCTTGTTCTGGGTGGCGCGGATGATCTTGCGCTCGGTCAGCAGGTTCTGCAGCCCCTCGCGTTCGAGCACCACGAACCAGCCGCTGGCCTGCAGGGCGTCCACCAGCATGCTGCCGGCGCCCTGGGTCACGGCGGTGGAAAAGGAGCTGGCCGGGTTGGGCTTGTACTGTCCGGTCTGATCGCGGAAGCCGTAGACGGCGGCCACCAGCGGTCCCTTGGGCGGCGGCAGCGCCAGCAGGTCGTAGTAGGTGGAGGCGCGCGGCGTCAGGGTCGGGGCGGCATTCTGCTCGGCGGGCATGGGGTCGCGTACGCAGCCGGTCAGGACGAGAGCAGCGGTCAGGGCCGCCGCCAGGGAAAAGGCGTTCATGGGTGGCGTCCGTGCTCAGGGTTGGTTGAAGCCGTTGACAGAGATTTCCGAAATCTCCCCGGTACCGCGGTCGGTGATCTGCACGGTGAGGTTGCCGGAGTCGTCGACGATGTTGACGATGAACTGGTCGGTGGACAGCGTGCCCGAGTTGCCATCCTTGATGTCGGTCAGCACCTGGGACAGCAGCCGCGATTCCAGCTGGCTGGTGAAGCGCTCCAGCGCCGACTGGCTGTTGGCGCTGCTGCGCAGGTCCGGATCCTTGTGGCGATCCTGGGCGGTGGCGTTGTTCAGCAGGTAGGTGCCATTGAGCGGATTGCCGCCAAAGGACGGATTCACCGGCGAGTAGACCAGCTCGGTCGCCGCGGCCGAGGCGATTCCCAGGGTCCAGAACAGGGGCAGGACCTTCCAGGCGTGCGCGTTCATAATTCGTCCTTATCCATGTCGAAAGTGTCCTGCAGCAGGTTTTCCAGGCGGCGCCGGGTGATGCCCTCGTGAACCTGATCCGCGGCGGCGTAGGCCGCATCCTTGAGTTCGCTGTTGTTCGGCGGAATGAACTGGCGATAGAGCAGCCGCTGCTCGTACTCGACCCAGACCAGGCTGCCCCAGCGCGCCGAAGGCCGTTCGCGCACCACCAGGTTGAAGTCCAGGTCGGTGGTATCGGTCAGGCGATCGGAAAAGTGGCGATAGAAGTCGTGGCCGAAGCGGGAGATGGTGTTGTCCACCAGCAGTCCCTGGATCAGATCGCCTTCGGCTCGCAGCGGTCCGGCCAGCAGCAGGCCGAACAGCAGCCAGACCGCCTTCATCCCGGCAGGTCCTGCCCGGTATGGAAGCGCAGCGCCGCCTCGGCGCGATTGGCGGCGCCGGTCTTGCGGAGCAGGTTGTGCATGTGGCTCTTGACCGTGTGGGTGCTCAGGCACAGCGCCTGGCCGATGGCGGCGTTGGAGAGTCCCCGGCCGACCAGCCGCAGGATCTCGCGCTCGCGGCGGGTCAGGCCGTCGGCGGCAAGACTGGGTCGCTCGCGGGAACGGCGCAGCAGGTGGGCCAGGACGGCGCGGGGCAGCCAGTCCTCGCCGGCCAGCAGCGCGCCCAGTCCTTGCAGCAGTTGCTCCCGGCTAGCCTGGGGCGCGAACACGCCCTGGATGGCGGGAAAGCGCTCGACCCAGGGCAGCGCCTGTTCGACGCTGGCGTTGAGAAAGGCCACGGTGACCGCCGCGGGCAGGCTGGCCAGCCAGCGTTCGAGCGGCGCCTCGGGCACGCTGCCGAGATCGACCAGCACCAGGCTTGCGTCCCCCGCCTCATCCAGCTCGCGGGCACAGCCCAGCTCGATGCCGTGGCGTTCTTCCAGAAAGGGTTTGAGCAGTTCCGCCAGGAGGACGTTTCCCGTCGTCAGGCGGACCTTGTTCGCAGGTATCGTGCTCATGTCCATATGTGCTGCCTCATCATCCGTTGCGCGAACGCTGAGACAAATCGCCGGGAGCGACAAGAAAAAAGTGACCGATTTCCAGCGACTTACCGGCTCTGTGGACCGCTTGGCAGATTGTTGCCCGACGGGCACCCATCGACTAGATCGAAAGAGCTAGCTCCAAGGGTGGGGTAGGGTCGGGAGGGCGTGGGCGTCCCGTCCTGGGACGCCTGGGTGAAGGGGTGCGGCTTAGCGGGTGAGGGTGACCTTGCGCAGATGGCGGGGCTGGTCCGGGTCCTGGCCACGCGCCTCGGCCAGCAGCGCGGCCATGCGGTAGAAACTCTGGATCGCCAGCAGGCCGTCCAGGTCCGGGTGGCCAGCGACGGCGAGCGGCAGATCGCGCTCGGCAACGTCGTCCGGGGCCGCCAGCAGCACCCGGGCACCGCGTCCGCGCAGATCTCGCGCCAGCTGCAACAGACCGGGCTGCTCGGGCCCGCGCAGGGCGAAGATCAACAGCGGATAGCCGCGCTCCACGAGCGCCAGAGGCCCATGCTGCAATTCCGCGCCGCTGAAGGCCTCGCCCTGCAGCGCCGAGGTTTCCTTGAGCTTGAGTGCGGCTTCCTGGGCAATGGCGAAGCCGGGACCACGGCCGACCACCATGCAGCGCTCGGCGTCGCGCAGTACCGGCAGCGCGGGCGCCCAGCTCAGTTCGGCTGCCCGGTCCAGGGCTTCCGGCAGGGCCACGCCGGCGGCGAGCAGTGTCTCGTCCTGCTGCCAATGGGCGATCAGGCGAGCGGCGGCGGCCAGGGTAGCGATGAAGCTCTTGGTAGCCGCGACGCTGCGTTCAGGACCGGCCTGCACTCCGATGGCGTGGCGACAGGCCAGCGCCAGGGGGGAATCGATCTCGTTGACCAGGGCGGCGGTGCGGGCGCCATAGCGATCCAGCGCGCTGAGGGTCTCGATCAGATCGGGACTGCGCTCGGACTGGGAAAAGCCCAGGGCGAGTTGGCCTTCGACGCGCAGCGGTGCCTGGCGCAGGGTCACCAGCGAGGGCGGCAGGGACAGCACCGGCAGGCCGAGGTGGGCCATGGCCAGGTAGGCGAAATAGCTGGCGGCGTGGTCCGAGCTGCCGCGGGCCACGGTCAGGGCGAGCTGCGGCGGCTGGGCTCTGAGGTCGTCGGCCAGAGCCGCCAGGGCCTGGTCGATGGTCGCCAGTTGGCGAGTGACCGCCGCACCGCTGGCGGCGGCTTCTTCGAGCATGAGCGAGGTCAAGAGGATCTCCTTGCGCGAACGCCTGTTACACGACGCCTGTTGCACGACGCCTGATTCCCGCACTCTGCCACTCCTGACTACGCGCGACCAGCCGACCTTGGCCTAGTCGCCTTCGTCCGCCGCGCCGCCGGTGAATTGCAGGTCGTGCTTGCGCAGCTTGTCGGACAGCGTCTTGCGTGGCAGGCCCAGGGCCTCGGCGAGACTGCGCAGGGAGGCATGGGGTCGGGCCAGTTCACGCTGGATGAGGTCGCGCTCGAAGGCCTCGACCTGCTCGCCCAGCCCGGCGGCCAGGCCGGCCGAGGACGGCGCCGCGACGACCGCTGCCGAGGCGGCCACGGGGGCGGCGCTCATCGGTGCCAGGGGCGCGAAGGCACTGCTGTCCAGCGCCAGGTCCAGGCCCAAGGCGAAGCGCTCGGCGGCGTTCTGCAATTCCCGCACGTTGCCGGGCCAGCTGTGGGCGATCAGGGCCGCGCGCTGCTCGGCATCGGGCTCGCGCCCCGGGGTGCCATGGCGCTCGGCGGCGGCCCGGGCGAAGTGGTGGAACAGCGGCAGGATGTCTTCGCTGCGCTCGCGCAGGGCGGGGATGCGCAAGGTGGCGACATTGAGCCGGTAATAGAGGTCGGCGCGGAAACGGCCCTGGTCGGCGGCCTGGCGCAGGTCTTCCTTGGTGGCGGCGACCACCCGGATATCCAGCGGGATCTGCTGGTTGGAGCCAAGGCGTTCGACCTTGCGTTCCTGCAGCAGGCGCAGCAGCTTGACCTGGACGTCCAGGCTCATGCTCTCGATCTCGTCGAGAAAGAGGGTGCCACCGCTGGCGTATTCGAACTTGCCGATGCGGCGCTTCTGGGCGCCGGTGAAGGCGCCCTGTTCGTGACCGAAGAGTTCGCTTTCCACTACGGATTCGGCCAGGGCGCCGGCGTTGATGGCGACGAAGGGGCCGTCGCGGCGATTCGACAGGTCGTGCAGGGCGCGGGCGACCACTTCCTTGCCGGCACCGGTTTCGCCATGGATCAGCACATCGGCCTGGGTGGCCGCCAGGGCGCCGATCTGATCGCGCAGCCGGGCCATGCCCGGGGTCTGGCCGATCAGCCGGGTCTGCAGTTCATGGCGCTCGGCCAGGGCCAGGCGCAGGCTGCGGTTTTCCAGGACCAGATGGCGAGCCCCCAGCGCACGCCGCACGCTGTCGATCAGGGCGTCGTTGGCGAAGGGCTTTTCCAGGAAGTCATAGGCGCCGGCGCGCATGGCCTGCACCGCCAGGGGCACGTCGCCATGGCCGGTGATCAGCACCACCGGCAACTCGGCGTCGCGCTGATGCAACTGGGCCAGCAGCTCCAGGCCGTCGATGCCGGGCATGCGGATGTCACTGACCACCACGCCGGGCCAATCGCGCACCGCGGCCATCTCCAGCTCGCGGGCGTCAGCCAGGGCCGTCACCTTGAAGCCGGCCAGGTCCAGGGTCTGGCTCAGCGCCAGGCGCAGGTGGGCGTCGTCGTCGATCAGCAGGATCTGGCTGGCGGGATCGAAGGGGGGCAGGGCACTCATGACAAAGACCTAAGGTAGAGGGGCTTGGCGGTCATCCGCGGACTTCTTCCTGGGGCACCGAGGCGACTCCCGGCTTGCCGTGCTGCAGGTAGAGGCGTACCTCGGCCCCGCCGTCGGCGTGGTTGGACAGGTGCAGGTGGCCACCCAGGGTCCGCAACAGGTTATCGCAGATCGCCAGGCCCAGGCCGAGCCCCTGGGCGGTGGCCTTGGTGGTGAAGAAGGGTTCGTGGGCACGGGCCAGGGCTTCGCTGGAAAACCCCGGTCCATTGTCTCTCAGGATCAGGGTCACGCCGCGCTCATCGAGGCTGGTGGTCAGCCATAGCCTGCGGGTGCTGGTCTTTTCCGCCAGGGCGTCGAGAGCATTGCTCAGCAGGTTGCTGATGATCTGTCGCAGCCGGGTCTCACCGGCCTGCACCCACAGGGGCGCATCGGGCAGGTCGCGGATCAGCTCCACCTGCATGGCGCGGCGGCGCGCGGCGACCATGGCCAGGGCGTCCTCCAGGGCGCCCTGCAAGACCACGCTTTCCGGCGCGCGGCGGGCGCCGCGGGCATAGGCCTTGAGGTGGGCGATGATGTTGGCCATCCGCGTGGTCAGCTCGCCGATCAGCTTGAGGTTGCCACGGGCATCGTCCAGCCGATCGTGATCGAGCAGCACGACGGCGTTTTCCGTGTAGCTGCGGATGGCCGCCAGGGGCTGGTTGAGTTCGTGACTGATGCTGGCGGACATGGTCCCCAGGGCCGACAGCTTGCCGGCCTGCACGGCTTCGTCCTGGGCGCGCATGAGTTCGCGCTGGGCCTGTTCGCGGTCGTGCACCTCCTGCTGCAGGCGCGCGTTGAGCGTCTGCAGGTCACGGGTGCGTTCCTCCACGTTCAGCTCTAGGTCGCGCTTGGCCCGGGCATCCAGCGCCAGGCGCTCGATGAAGTGCCGCCGCCGCAGGGTCATGACCACCAGCAGCAGGAGCAACGCCAGCAGGGTCGCGGCCCCCACGTAAAGGGCACTGCGTACCTGGCGCTCGACCATCTCCCGCGGTGCCAGGATCTGCGCGGTCCAGCCCACCTCGTCGAGATTGCGGGTCTGGGTCAGCCAGTCGCTGGGTACCAGCGTCAGGGGCGCGGGATTGGTGGTGGGGTAGGGGCGATTGGCATTTACCTGCTCGCGCTGGCGCTCGTCCAGCGGATGGGTCGCGCGAAAGCGCCAGGCGTCGTGGGAGGTGAGGATGACCACGCCGAGGTCGTCGGTGACCAGCAACTGCTCGGGGGCGTTGCCCCAGAGCCTTTCCGCGCTGTCCAGATCGACCTTGACCACCACCACGCCGGTGGCGCGCTCGCCGTCGCGCACTGCGGCGGCGAAATAGTAGCCGCGCTTGCTCGACGTGGTACCGAGGCCGAAGAACCGACCCGGTTGCCCCTGCATGGCCGCCTTGTAATAGGGCCGGAAGGAGAAGTCGCGACCGACGAAGCTGTCTGGCTGGCGATAGTTGGAGCTGGCCAGGCAGGTGCCGTCACCCTGCATCAGGTAGATGACGTCCGCCCCGGTACGCTGCCGGATGTCTTCCAGCATCTGGCTGGCAGCGTCCTGGGCGCTGCCGTCACCCTGGCGCGCCAGGGCGTTGCGCAGCACCGGCAGGTCGCCCAGCAGGTCGGGCAGCACCTCGTAGCGCCTCAGGGTGCCGAGCAGGTTGGCGACATAGAGGTCCAGGGTCTGGCCGTTCTGCTCGGCCAATTGCGCCTCGTAGAAATGCTGGGCCGCATAGCGTAGCGGAATCAGCAGCAGCGTCAGGCCGAGGGCCAGCAGCAGCAGGCTGCTCCAGCGAGGGCGCTTGGGAAGGTGAGGGCTCTTGGGCATGCGCGGCAACGGTAGGGGGCGTCCCGGCATTATGCCCAAGCTGGGACCCTGGCGAAGGGGTCGGCAGACTGTTAACGCCTTGGCAGTCGGCTGAAATATCTTGTTACCAATGGCCCTAGCTGTGGAAGAGGACACGGTTTTGCCCGGCGAAAGCCGGCTAACTGACACTGCAATCAGCCACCGAAGGAGTGACTTCCATGAAAAGCACCACCCTCGGCCTGACCCTCGCCGGCCTCCTGGCCACCTCTGCCGCCTTCGCCCAGACGGCGCCGACCGATCCTGCTACGCCGCCCGCGGCTACCACCAGCAGCCCTGCCAAGACCGGCAAGCAGGCTACCACCCACCACAAGAAGGTGGCGCACAAGAAAGCCCACAAGGCCAGCACCAGCGGCAGCTGACCCGCGGCGCGGCACCTCCTCGCGCGGGAGGTGCCTAAACGGGAGTGAATCCGTCCAGAGGAGTCCTCCCATGCGCAAGTCCCTGCTGCTTCCCACCTTGATCCTGGGCCTCGGCCTGTCCAGCGCGGTCCTGGCCCAGACCAGCCCGACCAATCCTCCCGCTACCCCCGCGCGTCCCGATCCCACCAGCACCCATGGCATGGAAAAGGCGCCCAGCACCGGTGTGGGCGCGGCCGACAACGGCTCCAGCGGCGGTTCGGGTAGCGATACCGGCGCCGATCACGTCAAGAAGCCAAAGACCCAGCACAAGGATCACTAGGGCTTCCACCCATTCCCCCGGGGAATGATCCGATGAGCAAAGATCGCTTGAGCAGCGCGCGGGGGCGTGTCGAAATCGACGCCTAGCCTGAGCCAGGAGCCGCTCCCATGACCGCCGCGTCGCTGCTTTCCCCGGACCTGATCCGTACCCGCTTTTCCCAGGCCATGTCGGTGATGTACCGCCAGGAGGTACCGCAATACGGCACCCTGCTGGAGCTGGTCGCCGAGGTGAATGCCGGGCAGCCGGGTTTCTCCCAGGATTCCGCGGAGCGCCTGGATCTGGAGCGCCATGGCGCCATCCGTGTCGGCACGGCCGACGAGTTGGCCACCCTGCGCCGCCTGTTCGCCGTGATGGGCATGCAGCCGGTCGGCTACTACGACCTCAGCGTGGCGGGTGTCCCGGTGCATTCCACCGCCTTCCGCCCGGTCGAGCCGGCGGCCCTGCAGGCCAATCCCTTTCGCGTCTTCACCTCGCTGCTGCGCCTGGAGCTGATCGAGGACGCCGAGCTGCGCCAGCTGGCTGAAAAGGTCTTGAACGAGCGCCGCATCTTCACCCCGGGCGCGCTGGAGCTGATCGAGCGCGCCGAGGCCCAGGGCGGTCTCACCGACGCGGAGGCCGATGCCTTCGTGCAAGAGGCGCTGGAGACCTTTCGCTGGCACCGCGAGGCCAACGTTGATGCTGGCCTCTACGGGCGCCTGCACGATGCCCACCGGCTGATCGCCGACGTGGTCTGCTTCAAGGGCCCGCACATCAATCACCTGACGCCGCGCACCCTCGACATCGATGCCGTCCAGGCTCGCATGCCCGCCCGCGGCATCGCGCCCAAGGAAACCATCGAGGGCCCGCCCCGCCGCCAGTGCCCCATCCTGCTGCGCCAGACCAGCTTCAAGGCCCTGGAGGAACCCATCCTGTTCCAGGGCGAGGTCCAGGGCTCGCACACGGCGCGCTTCGGCGAGATCGAGCAGCGCGGCATCGCCCTCACGCCGGCCGGTCGCCAACGCTACGACGAGCTGCTGCAAGAGGTCCGCCAGCGCAGCAAAACGGCAGGCAGCGACTATGCGACCGTACTGGCCGAGGTGTTCCAGGCACTGCCCGACAACTGGGACGAACTGCGCCGTCAGGGCCTGGCCTGGTTCCGCTATCGTGCCGCCCAGGGCACTGGCTCAGGCGTCGAGACCACGGATACCGAAACCCTGATCGCCGCCGGCCAGCTCATCGCCGATCCCATCACCTACGAAGACTTCCTGCCGGTCAGCGCCGCGGGCATCTTCCAGTCCAACCTAGGCGCCGGTGGGCAGCAGGAATACCAGAGCGGCGGCAATCGTGCGGCCTTCGAAGCGGCCCTGGGTGCGCCGGTGCTCGACGAGATGGCGCTGTACGAACGCCAGCAGCGCGAATCCCTGACAGCTGCCCTGGCTGCCCTCGGTCGCCCCGCCTAGAATGTCGGCTTCCGCGTCGGTGGCCTCTGCCCCCGACGTCCGCCCCTGGCAGGCAGCCTGATGTTCACCAAACTCGATCCGACCGACTGGCAGCTCATCCACCTGCTGCAACAGAACGCCCGCGCCTCCAACGCCACCCTGGCCCGCCAGCTGGGCCTGGCGCGCACCACCGTGGTTACCCGCCTGGCGCGCCTGGAGCGCGACGGCATCATCCAGGGCTACGGCCTGCGCCTGGGCTCCGAACTGGAACAGGCTGCCGTACGCGCCTATTGCGCCATCAGCGTCCTGCCGCGCAGCACCGCCGGCGTCATCCGCGCCCTGGAAAAGATGGTTGAGGTCGAGGAAGTCTCCTCGGTCAGCGGTCAGTTCGACTATCTGGCCTTCCTGCGCTGCACCACCCATGAAAAGCTCGACGAGCTGCTCGACCGCATCGGCAACCTCGACGGGGTCAAGCAGACCCAGACGTCGATCATCCTGAATCGGAAAGTAGACCGGCGAGGCACTTCATGTAAAAGCTAGACGGCACTTTAGTGTCCTTGAGGATCAGAGCATTAGCGCAAAAAATTGACAGTTGCAGCGTATCTCTTTTAGTGGCACTTTCAGCGCTAAAAAGCGTAGCGCTACATAGATCCAAGGTCTTCAATATCGACAGGATCGGTCTGTGCTAAAAGATGTTATTACTTAAAGTGCAAGCGTCAACCTGGAAAGCACTGGGCTTAACGCATTATTTTTATATTATTGTTCCAGGTAAGGGGCAGCTTTAAATATAAAATTTCTTTTCGAATAATCGCTGGAACAAGCAGCCTCGTGAATAGATAGGTATAGGGTTTGAGGGTATATGCAATAATAGTGACCTATAAACCCAGTGTGAATTTGCTTCATGATTCTATCTTAGAACTAAGCAGCTGCTGCGAAAAGATAGTTGTAGTGGACAATGCTAGCTTGGGTTATGAGGAAAAAGCAAAAATTAGTCGTGAATCAACGCTGCTATCTTTAAATGAAAATTTAGGCTTGGCAGCGGCTCAAAATGCAGGGATAGAAATTGCACTTGAGGAAGGGGCAGATGCAATTATTTTTTTCGATCAGGATAGCGTAGTTACTCGGGGCGTGGTAGCTGGGTTGATTGAGGCACAGGAAGAGTTTTTTAGAAAAGGCCAGTCTGTTGTAGTGGCCCCGATGTGTTTCGATTCCAGGACAAGAAAGAAATATCCTGTAATCCAGATGCACTGTTCCGGTAAGGTAACCCATCTTTTCCCGTGCCGGGATGATAAACCGGTAGAGGTGAGTTTTTTAATCTCAACGGGTTCACTGATACCCAGGTCGATTATCGAAGATATTGGCGGAATGCGCTCCGATTTTTTTATAGACTATGTGGATACGGAATGGTGTCTGCGGGCAAGGCATAAAGGATATCAGCTTAAAGTCTTGCCAACTTTATATCTAGAGCACTCTATAGGTGATAGAAATTTTTCTTGGTGCGGCCTCAGTTTTCCTATACATTCCCCCGAGCGCCGATACTTCAGAATAAGAAATTCGATAGCTATGCTTGGCTTGCCACATGTACCATTTCTTTTGGCTATAAGGGAAGTAGCCAAGAATATTGCAAGTCAGCTATTTCTGGGAGTAACAATAAGAGGGAAATTTTTTAGCTATATGGGCTATGGGGTAAAGGGAATAATAGATGGTGTCAAGCTTGCATTTCGAATCTCATAGAAATATACCTGAGCAACCAGATTATCCTCGGTTTGCCATATTAATGGCTGCTTGGAATGGCAGTGCATGGATTGAGGAGCAGGTTAAGTCCATACTGGATCAAGTTGAAGTAAGAGTTACATTATTCATCAGTATAGACGAATCTTCGGATAATACTGTTTTATTAGTTAATGGGCTTGCCAAGCTCCATCCTTGTATTCGAATACTCCCATTGAAATCCTTGCCCGGGGGTGCAGCAAAAAATTTCTTTAGATTAGTCCGGGATGTCGAAGCGGATAGATTTGATTATTTTGCGCTCGCTGACCAGGACGATATCTGGCTGCCGAACAAGCTTAGCCGCGCAAGCCAAATACTGGATAAAACCGAGAACCTTTTATATTCGAGCAATGTTATTGCGTTTTGGCAAGATGGAAGCCAAAAGCGGATTGTGAAATCTCAGCCTCTGAAGAAGTGGGACCATTTATTTGAGGCGGCTGGGCCTGGATGTACCTATGTCATGACTCATAGATACTTTTTAGAGCTAAGAGGATTTGTGACGGATGGTTGGGAAGCTGTAAAGTTAGTTTCTCTACATGACTGGTTCATTTATGCACATGCTAGATCGATAGGCTGGCACTGGCATATCGATGAAGAAGCAAACGTATTGTATAGGCAGCATCAAGAAAATGTTGTGGGGGCAAATGTTTCGTGGCGATCAGGTTTGGCTAGATTCGCTAAAGTCCAGTCTGGTTGGTATAGGGAGGAAATAATAAAAATAGCAACGCTTTTGAAGCAAGATAAGAAATTTCCTATAACTGCAGTTATAACAAGCAATAAATTTTTAAAAATTAAATTAATTCTAAGCGTGTTCAGTATCAGGCGTTCTTGTCGCGACTGTTTCATTATGATTATTTTTATTTTTCTAGGATATATCTAGTTTGATGTATGTGAACATGTCCGCCATGGATAATAATTGAATAACTGGATGTTTAGCAGCTTGCGCAAAACGACTAAAATGGGCTGCGATTATAAAGGGGCATTTATGACTGAATTGAAATCTCAAGCTATGAGGGTTGCTTGGAAGGTATCAAAAAAATCTATTGATATTGCTAGCGTCCGGTATCGCGCATTGATTCCAATTCGGTCATTGGGTTTTTCTGAATATCAATGCTCAGTACATGCAACGATTCAGGAAATAAATTTAGATAAGATAGATCTGTTGGTCATAGTAAAAAGTTTGTCTGCAGACGATTGTCTGTTAGCTCAAGAAGCAGCTAAGAAAGGAATACCTGTTGTATTCGACTTGTGTGACAACATTTTCACAGATACGTACAGTCAAAATAAAGGCTTAAACTATCACGCAGGAATTTTTGGTTCTATTATTGCCAATTGTTCTGCAGTGGTTGTGACAACAGAGCCTCTGGCGCAAATAGTAAAAAGCTTATCCCCTAAGCAATTATCTGTATATATAGTGCCCGACGGGATCGATGACGGTAACAAGAATGCTTATAATGATGTGATCAAAGCTAAGCATGATGATTTGCTACCAGAAGAGTCAAGCTTTCATCAATTGAGAATTCAAATTCTAAAGCAAAAAAGATTTTTAATATTGCTGAAGACATACAGTCTAAAAGTCCTGCTGAAACTAACATATAAAAAGATAACATCGTCCTTGCGTCGACGAGTTTTTAAAAGTAATTCAGATAGAGCTTTTGTTTCGAGGCTATTGGGAAGCCAAAAAAAGGATGCCTTTAAGGGAAAAGCGCCCGCTGCTAACCCAGAGATATTAAAGGAGCAGGATGATTCACCAAATAATGGCATGCCTCCAAAAAAACCTAGGAATGTAAGAAGACTACTATGGTTTGGCAATCATGGCGCGCCTCATGCAAATTATGGAATGCTAGATCTTTTAAAACTCAGAGAGTTGTTAGAAAAGATTGGTCAGGAATTTAATATTGAGTTAGTAGTAGTTAGCAATAATCAAGAAAAATATGAAAGCTATATAAAGCCGTTTAGGCTAAAAACATACTATGTCGAATGGAGTGCCTCGCGAGTTGAGTCTTTATTACAAGACGCTACTGCCGTTTTGGTACCTAACTCGCTCGACGCCTTCAGCATCTGTAAATCTGCCAATCGTACGGTGCACGCATTGTGCAGAGGCGTACCAGTAATAGCAACCATGACTCCTGCCCTAGAGCCCTTGCGCGAGTGTATAGTTACTGATGACGACATAGAAGGTATAAAGAGCTATCTACATTCAGATGCTAGAAGAAAAGCCGATGTCAAGCGTGCGCAGTCCCTCATTGACAAGCTTTATGGGCGCGAATCTATCTATAATTTATGGTCAGAAGTAATAAAAAATGTTGTCACGTCTACAAGAGATATTCCCAAAAGTTCTCCCGAATTTATAATAGTGTTGCACCTGATTCAAGACTTGGACTTGGCATTAGGTATAATTGCCGAGGCTGGTAGGCAAAAAATTGAGCTTGAAGTGTGGTGTAGCGCTTCGTTGTTAAAAAAGTCACCTAGAGTAGTGGGCACATTAAGAAAAAATCTAGTCAACATGAAAGTTTTGCCTGACAAGCTCGAACTACAAGGCATACCAGAATTTCCAGAAGGTGTGAAAGCAGTACTTGCCGTTACAGAAACTAATTTAGGCCCACACCGTTTTCCTAGGCAGATAATACTGGCTGCCCGCCAGAAAGGGTTAAAGACCGGTACCTTGCAACATGGTTTTGAAAACGTCGGGCTGACTTACGGTGACGAGCAGCACCCAATCAATAAAGTCGATTTTGTTTCTGATCAAATTTTCATTTGGTCAGAAATAGACAAGCTAGATGCTAAAGTAGACAACTCAACACGGAGTCGATGCGTGACTGTAGGATGGACTAAGACACCTGTAGTAACTCCTATCATCTTACCCGGGGATTGGGTTGAGGGAGAAACAATAGTTGGAGTCTTTGAAAATCTTCACTGGCACCGTTACTCGGATAGTTATCGAAATTTCTTTTTGGAGGCGCTAGATTTTTTAGCTTTAGCAAATCCAGCAATAAAATTTTTGGTAAAGCCTCATCATGCTGGAATGTGGTTGACCAATCGCTACGAAGGTAGCTTGCCCAGTGCTAAAAATCTAGTTATCGCAGATCCTAAAGCTCCCGAATGGGAAGCCTTTACAGCGGAGTCGATACTTAACGTTTTGTCAGCAGTAATAACCACACCTTCTACCGTAGCTCTTGACGCTGCAGCGAGGCGTTTGCCAGTAGCAATCGTTTCTTTCGACTTGGAAATTGAAAAATATAGGCCTCTTAGTTTGCTTAATAGCTGCCATGAAGCGCAGGATTTTATAAATAAATGTTTGGATCAAAAAGAAAGAGCTCTGCTCAGTGAGATAAGTGAGCGCTTCTACCTAGAAAATGTAGCTGTTGGAAACGCTTCAGAAAAGATTTTAAAAGCATTGGTATAGTGACGGGGTTTGACATGAGTGACATAAAAAAAGAAGTTGTATTTATCACCGGTGGCGCTGGGTTTATTGGAAGTAGGCTGGTGCGGGCACTACTAGCCAAAGACCCAAGTAAAGAAATTTGGGTTTTTGATAACTTACATTCTCAAGTTCATGGGGTGGGTGCGAAGGAACCCATATTTCCAGAGAGTGTACGCTTCGTTAAGGGCGATGTAACAGACGCTGATGCTTTGCAACAAGCTGTCCTCCTGGCACAGCCTCATCTCGTCTATCATCTTGCAGCTGAGACGGGTACCGGGCAGTCTTATGATGAACCCGTTCGCTACAGTGCCGTAAATGTTATGGGTACCGCAAATTTAATAAGTGCTATTAGATTAGTTGGTACAGTAAAGCAAGTAATACTCGCTGCTTCGCGGGCAGTGTATGGAGAGGGCGGATACCAAGATGCTAAAGGAATCGAGTATACGGGATTACCCCGACAGCCAGAGGCAATGTCCTGTGGAGACTTTTCAGTTCCTCTACCTAACGGTGCGCCTTTACCGGCCAAAGCTATCGCAAGTCATGCTGGATTAGCTGTCGCGCCAGCTTCTATCTATGCATCGACTAAGCTCATGCAAGAGTATTTGCTGATACAGGCTGGCGATGGTGCTCCATGGAACACTCTGATTCTGCGCTTCCAAAACGTATATGGGCCAGGTCAATCGCTGAACAATCCCTACACTGGAGTTCTGTCAATTTTCTCTAAACGCCTGCTTAGCGGGAAGGGGCTCGCTATTTTTGAAGATGGAGAGATTGCGCGCGATTTTGTATATGTTGATGACGTGGTTGAGTCGTTGGTGCTTGGCGGGGAGGCCTCAGTTGCGCACGGTAAGATTATTGATATCGGTAGCGGTGTAGCGACTAAGATACTGGATGTTGCAAAGGAGCTCCGAAAGAACTTACAACGCGACGAGCTGGAAATTTCGATTTCTGGAGAGTACCGAGTAGGAGATATTCGTTATTCCTGTGCAAATATAGAAGGTGCGCGGGTATTACTAAACTGGACACCCCAAGTGTCTATTAGCGACGGTGTTTCTAACTTAGCTGCTTGGGCTAAGGAAGAATTTTCTAAAGGGACACTTTGAGGTGGGCGGAATGCATAAAGACATTGATGATACCATTCGTGTTTACGTGGGCGTAGATCGGTCACAGCTGCTCGCTGTTCCTGTATTGGAGTACTCAATAAAACGCCATACGCGAGCAAAGGTAGAAGTTATACCCATGCTTGATCTTCCTGTGCCAGTGCCTAAAGATCCTCGAAACAGCCAGCGTACTGGATTTTCATTTAGTCGGTTCTGCATACCGAAATTGGCGGGGTATAAGGGAAAGGCTATATACATGGATGCCGACATGCTGGTGTTCAAGGATATCGAAGAGCTTTGGTCACTTCCTTTTGACGGTGCAAAAGTGATCGTTCAAAAGGAAGTTAAGTTTGCAGAGCATACTACTCAAAAGGCAGGTGCTCCTAAAAAGCGTAAAAAACAATGCGCTGTAATGTTGCTAGACTGTTCTCGTTTAAATTGGGATGTAGAAGCTATTGTCCAAGGACTAGACGATGAAAGCTATAATTACGACCAATTGATGTCAGAGCTCTGTATTTTAGATGAAAGCGAAGTTAATTATGGAGTGCCTTTTGAGTGGAATAGCTTAGAACATTACGACAAAGATACTCGGCTAATCCACTTTACTGATGTTACTACTCAGCCGTGGACATCATGCTTTAATCCAAATGGAGAGCTTTGGTTTTCAGAAGTTCGTAGGATGCTGAAGGATAAAGTTTTATCTAAAGAAGACATTAAGAAGGATATCGAATTAGGTTATTTGAGACCGTCATTAATGTTTGATATATGCAACAGAAATAAATTACCGAAAAAATTTCTACCGGTCGTAGATAAGTTTAATAGCGCTCGTGATAAAGCAAAAGGCTATGTTGCTCATCGGGAGGTACAAGAGGCGAAGCGAATTCGCAACAAAGCAATAAAGGCTTATGAAAAAAAACTGCAGGAAAGTCAACAGCGCCAAGTAAAAAGTAGTTAAAGTGTGAATACAAAACTAGCTTTTAGGATAATTATGAAAAGGTTGCTAGGAAGGCTTTTGCAGCGAGCAGATCTTAAAAAGTCGGGTGCATCTGCAGATGTACGTATCTTGTATGTGGCTAACGCCTATATTCCAACATTGCAACTGAGTTTCGTGAAGCCTCTTTGCGTCGAGGTTGAATCTGGAAACGTTTGCACTGAACTTCTGAGCGACGAGCAGATAAAAGATTTATTTAGCCAGCGTCAGAAATCTGAAGTGACGGAATGGATAGTTAGCCGATTTGACACCTTCCGTCCTACACATGTCGTTTTTTGTAGATATAGCGGTCCTTACTACCGCGAGATTTACGAAAAAGCCACCAATATAGGTGCAGCTAAGATCTATCATATTGATGACGATTTGCTGAATGTGCCAAAAGAAATAGGAATAAAAAAGTACGAATTTCACAATAATCCTAAAAGAATTGAGTCTGTTAAATTCTTGTTAAAAAACTCGGACTTGGTTTATTGTTCAACTGATCCCTTGGCCCAAAGGCTTTCAGACTTAGTCGAGCGCGATAATACACACTTCATTTCAGGGAAGATTTACTGCTCTGCCAACGACTTCGTTTTACCTACTGAAACAAGTAACCTAACTAAAATAGGATACATGGGCTTCGATCACGCAGCTGATCTAGAATCCGTCTTGCCAGCTATAGAGAAATTGTTGATAGCTTATCCTAAACTACATTTTGAGCTGTTTGGTGGAGTTCCGATTCCAGAGAGCCTAAGGCCTTTCGAAGACCGTATTCGGCATATCCCTCCTGTAGGTGACTACAAGGCATTCAGTGCACAGATGGAGAAGCTAGGCTGGTCAGTTGGAATATGCCCGCTAACAGATTCTCCTTTTAATAAGCTTAAAGCAAATACCAAGTGGGTAGAATACAGCTGCTCGGGTATCGCTGTCGTGGCGTCTAGGAACACTATTTACGACGACTGCTGTAGCAACGGCTGCGGAATTTTGGCTGAGACTTCTGATGAGTGGTTTGAAGCCATAAAACGTCTATTGGATGAACCCGAAGCACGTCAGAAAATGATTATGAATGCCCAGTCTAAGGTAAAGAACGAGTATTCAATAACGCAGCTACGTGACCAGGTTATGGAAATCCTTAGCCTAGCATCCGTCCGTGCCAAGCAAAGTAACTAATTATGCTTTTTAATTCACTAGAATATATATACCTGTTGACAGCTTCATTGGCGTTGTATTGGGTGTCACCGTCGTTGCGTCTGAGGCAAACGATCGTATTTTGCTCAAGCATATATTTTTATATGAGCTGGAGTAAAATCTTCGTTCTCCTGCTTCTCGGAATGATTCTATTGAACTGGCTAATAGCTGGTTTTATGACGAAAAGTCGCAGCAAGAATTGGATTTTGTTTAGCACTATAATAAACTTATCTGTTCTAGCTTATTTCAAGTACGCTAACTTTTTTTTAGACAACGTAAATGTTCTAGCGCACGCACAAGGTTTGGATTTTAATTTTCACCTTTCAGTAATTCTACCATTAGGAATTTCTTTTTACATATTTGAGCTGATATCTTATCAAATAGATATTTACCGCAAAAAAATTGAACATGACAAAGATATTCTAAGCTTTTCTATATTTGTTCTTTTCTTTCCTCACTTGATTGCAGGTCCTATTTGCCGAGCAGGCCAGCTAGTTCCTCAGATAAAAACCATGCAAGTCTTCAGTCCTGAGAAGATTTACAAGGGGTTCTATTTTTTCTTGTCTGGCTTCGCTCTCAAGTGTGGGGTGGCTGATGGATTATCACCCTATGTGAATGTCATATTTCATTCGCCTGATGCATACTCTGGATTCGACAACCTAATGGCTATAGTGGGTTTCGGCATACAGATATTATGTGATTTCTGGGGTTATTCTTTAATGGCATTAGGAGCGGCATTTGGCTTTGGGTATATCTTGCCCGCTAACTTCGACGCTCCTTACATTGCGACGTCTATCCGGGATTTTTGGAGAAGATGGCATATTACTTTGAGCAATTGGCTTCGTGACTATCTATATATATCTATGGGAGGGGCTAGAGTAAGTCCTCAATGGAAAATCCAACGTAACTTGATAGTGACTATGCTGCTCGGAGGGCTTTGGCACGGAGCCAGCTGGAATTTTATAATCTGGGGTGGCATCCATGGTGTGGCGCTTGCCGTGAATCGGTACTTCGGACAGTTAGATTCAAACATTTATATGGTTGCCATTTTTAAAAACAAGCTAATAGCTTGGGCTTTAACAATGGTTGTAGTCTTTGTTGCTTGGGTATTCTTTCGGGCAGTTGATTTCAACACTGCAATGTTGATGTTCAGATCAATCTTTCAGTATTCCCCTGGTTGGCTGGAAACAAAGCTTTCACCAAGTTTTTTTGAGCTTCTCTTGTTTTACGTGTTGTTGCAGTATTTGGTTCATACAACCACTGTGGGATTCGAGAACTATATCAAGCGACCTTTCACATTATCTTTGATAGTCGCCTCTTTGGTGCTTTACTCATTAGTTTATTACGTTGATGGTAACGACTTTATCTATTTCCATTTCTAACGGTTATCAAGCTGACACATGAAAAAAATAGTTTCGCTCACACTGGCTTTTTCTATTTCAGCAGTATTTTTTGCTGAGTGGGCTGTAAGAAATCATGTGGCCCGAAGTGAAAAACAGGATATTCAACTCGAAGAGCTATTCAATCACGCCGGAGACAGAGTTCTAACGGGCAGAGAGTCTGGAAATCAGATGCTGATCCATAACATGGCTATCTTCGAAAAATCTAATCATGTAGATAGCATTAATGAAGCGTATGTAGGTACTTCAAGAACCAAGGTCATTCGTCCTAAATGGTATGGGATATCAAACGCTGTCAATGGGTCAGGTAATTCCTACAATGAGATATCCTACGGACTCCTCCTACAAGCTGAATTACTTAGAATCCGATTTCCTCATTTAAAAAAGGTGTTTATAGAAGCATCTTTTTTGTTAAGAAGACCTGATCGCTTTATAGTAGAAGATGATCATAGAAAATATATGCCACTTTTTTTGGGAATTCTTCCATTTAGATCAGGCTTGGACGATAAAGGAGAATTTTTAAAAACGTTCGAAGCAGCTAAGAAAAGCTCAGATGGTGAGCTGTCTTTTAATAAGTCATATCTTTGGTCTCATCGAGATCAATTACGACTACACAACCTCTTTCTGAAAGAAAACTCTGGCTCTGAACTGCTAGTAAAAAACGATCCTCTACTAAGCCAGTTGGACGCTGATGGTGAGCGGCTAAGCCCTCCTTCCCAAGAGATATCAAAGAAAGGGGACCGTCAAGGCATAGCCTCCGATAATGTAAAAGTCCAGCGTTTGAGGGATATATCAGGTTGGTACCCTTGGGATGGGCTATTCGATGTCATTGCGAAGTGGGGAAAGCTGCATGGTATAGAGGTTGTCTTTTTCCAACCTCCTGTACGATCCGATTTGTATAGTTACCAAATTGAAAACGGTATCCAAAAGCACACGGATGACCTCAAACGCGTTTCTGAAAAGTACAAAATTCCATTTATTGATCTCAATCGACCGGAGCTTGGCTACATGGCAGACTGGTCTATTTTCTCTGACGAGGACCATCTGGATACCTGTTTTGGTGTTGCTTATCTTCAAGCGGCTATAGAAGACGGATACAGGAAGTATTCGCATAGCGGAGATCTGTTCCCGATGGTGAAAATGAGTGAGGTTTACCAGAACCACGCCCAGAGATTTGCTAAACTATGCGGAGTAGTTGACTCTAAATAGTTATTATGTATCGAAGGATGAAATTGTGCATTCTACTTTAAATAGAAAGGTTGCAAATTACTTAACCAGCGAGCTTTCTATTCAGCCGAATGATCTTGTCATCTTTTCGGCATGTGATTCAGCGTATGTTCAATACGCCGTTCCGTTGATTAAGAGTTTGGATATTTTCTCTCCAGGGTTTCACTTCATTTTGCACGTCGTAAATCCGACCGAGCAGGTTTTGACTAAGCTTTCTAAGCTTTCTTGTGAGTTGAACCGTACTGCATTGAGTGTTACCTATGAGAAAGTGGATCTAGAGGGTAGATCAGAGGAAAGTCAAAAAACATATTATGCATGTGCAAGATTTATTCGATTGTCTGAGCTCTTGGAATCGTCTTCTAATGAATATTTGGTGCTAGACGCAGATTCATTGTTTATAAATTCCATTGACAGAGATTTCACAGACAAGCAAGTGGCCGAGATTTGTATTAGGCGCCGTGATCAAACCGATACTGATGTCCCTATGCATTTAGCCGTAGCAACTGGAACACTATGGTGCCAATCCACGCTGCAAGTTAGATCACTAATAAATGAAATTGCAAGCTCAATAGAGGATGCTTTCAATAGTCATGAGGAAAAGTGGTTTCTCGATCAAGTATCGTTTTCTACTGCTATGTATAAAAATAAGAAAAAGCTATCTGTTTATAATATAAAGTCCAAGTACGCGGACTGGTCCTTTAATGAGGAGTCTATAATTTGGGCTGCGAAAGGCGAAATTAAAAATAATGACCTGAGATTCAAGGCGCTTCAGAATATTCTATTAGACACGCCTGCCGATCAGCTGATTGGTCGAAAGCTGCTTAGTCAGCTAAACTTTAAAAAGAATAAAAACCTAAGTTTCGAATCTATTCGGGTATCCGCTCGTCTTCCATTGGTTGCTTCAGTGATTTTGCCTCGTCTGGACTTACCTTGGAAGCAACCTTCTGGCGATGTCAGAACAGCAAACAATATAAGCGCTGATACGGTAAATCTTCGTCTTAACTGGAAAGAATTTACTGTTTATCTTGGCTATTTTCTGGAGAAGGTTGGCATCCTTGTCGAAACTATTGAGATTCCGGCATGGGAAATAAATTCTTCGTATGTAGATAGCTTGGCAGTTGATTTGGTGTTCGTACCGCACCGCTGCGCAGACGAGTTCGAAAATTGTAGAACACCTGTATTCTTTTATATGCAGGAGTTCTTTAGATGGGTCTTTACGGTAGATAGAAGTGGTTGGAGCGCGGCATCAAGTCGCTATCCGTTCCATGCAGCTACAACATCATCCGTTCATGATCAATCCAAGGTATATGATAGCTATAAAGCGCGATTGCAAGACAATAATTTAGCTTCTAAATTTTCACAACATGCGCGATTAACAGCGGATTCAATACTGCAAAATAATCTGCTTTCCAGACAAGACTTTATCTTTTTTCCACTGCAAATTCCTCACGATCAGTCCATTACTAAATTCTCTGACTACAGTGAGTTGGAAGTTTTAGAAGCCGTGGTTGCCTGGTGCAGAAAAGTTGGCAAATCGCTGATCATCAAAGAGCATCCTGCTAATCGTAAAAGTGCTGATGCCTTCAAAGCTCTTTATCAGGGCGATGGTGTGTACTGGAGTGATCTGCATGTTTACGATCTCATAGAATACTGTGAAGCTGTCTTTACTATAAATAGCGGTGTCGGACTTGAAGCGTTATTTTTTAATAAGCCTGTTATAACGTTCGGACGAGTAGAGTACGACTGTGTTACTCATCATGCTACGCCTGGCTCCATTCAGCTCGCGTGGGAGGCTGCAAAAAGCGAACCCTCAATACAACGTCTTAAAAGAATTAAAGCCTTTATGAATGAGTTTTTCGATGATTATGCGGTTGACCTTTCACGTCTGGACCAGGCCTTTCCGCGGTTGGAAACTTTGGCACATGAAGCAAAGTGTGTTGCGCAAAATTACGTAAGTTCTGAATCTTTTAAAAGTCAGGTGTATTAAATGGCTTTTCCTAAAAGTATTGACGCGTGTTTTGAAATATTACGCCAAGCATGGATGTTAGCAATTCATGACAAAAAAGCGGAGCTGAGAACGTCTAAACTAGCCTTGGTCTGGCCACTGCTTTATCCCGTTTGTTATACGGTGCTTTTTGTTCTAGTAAAGCCCATATTTGGCTCAGGCGCTGCTACTAATGGGTGGGAATTCGCTCTTTTTATTTTTACCGGATTTAGCCTCTGGCAAGGTTGGTTTGAGGGGTTCAAGTGGCAACTGGATGCCGTTCGAAAAAACAAAGGACTGCTTTCGCGCACGGATTTGCGTATAGAGTCCTTATTTTTGTGGGGGGTTATAGTCGGTTTATTCGATCTGTTCCCTAGACTTTTAATAATTTTATTGGCGGCTTCACTTCTAGATACTTCAAGTATTTTTGCTGTCATCTGCTTTCTTATGATCTCGTTAGTTTTGTTAGTCAATGGCGCGTTGATCGGCTTTGTAATACAGCCATTTTCTACCTTGATGCAAGATATAGGAAAATCAATTCAAGCTATCTCCTTGGCATTAATAATGACTGGGGGGGTCTTTTTCCATTTTTCTAGCGCCGCTTTGAGCAGTCAAGAATGGGTACCGTATTTGCTATGTTTAAATCCCGTAGCGCCACTACTCAATTATGCACGTACTATCATTGGCTTGGATCAATATCATTTTTCCTATGCCGTGGATGTTTGGGTGATTATTACCATTCTCCTACTTGTTCTTCAGTTCTATCTCGCTAGAAAAATTTTGCCGATATTGTTGGAGCGTACGGGAGCCTGATGCATGAACGATGTTTTGCTAAATGTGGATCAGGTAGGAAAAAAATACTCGCGCTCCTTGCAGAGCTCTATTAAATACGGTGTCCGTGACGTTCTGAGTGAGATGACCCATACACGAGATGGCTCTGTCTTGCGGGAGAATGAGTTCTGGGCACTGAAAAATATAAACTTCAGCTTAAAAAGAGGCGAATGCTTAGCGCTTCTCGGTACGAATGGAGCTGGTAAGTCAACGCTATTGAAGGTTTTAGCTGGCAGTTTATTGCCGGACACCGGGAAAGTCGAAAAGCGCGGGCGAATGGAAAGGCTAATCGAGCTATCTGCAGGCTTTAAACCTACATTGACTGGGCGTGAGAATGTCCAACTTAAAGGGAGGCTGATTGGTTTTTCGAAAAGCGAGCTTAAAAGGAGAATGGACGAAATTGTAGACTTTGCAGAGCTTGAAGATAGCTTTGACATGCCGGTGCAGTTCTATAGCTCCGGTATGAAGTCACGTCTGGGCTTCGCGCTGTCTGTCGCTATGGAGCCAGATATACTGTTGATCGATGAGGTTCTGGCTGTTGGTGATTTAGGCTTTCGTATGAAGTGCTACTCTAGAGTAGATGAGATGCGAAAGAATTCTGCGGTAATCTTGGTATCGCATAGTATCAACCATGTTTCTAGAATGGCCACCTCTGGATTGGTGCTCCATAAAGGTAATGTGGTACAACAAGGCGATCCGCAAGAAGCCATTAAAAAGTATCAAGAGCTTTCTGGCGTTAGCCGTCCCCAAAAAGAGATAAGTTACAATCCTCAGTTTGTTGAATTCACTATATTTAATGAAGTTGGACCGCTGTTGGATGATGGTGAAATACATCATGAATCCTCTATTTTTATAAGAGGAAAAAATTACAGCGATGAGTCCGTCTTTATTCATGCTATTGTCCACCAATCAGCGGGGGCGGCTATCGCTGATTGGACGTCCAGACGCTCAGGTTTCAAAGTGCCGAGCGGCGCAAGTTTCAAAGTGGCTCTGGGCAGACTAGGTCTTTGTCCAGGTTACTATCACCTCGTGCTAGTCGGTATGAATGAGCAGGGGGAGCAAAAGTTTTTAAGTAAACCCTATCGATTTAGGGCCATGGGTGATTACTTTAGCAGTATTCCATTCCAACCTAGCGCTGAATGGAGCTTCGAATAACCTTGGAGGTGAAATTATGGACAGAGATTCTATACAGGCGGAATACTATCAAGTATTGCATGATACAAATACCGCATTTCAAAATAATAATTGGCTGCTTGAAGAGCTGGATGCTATAAATTCGTTGGGCTCAGAGTCGCTCGTCGAGCTGGCTTGTGGAAATGGATTATTTTTAGCAGAGGCTGCTAGCCACTGGAAAGTTGTTTCAGGCGTCGACTGGGCCAGATCTCCGAATATAACAAAGGTTTTGGATAGCCATTCAAATGTGCGCTTTTTCCAAGCTGATATTCGTGAGTGGACACCTGATCAAACATACGACTTAGTCGTATCTGCTGACTTTCTCGAGCATCTAAACTTAAAGGATGTGAAAGAGCTTATTCCTCGGCTTGATTCTCTGGGGAAAATAAATTACCACAAGATCGCTTGTTACGATGATGGTCATTCGCATCTTTCTATATTGGCTGCCGATGTATGGTTGAATCTGTTCAGAGATCTCACCGGCAAGGACTATAATATAGTCTACCAAGTAGCTCGAAAAGGAAGGGAAGAGAATCAAGTTGTGGTCATAAGCAATAGATAATCCGTCCAAATTTCCTCGGCGTTGGAGTCTCAAGTGTGAACATTTTCACTCGAATCGAGTCCGTAAGAATCTTTGTTGCAAGCACACCATCAGAATGGTTGCCATTAAAGGTCTTAGAGTACTCTATTCGTTTGCATTCCTCACTCGACGTCGAGGTGTATCCAATCTATGAGTACAAAAAAGCCGTACCTATCCCTAAAAACTCTCGTAACAAAGCGCGCACTCCTTTTTCCTATCAACGATTCCTAATTCCCGAAATATGTGATTATCAAGGTAAGGCTATTTACCTTGATTCTGACATGTTGGTGTTCTCGGATATATCCAGAATTTGGAATGCTAATTTCGAAGGGCATCAACTGCTGACGGTGGGTGATACGTTAAATGGTAGAAAAAGTCAGTTCAGTGTAATGCTTTTAAATTGCGATGCGCTAGGATGGAATATTGAGAATATAATTGATTCCATGGATAGTGGATTACTCAGCTATCAAGAGCTTATGTATGAAATGAGCATCGTAGAATCGATTGGGTACGGCTTACCTCCAGAGTGGAACTGCCTAGAGAGGTTTGACCAGTCTACTTGTCTTCTTCATTATACAGATATGCATACCCAGCCTTGGATATCGGCGGAAAATAAGCTAGGGCACTTATGGATGCAGGCTCTCAAGTCAGCTATCAATGCTGACTTTATTTCGCATGTTGATTTAGAAAGAGAAATAAGTTTAGGGCATGTACGCCCATCCTTAGTCGCCCAGCTAGATGCGGGTATTGATCTATCGGCAGACTTGCCGCCTGCTATATGCAAGCTGGACAAGGGATTTTTAGCTCCCTATAAACGCCTGGGTCCGTCTAAGTGGAAGAAATTGGTTGATAAGATAGAAAGTGTGAAGAAGACTCTTAATATCTCAAGCTAATTAGAAATACCTGCATCAATTCTTATCTTGATCGGTGGGCTTAGTCAGATCGAATTTGTTAAAAAATCCATAACTTTAAATGATCGATGCAGATAGTTAATTTACCTGTAGTTTTGCGATATAAGCTGCTTGCATAATAAGGAGTTATAGCGCAATGGGGCATGCCGTTGTTTCCGAATTAGGGCTTATCAAGTAGAGCTGAAACCCTACCTCCGCCTAATAGATGGCGTCGCTAAAACGAATTTGATTCTGTTGAATTACTGGAGGATTGGCGAGTGACGGCCTAAATCCCTTTGGAGCTAGGCACGGCGATGAGCTTACTAGGGCTGCTGTAGGTAGCAGGTCCGCTAGGCTTTGAGGGGCGTGATTTAAGATGGTGCCGGCACCAGGAGTCGAACCCGGGACCTACTGATTACAAGTCAGTTGCTCTACCAGCTGAGCTATACCGGCAAGGGGGAGGCCATTATAGCCATGGAAAAGCTCTTGTAAACCGAGGATGTGCACAGGTTAAGGCTAGCGTAAGCCAGCCGAGGCTAAAATAGGGCAAAAAGCTTGCAAGGAGCCACTGATGAGAACGAAGACCCTGGCCGTGCTGGCCGCTGCGCTGGCTGGCTGCACCAGTCAGGCGAACCTTGAGCGCAATCCACCGATGGAGCTGCGTACCGGCAAGAGCGCCGACGACTATCGAGCCTGTCTGGTCGCCAAGCTGGAAAAGGGTGGCCGCCATGTGGAGGTGCAATCCCAAGGCAGCGGGCAGCGCGTGCTGGTAGACAGCAAGGTGCCGCCGGCCACGGCAGCTGTTATCGATATCGGTTCCGCATCGCGTGGCACGCGCATCGCGTTGCGTGAGCAGATGGCCAACAACCCTCTGCGACCGCGGGATGTGCTCGTGGCCGTCAAAGACTGCCTCTAAAACCGGATCAATGAAAAAGGGCGCCTAGGCGCCCTTTTTCATGACCGGCTGCGGACTATTAGGCAGCCGGTTGGTCACGACGCTGCGGAACCGGCTCGGCGGCGCGCTGGCCGTTGACGTCACGCAGCGGGGTACCCCGTACCGGCGCGCCGTTGGCGACGTAGTAGGCGGCGTTGCTGCGCGGCAGCGGAGCGCGACCACGGATTTTGTCGGCGATCTTCTCGGCGATCATGATGGTCGGGGCGTTGAGATTGCCCGTCGCGATGATCGGCATGATGGAGGCGTCTACCACGCGCAGGCCTTCCAGCCCGTGCACGCGACCGGCGCCATCGACCACCGCCATGTCGTCGGTACCCATCTTGTTGGAGCAGGACGGGTGGTAGGCGGTCTCGGCGTGGGAGCGCACGAAGGCGTCCAGCTGGGCATCAGTCACGCAGTCGCGGCCTGGGTTGATCTCTTCGCCACGATAGGGGTCCAGCGCCGGTTGCTGCATGATCTCGCGGGTCAGGCGGATGCCGTCGCGGAATTCTCGCCAGTCCTGCTCGGTGCTCATGTAGTTGAACAGGATGCTCGGATGCTGGCGCGGATCGCGCGAGGTCAGTTCGATGCGACCGCGGCTGGGCGAGCGCATGGAGCCGACGTGGGCCTGGAAGCCATGGGCCTCGATGGCGTTGGTGCCGTTGTAATTGATGGCGATCGGCAGGAAGTGGTACTGGATGTTGGGCCAGTCGAACTCTTCGCTGGAGCGGATGAAACCGCCCGCCTCGAAGTGGTTGCTGGCGCCCAGGCCGGTGCCCTTGAGCATCCACTCCAGGCCGATCTGCGGCTGGTTGTACCACTTCAGCGCCGGGTACAGCGAGACCGGCTGCTTGCACTCGTACTGCAGGTACATTTCCAGGTGGTCCTGCAGATTCTGGCCGACGCCGGGCAGGTCATGGACGACCGGGATGTCGAAGCGACGCAGCAGCGGCGCGGGGCCAACGCCGGAGCGCTGCAGGATCTGCGGCGAGGCGATGGCGCCAGCACAGAGCAGGACTTCACGACGGGCGCGCACGGTGATGGCTTCCAGGGAATCGCCCTTCATGTAGGCGACGCCATTGGCGCGCTTGCCCTCGAAGAGGATGCGATCGGTGGTGGCGTGGGTGACGATGGTCAGGTTCGGGCGACCCTTGGCCTGGTCCAGGTAGCCACGGGCGGTGCTGGAGCGCCTGCCGTTCGGGGTGACGAAGCGGTCCATCGGACCGAAGCCTTCCTGCTGGTAGCCGTTGAGGTCTTCGGTGCGCGGATAACCCGCCTGGACACCGGCTTCGACCATGGCTTCGAACAAGGGATTGGTGTCTGGCTTGGCGGTAGTCACCGACACCGGGCCCTCGCCGCCGTGCCAGTCGTTGGCTCCGGCATCGCGCTTCTCGGCCTTGCGGAAGTAGGGCAGGCAGTCGAGGTAGGTCCAGTCGTCCAGGCCATCGAGTTGCGCCCAGTTGTCGTAGTCCAGGGCGTTGCCGCGGATGTAGCACATGCCGTTGATCAGCGAAGAGCCGCCCAGGCCCTTGCCGCGGCCGCATTCCATCCGGCGATTGTCCATGTGCGGCTCAGGCTCGGTCTGGTAGGCCCAGTTGTACTGCTTGCCCTGCAGCGGATAGGCCAGGGCGGCTGGCATCTGGGTGCGGAAGTCCAGGCGGTAGTCGGGGCCGCCGGCTTCCAGCAGCAGGACGCTGACGTCCTTGTCCTCGGTCAGCCGGGTGGCCAGGACGTTGCCGGCCGAGCCGGCGCCTATGACGATGTAATCGAATTCGTGTGCCATGAAAAAGTCTCCTCCTGACGGCGGGTGGGGTCTGGCCCCAGCCCCGGGCCCCCTCCAGCGGAGAGGGGAGAAAAGCGCTGCCTGAGCGGCTTAGAAGATCGAGGCGTAGTCGCCCAACTCGACCTGCACCGACTTGATGCGGGTGTAGTGGCCGAGGGTGGTGAGGCCGTTTTCGCGACCGACGCCGGAGTGCTTATAGCCACCCACCGGCATCTCGGCGGGGGACTCGCCCCAGGTGTTGATCCAGCAGATGCCGGCTTCCAGGCGATGGATCATGCGGTGGGCGCGGGCCAGGTCACGGGTGACCACGCCGGCGGCCAGGCCGTACTCGGTGTCGTTGGCGCGGCGTACCACTTCGTCCTCGTCGGCATAGGCGAGGATGCTCATGACCGGGCCGAAGATCTCTTCGCGGGCGATGGCCATGTCGTCACGGCAATCGGTGAAGACGGTGGGGGTGACGAAGTTGCCCTTGGCCAGTTCGCCCTGGGTGACGCGCTCGCCACCAATGAGCAGGCGGGCGCCTTCGGCCTGGCCTTGGGCGATGTAGCCCAGCACCTTTTCCATGTGCGGGGTGCTGACCAGCGGACCAAAGTTGGTCTCGGCGGCCAGGGGATCGCCCAGCTTGATGCGCTTGACCCGCTCCACCACCTTGGCCTCGAAGTCGGCCTTGAGCGCCTGGGGCACGAAGACTCGGGTGCCATTGGTGCAGACCTGGCCGGAGCTGAAGAAGTTGGCCATGACGGCGATGTCGGCGGCGCGATCCAGGTCAGCGTCATCGCAGACGATCAGCGGCGACTTGCCACCCAGTTCCATGGTGACTTCCTTGAGCGTCGAGCCGGCGGCGCTGGCCATGACCTTCTTGCCGGTGGCGACACCGCCGGTAAAGGAGATCTTCTCGATGCCGGGATGCTCGGTCAGGGCCACGCCCACCTCGGGACCGACGCCATTGACCACGTTGAAGACGCCATCGGGCAGGCCGGCTTCGGTGTAGATCTCGGCCAGCTTCAGCGCGGTCAGTGGGGTGACTTCGCTGGGCTTGAAGATCATGGCGTTGCCCGCGGCCAGGGCCGGGGCGGACTTCCACAGGGCGATCTGGATCGGGTAGTTCCAGGCACCGATGCCGGCGACCACGCCCAGGGGTTCGCGGCGGGTATAGACGAAGGAAGTCTCGCGCAGCGGGATTTGCTCGCCTTCCAGGGCGGGGACGAGCCCGGCGTAGTACTCGAGCACGTCGGCGCCGGTGACGATGTCCACGGCCTGGGTTTCGGACAGGGCCTTGCCGGTGTCCAGGGTTTCCAGCAGGGCCAGCTCGTCGTTGCGTGCGCGGAGGATGTCCACGGCCTTGCGCAGGATGCGCGAGCGCTGCATGGCGGTCATCGCGGCCCAGACCTTCTGGCCTTCGGCAGCGGCTGCCACCGCCTTGTCCACGTCGGCGCGGCTGGCGCTCTGCACCACGGCAAGCACCTCGCCGGTAGCGGGATTCAGGGTTTCGAAGGTGGCGCCACCGGTGGCGGCGACGTAGCGGCCACCAATGTACAGCTGCTGTTCGGCGAAACGGGCCATGGACGATCTCCCAAGACGGGGCGGGCGCCGTGGCACCCGCAAGGAACACAGGGGGAGCGAAAGAAGGGCTCTTTGCTCCAGCGATGAATCCAGTCTACTTAATTTTTATTGAACGTTCAATCAATGAAAAATTCATGGTCGAGGCGAGACGAGCCAAGGGGCCGCCTAGAGCGGATCGGTCCGGGGCGGGTGATTAGCCAGGGGGAGAGGAGGGAGGTTGGGGAGGGAGCAGCTGAAGACGCCCCGTCGGTGCTGACCGGCAGGGCGGGGGCGATCAGGTGAGCGTCAGGCCTTGGCCAGTTGCAGGTCCAGGTAGTCGTAGGCGATCTGTAGGGCCTGCTGGGTGTTGAAGGCGTCACCGGAGAGGGCGCCGCGCAGCCAGAGTCCGTCGATGATGGCGGCCAGGCCGCGAGCGGCGGCGCGAGCCTGATCGCGCGGCAGCAGGCGCCGGAATTGCCAGCAGAGGTTGGAATACAGGCGCAGGTCGTTGATGCGCTGCAGGCGGCGCAGGTTGGGCTGATGCATGCTGGTGGCCCAGAAGGCCAGCCAGGTCTTCATGGCTGGTCCGCTGACCTGGGTGTCATCGAAGTTGCCCTGGATGATGGCGCGCAGGTTGGCGGCGGGATCGTCCCCGGGCAGCGCCGCGCGGCGCTCGCGCACGGCCTGGCGCAGGGCATTCATCAGATGCCGCATGGTGGCTTCGAGCAGGCCGTTCTTGTCTTGGAAGTAGTGGCTGATGATGCCGTTGGAGACACCGGCCTTGCGGGCGATGAAGGCGATACTGGCGTCGCCCATGCCAACTTCGTCGACGGCTTCGAGGGTCGCGGCGATGAGCTGCGAACGGCGGATGGGCTGCATCCCGACCTTGGGCACGGAGCATCTCCTGAACAGAGGAAAGAGTCTCCGAGGGTAACTATTTTTTATTGAACGTTCAATCAATAAAAACGGTCACGACCTCCTGGATTGTGCCTTGGCCGGAGCAGCAGTACCAGCCCTGACAGGTGGTTACTTTTAATAACCGCCCAGAAGGCGTAGGCTGGAGTCAGTTCTGCTTCGAGGATCGCCATGGACGCCGTGGTCAGTCGTATCTCCAGTCGTCGCCGCCTGCATGCCCATGCCTGTCCGATCAGGGACGTGCTGGATCGGATCGGTGATGCCTGGTCCTTGCTCACGCTCTTCACTTTGGAAGCCGGCCCGTTGCGCTTCAATGAATTGCGTCGTCGGGTCGACGGCATTTCCCAGCGCATGCTCAGCGTGACCTTGCGTCAGCTGGAGCGCGACGGCCTGGTGTCCCGCACGGTGACCCCGACCAAGCCGCCCCAGGTGGAATACGCGCTCACCGCCCTGGGCCAAAGCCTGATGGTGCCGGTGGGTGCCCTGGCCGCCTGGGCCGCCGCGAAGCAGCCTCTCATTCAGCGCCACAGGGCGGCCTACGATCAGGCCGCCGAGGAGATCCCTGATGACCCGTCTCTCTAAGACCGCCCTATCGGTCCTTGACCTCGCTCCCATCCGCGACGATGGCGACGCCGCCCAGGCGCTGCACAACGCGCTGGACCTGGCGCGCCATGTCGAACAGCTCGGGTTCTCCCGCTACTGGGTCGCCGAACACCACAACATGGACGGTATCGCCAGCTCGGCGACCGCCGTGCTGCTGGGCTATCTAGCCGGTGGCACCAGCACCCTGCGCCTGGGTTCGGGTGGGATCATGCTGCCCAACCACGCGCCGCTGGTGGTGGCCGAGCAGTTCGGCACCCTGGCCTCGTTGTATCCGGGCCGTATCGAACTCGGTCTGGGTCGCGCACCGGGTTCGGATCAGCGCACCGCCTATGCCCTGCGCCGTGATCGCCTGGGCAGTTCCGACGACTTCCCGCGGGACGTGGAGGAGCTGCAGCACTACTTCGGGCCACAGCAACCGGGGCAGGGCGTGATCGCCATGCCGGGCGCGGGCACCGAGGTGCCGATCTGGCTGCTGGGGTCGAGCCTGTTCAGTGCCCAGCTGGCCGCGGCCAAGGGCTTGCCCTATGCCTTCGCTTCGCACTTCGCACCACGTTATGTGCACGAGGCGATCCGCCTGTACCGCGAAAACTTCAAGCCATCCGAGGTCCTCGACCGGCCCTATGTGATGCTCGGCGTGCCCCTGGTGGCCGCCGACAGCGACGATGAGGCCAACTACCTGGCTACCACCGTCTACCAGCGCATCCTGGCCCTGTTCCGCGGTGACAGCCTGCGCCTGCAACCACCGGTACGCAGCATGGAGGGCGTCTGGTTGCCGCACGAGAAGGAGTCGGTATCGAGCTTCCTCGGCATGGCGGTGATCGGTGGCCCGGACAAGGTCCGTGAGCGTCTGGAGCTGCTGCTGGAGAAGACCGACGCCGACGAGCTGATCTTTACCTGCGACGTCTACGAGCAAGCGGATCGCTTGCAGGCGTTCTCGATCCTGGCGGATCTGAAGGGTTAAGGCGCTCGAGGTCTTTTCAACGTCGCGGTTGGTACGGCGGTGCGCGCTCTCGCACCGCCGCCGCCGAGGCGGTTCCTGACGGACCACTCTCCAGTTTCATCCGCTCCCCGGTCCCACGCAGCAGGCGCTTTATCGCAAAAGCCTGACTTTGCTGGAACCCCATCATAAGAAACCGTGCCTGTAGCTTTATACATAAAGCCTGGCGGTTGGTACGTCGTTATTCGATCGACGCCCTTGTCAGGCAAGGATCGGTTACTGATGTCTTCTGTGCACGTACTCCTTCGTCAACGAACGGCACTGGCAAAGTTTGGGGAGCTTGCACTCAAGGGAAACGACCTTGATGAAATCCTCCATCAAGCCTGTCACCTCGTCAGTGAGGCGCTGGATACACCGCTGGCGAAGGTCATGGAGCTCCAGGCCGATGGTAGGAATCTCCTTGTCCGCAGTGGCGTCGGTTGGAAACCCGGCGTAGTCGGGCACGAGCTCGTGCCCGCTAAAGAGCGTTCGTCCGAAGGTTTCGCGCTACAAACGGGTGAGCCGGTGGTATCGACGGATATCACCGCCGAGGATCGTTTCGATTACCCGCAGTTCTTGAAGGATCACGGCGTGCGGGCGCTGGTGAACGTCATCATCCTGGGGCCGGAAGGCCAGCCGCCCTTTGGCTTGCTGGAGGTGGATAGCCCTGTCGAGCGTGAATTCTCACCAGACGACATCGACTTCCTGCGAACCTACGCCAACCTGCTGGGGGCGACCGTGGATCGCCTCAATAAAGTCCAGGCGCTCGAGCATTCCGAAGCCGAGTTGCGTGAGCGCGAGGCCCAGTATTGCGCCGCGACCGTCCTCAATCCGCAGATTCCCTGGACAGCCGATGCGCAAGGATTCATCGATTCCTTCGATGACCGCTGGCTGACGCTTACCGGCCGTTCTCGTGAGGAGCTGTTGGGCGAAGGTTGGTTGCAGGTGCCTCATCCTGACTACCGGGAGCGTATGCAACAGGCCTGGCGACACTCCCTGGCAACTGGCGCCGCCTACGATATTCGAACCTGTCTCCAGACGGCCAGCGGCGGCTACGGCTGGTACCGCGTCAGGGCCTTCGCTCAAACGGACGAACAGGGCCGGCGTCAGCGCTGGTACGGCACCATCGAAGATATTCAGGAGCGAATGGATCTCGAGTCGGCGCTGGTCCATTGGAACGAGACGCTGGAAGAGCGGGTACGTGACCGCACCGCAGCCTTGGAGCAGGAGCAAGCAGAGCGGGCGGTCACGGAGGAGAAGCTGCGCCAGAGCCAGAAGATGGAAGCGGTCGGCCAGCTCACGGGCGGGATCGCGCATGACTTCAACAACATGTTGGCCGGGGTGATTTCCAGTCTGGAATTACTGCAGCTACGTATCGCCAGAGGCCGTTTGGATGATCTGGACCGCTACATCATCCTGGCCTTGACCTCTGCGAATCGCGCCGCAGGCCTTACGCACCGGCTTCTGGCCTTTTCTCGTCAGCAGCGCCTCGAGCCAAAGAACCTGCAAGCCAGTCTGCTGGTCAGCGAACTGGAGGATCTGATCCGGCGCACGGTCGGGCCCGGGATCCGTTTTGAAATCCTGATCGGAGACACGGGCGTCATCCATTGCGATCCCAATCAACTCGAAAATGCGCTGCTGAATCTCGCCATCAATGCACGCGATGCGATGCCGGACGGCGGGGTACTGACCCTTGAAACGAAACGGGTGTCAGTCGAGCCCCACTACGGCGAGCTGAGGGATCTGCCAATAGGCGACTATCTCAAGATCAGCCTGACCGATACCGGTATCGGCATGTCGCCGGACACCGTGGCGCGGGTCTTCGAACCCTTCTTCACGACCAAGCCACTGGGGGAAGGCACCGGGCTGGGTCTGTCCATGGTCTTTGGCTTCATGGAGCAGTCCGGCGGGCAGATCCGGGTGCATAGTCAGCTGGGCGCAGGCACCTCTGTCAGCCTGTTTTTCCCCAGGGGCAGCAAGGGCATCGAACAGATCGATGAGTTGGCCAATGCCGAGCCCGATGCCTGCCCTACTGGTAATGGCGAACGGGTCCTGGTGGTCGATGACGAGCCGGTGGTTCGCAAGACCATGGCGGCCGCCCTGAAAGAGCTTGGTTACCAGGTGATGGAGGCGGCAGATGGCGCCTCGGCGCTTGCCAGGTTCAAGGCGTCGCCGGATATTCAGGTGTTGGTGACCGACATCGGCTTGGCGGGTGGAATGACCGGCAAGGTCCTGTACAGCCAATTGATCGCCTTGGATCCCCAGCTCCGGGTGCTGTTCGTCAGCGGCTTTGCCGGCCCGCTGTTCGAAGAGGGCCTGCCAAGCCAGGCGCTGTTGCTGTCCAAGCCGTTCACGATGAATGAGTTCAGTCGCTGCGTAAGCCAGCTGGTTCGCTCGCCATGAATACAGCCGCGGTTGAGATCATTGCCTTGGCGGGTAGTGCGCCAGGTGAAGGACGCCTGTGCTGCGCCCTTTCCTGACAGTTACCAGACTGCCTCGGCTTCAATCGAGGAAGGTGAAGACCTGCTCGCGGGTCAGGCGCGACTTGGGCAGGGCGGCGTTGAAATCACTTTCGCCACGATAGCCCAGGCCCACTACCACCAGCGCGGTGTAACCCTGTTCGCGCAGGTCCAGTTCCTGGTCCAGGCTGTTGGCGTCGAAGCCTTCCATGGGGGTGGCATCGATGCCCAGCGCGGCAGCGCCGAGCAGTAGGGTGCCTAGCGCCAGGTAGGTCTGCTTCTCCATCCAGTGCTGCACATCCTGGCGCTCATGACGATGCAGGTCGACGAAGTGACGGCGGGTACCGTCCTGGGTGGCGCGCGCTTCGGGCTTGGCGAAGCGGCCGTCCTGGGCTTCCTGCTCCAGCACCTGGGCCAGATGGCCTTCGGTCATCTCCAGGCGGGTGCAGAGCACGATGACGTGGGAGGCCGGCAGCACCTTGGGTTCGTTGTAGGGGCTCTGCATGCCACGGGCGACGCGCGCCTTGGCCTCGGCGCTGGCGGCGACCACGAAGTGCCAGGGCTGGGAGTTGACCGAGGAAGGCGCCTGTCGCAGCAGCTCCAGCAGTTCCTCGACCTGTTCGGCCGGGATGCTGCGGGAGCCGTCGAAGGCCTTGGTGGTGTAACGGGTACGGGCGATCTGGGACAGCTGCATGGATAACTCCTGATCGGATCAGTGGGTGGGGGCAGGCTGGGCGTCGATCTTGACGCGGAACAGGCTGTAGGGCTTCTCGCGCAGGTCCTGGCCACCGTGGAACTTGGCCTGGCGATGGAGCTGGTTGGCGGTGAAATAGAGATAGCCGTCCGGGCCGATGCTGAAGGTATCGGGCCAGAGCACACGCGGATCGTGGACCAGGGTCTTCCAGCTGCCATCGGCCTGGCGCTGGCGCACGGCATTGTGCTCGTAGTCACCGGCATAGACGTGGCCCTGGGCATCGGCTTCGAGGCCGTCGGAAGCGCCTTTCTCGCCGAGATCCTGCACCCCGGCGCGCACCTGGGCCTCGCTGGCGCTGGGGTCGCGCAGCAGGGCGGTGGGCACGGCATAGAGGTGCCGACTGGACAGGGGGCTGAAGTAGAGGGTGCCGCCGTCCGGCGACAGGGCGATGCCATCGCTGGCGATGGCCGGGCGGACCTTGCTGCCATCGGGACGCTGCATCAGCAACGGCTCGCCTTCCACCACCGGCACGAAGCTGGGATCGACATTGGCCTGGGGCGCACCGGTCAGGCGGCGCTGCGCCTGCCCGGTGGCGAGGTCGAGGATGATCAGCCCGCCTGGAGGTGCCGAATCGGTGACATAGGCCACCCCGGCGCGACCGACGCGAAAGTCGATGCGCACATCGTTGACGTAGCTGTTGGGTTCGAGCACCGAGGCGGGGAAGACCAGGGTCCTGGCGACCTTGTTGGTCTTGAGGTCGATGGCCACCAGCTTGACGCCACCGGCCTTGGGCGGAGCGAAGCCGGGGGCGGCGGTGTCCAGCACCCAGAGGTGCCCGCGCCCATCGGCGACCACGCTCTGCACGCTGATGAAGCCCTTGCCCGGCTGGCCAGGGGTTTCCACGTTGAGCGCGGCGTCCGGGTAGGGGATGGCCTTGCCGTCCTTGAGTTCGGCGACGGTGAAGGGCACCTCGTCGCCCCAGCGCGGATAGTTGACGAAGATCCGGCCGGTCTCACTGACGGTGACCCCGGTGGGCATGGCGTCGCGGAAGGCGAAGACCTGCTCCAGCTGGCCGAGCGTGCGCTCCTGTGGCAGCGGCGCCGCCTGGGTGGTCAGGCTACCCATCGCCAGGGCGACGGCGAGGGTCAGGGCGGAGAGCCTGGCCATCAGAAGCCCTCCAGTACGAGCTTGCCGCGGGCCTGGTGGCTTTCCAGCTGGGCATGGGCACGGCGCAGGTTGGCGGCATCGATACGGCCCAGGTGTTCACCCAGGGTGGTCTTGAGCGTGCCCTGGTCGATCAGCTCGGCCACGCGTTCGAGGATCTCGTGCTGGCGCACCTTGTCCGGAGTCTGGAACAGCGAGCGGGTGAACATCAGCTCCCAGTGCAGCGACAGCGACTTGGCCTTCATCGGCACCACGTCCAGCTGCGCCGGATCGTCGATCACGCCGAGACGGCCCTGGGGCCGCAGGACATCCACCAGCTGGGTGAAGTGCTCATCGGTATGGGTGAGGCTGGCCACCAGGGTCACGCCGTCCAGGCCCAGGGCTTCGAGCTGGGGGCGCAGCGGCTGGTGGTGATCGATGACATGGTGGGCGCCGAGGGTACGTACCCAGTCCTGGGTTTCCTGTCGCGAGGCGGTGCCGATCACGGTCAGCTCGGTGAGCTGACGGGCCAGCTGGACCAGCACCGAGCCGACGCCACCCGCGGCGCCCATCACCAGCAGCTGTTGACCCGCACCACCGCCCTCGGTCGCGCCCAGGCGATCGAACAGCAGCTCCCAGGCAGTGATGGCGGTCAGCGGCAGCGCCGCGGCCTGGGCGTGATCCAGGCTTTTGGGCTTGTGGCCGGCCAGGTGTTCATCCACCAGGTGCAGTTCGCTGTTGCAGCCGGGGCGGAACAGCTCGCCGGCATAGTAGACCTCGTCACCCACGGCGAAGCGGCTGACGGCGCTGCCTACGGCGCGAACCACGCCGGAGACGTCCCAGCCAAGCACCTTGGAGTCGCGCTGCACCAGGCCCTGGCGCACCTTGGTATCCACCGGATTGACCGACACGGCGCGGACCTCTACCAGCAGGTCATGGGCCTCGGGTGTGGGATCGGGCAGCACGGCGTCCTGCAGGGCGCGGGGATCGCTGGCGGGCAGGGTGGCGTCACCGTGGATGATGGCTTTCATGGGCGGATTCCTTTGTACGATGAGAAACGTGAGGCCATGGTCGTCTTCATTGTCGGTCGGAAAAAGCGGCAGAATCGGATAGCACCTTCACTGCAGGAAAGAAAATGATCCGCTTCGACGACCTCGGCCTCTTCGTGCGCTCCGCCGCCCTGGGCAGCTTTTCCCGCGCTGCCCGCGAGGCAGACCTCTTGCCAGGTCAGGTGAGTGCCGCCATCGGGCGGCTGGAGCGGGAGCTGGGCATTCGCCTGTTCGCTCGCTCGACGCGCAGCCTGAGGCTCACCGCCGAGGGCGAGGCCTATCTGCCCTATGCCCGGGAGGTGCTGGAGACCTTGCGCGAGGGACGCGAGCGGCTGCAGGGGGAAAGCCCCGAGCTGCGCGGGGTGCTGCAGGTGGCGGCGCCTTCGGATCTGGGGCGCAATCTCTTGCTGCCCTGGCTGGCGGAATTTCGCCAGCGGCATCCCGGCCTGACCCTCAGGCTCTACGTCTCGGATCAGCAGGCCGATGTCTATCGCGATCCGGTGGACATCGCCATCCGCTATGGCCGCAGCCAGGATGACAGCCTGGTCGCCCTGCCACTGGCGCCCGACAATCATCGCCTGCTGGCCGCGGCGCCGGCCTACCTGGCGCGCCATGGCGCGCCAGGTAGGCTGGATGACCTGGTCGAGCATGCCTGCCTGCTCTACCAGCTGCATGGTCGCACCTATGACAAATGGAGCTTTCCGCTGGCCGAAGGTGGCCAGCGGCAAGTCGGTGTCAGCGGGCCGCTGCAGAGCGATGATGCCGAGGTGGTGCGGCGCTGGGCGGTGGCCGGGGAGGGCATCGTCTACAAGTCCTGGCTGGACATGCGCGACGATCTCGAGACCGGGCGGCTGGTGCGGGTGCTGCCCGACCAGCTTGGCGAACCCCTGCCGTTGCAGCTGTTCTGTCCACACCGGCGCCAGTTCTCGCCGGCAGTCCGGCAACTGCATGGCTGGCTGGCGGAACGCTTCGCGGGCCTGACGGGCCAGCCATAGAAAAGGGCGCGTCCCCGAGGAGGCGCGCCCTTGGACGTTCCCCGGTGTCAGGCCAGGGTCAGACGCACGTCCACGTTGCTGCGGGTGGCGTTGGAGTAGGGGCACACCTGGTGGGCTTTCTCGACCAGGTCCTCGGCCACCGCGCGCTCCAGGCCCGGCAGGCTGATGGTCAGCTCGACGTCTAGAGCGAAGCCGGTGGGGATCGGGCCGATGCCGACTTGGGCGGTCACGCTGACGTCAGCCGGTACGGCGATCTTTTCCTTGGCACCCACGAACTTGAGCGCGCCGATGAAGCAGGCCGAGTAGCCGGCGGCGAAGAGTTGCTCGGGGTTGGTGCCGGCACCACCGGCGCCGCCCAGCTCCTTGGGCGTGGACAGCTGCACGTCCAGGGCCTTGTCGCTGCTGATGGAACGGCCGTCACGGCCACCGGTGCTGGTTGCAGACGCGGTATAGAGGATGTTCATGGCGTGCTCCTGTTTAGGTATTGCGATAACTGTTTGGCCGGACGTTGACCGTGAGAACCGACAAGGTATGGACTTAAGTTATCGCGATACCTGTTATCGCGCAAATATATTTTCAGGAGCAGGCGACCAGTGGCAGTGAGCCGGTTAGCGCGTCAGCTTGGCGCGTAGTGCCATCAGGTGTTCGCGCAGCTCGCACATCTGGGCATCTCCCAGCGCACAGTAGCCGCTAATGGTCCCGTTGATCTCCCGTGCCCGCTCTCGCAGGGCACGGCCGCCCTCGGTGAGTTCGATGGACAAGTTGCGTTCGTCTTCGGCATTGCGTTGCCGGGTTACGTAGCCCTCGGCCTCCAGGCGCTTGAGCACCGGGGTCAGGGCGCCCGAGTCCTGGTGCAGACGGCGCGCCAGCTCCTTGAGCGGCAGGTGATCGTTTTCCCAGAGCACCAGCATCATCAGGTACTGCGGGTAGGTCAGGCCCACCTCTTCGAGCAGCGGCTTGTACACCTTGGTCATGGCCAGGGAGGTCGAGTACAGCGCGAAGCACAGCTGCTGATCGAGAAGAAGGGGGTCTTTGGTGGTCATGGCGGTCCCGCCTCGGTAAATGAGAAGTGATTCTACCCCGAGCATTTGGGTAGCATTAGCCTTTCGCTTTCAGACCCTGCGGTTTCCATGCGTATCCATGTCTCCTTCATCGATCGGGTCGGCATCACCCAGGAAGTCCTGGCGTTGCTCGGTGCCCGCAATCTCAACCTCGATGCCGTGGAGATGGTGCCGCCCAACGTCTACATCGACGCGCCGACCCTGAGCGCGGCGGTGTTAGAGGAATTGCGCGCCGCCCTGCTGACCGTGGTGGGGGTCGAGGCGGTCCGGGTGGTGGACATCCTGCCCGGCCAGCGTCGCAGCCTGCAGCTCGATGCCCTGCTTGCCGCCATGGCCGATCCGGTGCTGGCGGTGGACGGCGAAGGCCGCATCCTGCTGGCCAATCCGGCCTTCGCCGCGCTGGCCGGCGAGGGTGCCGGCACGACCCTCGCCGACCTCTTCAATGACAGCGAGTTGCCAGCCGAGCTGCTGGCCCAGGGCTTTCGTCTGCCCCTGCGCGAGGTAGTACTGCGCGGCCAGGCCCTGTTGCTGGACGCCACCCCCATCGGCGAGCCGGTAGGCGGGCTGGCCGGGGGGCTCCTGACGCTCTATGCACCCAGCCGCATCGGCGGTCGGCTGTCAGCGCTACGCCATGACACCCCCGAGGGCTTCGATTCCCTGCTGGGCGATTGCGCGGCCATCCGTACGCTCAAGGCCCGGGCCCAGCGCCTGGCGGCCCTGGAAGCCCCGCTGTTGATCCTGGGTGAGACCGGCACTGGCAAGGAGCTCGTCGCGCGGGCCTGTCATGCCGCCAGTGCCCGGCGCGATGCGCCCTTTCTCGCCCTGAACTGCGCCGCCCTGCCGGAGAGCCTGGCCGAGAGCGAACTGTTCGGCTATGCCCCGGGCGCCTTCACCGGTGCGCAACGTGGCGGCAAGCCGGGTCTGCTGGAGCTGGCCGACCAGGGCACGGTGTTTCTCGACGAGGTCGGCGAGATGTCGCCCTATCTGCAGGCCAAGCTGCTGCGGTTTCTTTCCGACGGCACCTTCCGCCGCGTCGGTGGGGCCCACGAGAGCCAGGTCAACGTACGCATCCTGGCTGCGACTCACCGCGACCTGCAGGCCATGGTGGCCGCGGGAAGCTTTCGCGAAGACCTCTTCTATCGTCTCAATGTGCTCAGCCTGCAGGTCCCGGCGCTGCGCGAGCGCGGCCAGGACATCCTGCTGCTGGCACGGCACTTCCTGCAGCAGGCCTGTGCCCAGATCGGCCGGCCGCCGTGCCGCCTGGCACCGGCCACCTACGGTGTGCTGGTGGGCAATGCCTGGCCAGGCAACGTTCGCCAGTTGCAGAACATCCTCTTTCGCGCCGCCGCCATCAGCGAAAGCGGCCAAATCGATGTCGAGGACCTGGATCTGGCCGGTACTGCAATGGCCGGGCAGCTGGAAACCGAGGTCAGCACCCTGGAAGCCGCCGTCCAGGGCTACGAGGCGGCGCTGCTGGAACGGCTCTATCCGCAGTATCCGTCCAGCCGCCAGCTGGCCGCACGCCTGCAGGCCTCCCATTCGGCCATTGCCATGCGGCTGCGGCGTTACGGGATCCCGCGGCGCTGAGCGCCGCAGGCGCCTGGATCAACGCAGCACGTTGGTCTTGGCCAGATCCACGACTTCGCTGCCACGGCCACTCATCACCGCGCGCAGCATGTAGAGACTGAAACCCTTGGCCTGGGCGGCCTCGATCTTCGGTGGCAGCGACAGCTCCTGCTTGGCGATGCGCACGTCCACCAGCGCCGGGCCGGGGTGGGCGAAGGCCTCTTCCAGGGTGGCGTCGAGCAGACTGGCCGATTCCACCTTCCAGCCGCGCACGCCGCATGCCTCGGCCACCCGGGCGAAATCGACCTCACCCAGATCGGTGGTCTCGTCGATCATGCCGGCGGCCTTCATCTCCATGGCGACGAAGCCCAGGGTGGCGTTGTCGTAGACGATGACCTTGACCGGTAGCTTTTCGCTGGCGAGGGTCGCCAGTTCGCCCAGCAGCATGGACAGCCCACCGTCCCCCGCCAGGGCGACCACCTGGCGCCCGGGATAGGCCGCTTGCAGGCCCATGGCCTGGGGCAGGGCGTTGGCCATGGAGCCGTGGCTGAAGGAGCCGGCCAGCTTACGTTCGAAGTTCATCGCCAGGTAACGCGCGGCCCACACCGTGGGGGTGCCGACGTCGCAGGTAAAGAGGGCGTCCGCTGCGGCCAGTTCGCTGACCCGGGTGGTGAGGTACTGCGGATGCAGGGGTTCACCGTCGGCGGTGGCGGTGGCCAGCTCGTCCAGCTCGGCGCGGGTCTTGCGATAGTGCTGCTGGGCCTTTTCCAGGAAGCGGCTGTGGCTGTTGGGCTTGAGCCGCGGCAACAGGGCGTCCAGGGTGGCGCGGACATCACCCACCAGGCCTTTGAGCAGGGGGGTGCGCACGCCCAGATGAGCCCCGCGTATGTCGATCTGCACCACCCGGCCATGGTCCGGGAAGAAGTTGCGATAGGGGAGGTTGCTGCCCAGCATCAGCAGCAGGTCGCATTCCTTGAGCGCGTGATAGCCGGACGAAAAGCCGATCAGCCCGGTCATGCCCACGCCATAGGGATTCGAATACTCGATATGGGCCTTGCCGCGTAGCGCATGAACCACCGGTGCCTGCAGCCGCTCGGCCAGGGCGACCACCTGGGCATGGGCACCGGCGCAACCGGCGCCGCAGAGCAGGGTGATGCGCTTTTCGCCGGCCAGGAGTTCGGCCAGAGCGTCCAGCTCGGCCTCCGGCGGGACCACCACCGGACGCACCGGCTCGCTCCACTGGGCCTGCTTGATCGGTGCCTCGGCCAGGGCCACGTCGCCCGGGATCACCACCACCGACACCGAGCGATTGAGGATGGCCGAGCGCATGGCGGTTTCCAGGATGCGCGGCAGCTGCTCGGGATGGGACACCACCTCGCAGAAGTCGCTGCAATCACGGAACAGGCGCTCCGGGTGGGTCTCCTGGAAATAGCCAAGGCCGATCTCGCTGGAGGGAATCTGGGCGGCGATGGCCAGGACCGGCGCACCGCTGCGCTGGGCGTCGAACAGGCCGTTGATCAGGTGCAGATTGCCCGGACCGCAGGAGCCGGCGCAGACCGCCAGGCGTCCGCTGGTGTCGGCGGCGGCACTGGCCGCGAAGGCAGCGGCTTCCTCATGACGCACGCCACGCCAGCGGATGCGATCACGCGTGCGCAGGCTTTCGGTGAGGCCGTTGAGCGAATCGCCCGGCAAGCCCCAGATGGTATCCACACCAGCGGCTTCGAGGGTGGCGACGAGCAGATCGGCAACGGTTTTCACAGCCATGACAAAGACTCCAGGCAAGGGTGGGGGAGGGCAAAGCCGCTTGGCAGAGGTCTTGTTGTGCCTTCTTGGTCCGACGAAGCGGGGCGGAAGTTCGCGACCGTCTCGGCGTTTCACCCGGTGAGCGGTAGGTGTGCGACCTGCAGGCGCGGTGATAATTGCGCTCGGCTTATCTCGACAAGGAGCGTCTTCGTGCTGTCCGCCTATCTCAGCGGGTTTCCCGCGTTTCTGCTCTACCTGTTGCTGTCCCTGGCCCTGCTTGGGCTGTTCTGCGTGCTCTACACCTGGCTCACGCCGCACCGCGAGTGGCAGCTGATTCGCGCCGACGTGCCCGCCGCGGCCCTGGCTTTCGGTGGCAGCATGCTTGGCTTCGTGTTACCCCTGGCCGGTGCCATGCGGGTGGCGGTGAGCCTGACCGACTTCCTGCTCTGGGCGGTCATCGCCCTGGTCACCCAGTTGCTGGCGTTCCAACTGCTGCGCCTGGGCCTGCCCGGGTTGCCGCAGCGGCTGGCGGCCAACGAGATGGCCAGCGGCATTTTCACCGCCTGCTTCGCCATTGCCGTGGGCGTACTCAACGCCGCTGCCATTACGGGGTGAGGGCGGGCCATGAAACGCAGCAAGTGCCTGCATCTGGTATTACTCGGCGCCTCTCCGCTGATCATGACCGGCTGCAATGACAAGCCGGAAACTGGTTTCCTGTATCGGGACCCGCTCGATTGCCAGAGCGGCGGCCTGTTCAAAGCCGGCTTATGCGAACAGGAATATGCCCGGGTGCTGGCGTTGCACCGGCAGATCGCACCGCGCTATACCACCCAGGCCGATTGCGAGGCGGACTTCGGCAGCGCACGCTGCCAGGGGGTTGATCAGGTATCAGGTGCCTATGCGCCGCTCCTATCTGGTTACCTGCTGGGTACGGTGCCGGTCAGCGCCACGGGCTCACAAGGCCAGCGGCTAGACTGGCTGGAGCAGCGTTTCCCTAGCGAACCGCTTTATCAGGGGCTGGGTGACGACCATTTGCGGAGTAACTGCAACGAATACGTCGGCCGCCGCTCGGGGCCGCTGTTGGTCAGCAATGCCCTGACCCGGATAAGGCCTGCGCCCCATGTCCAGCGGGGTGGCTTCGGTCTCAAGGCATCGGCGCTCTGCTCCCAGGGAGGCTAAACCGTGCAACGTATCTCCTTCAGCGAACGTCCTGACTGGCGCCAGCAGGCCGAGGCCCTCGGCTTCGCCTTCCATACCTTCGACGGCGAACCCTACTGGGACGAGACCGCAGCCTATCGCTTCAGCCTGCGGCAGATCGAGGACGACATCGAGACGCCCACGACCGAATTGCACGAGCTATGCCTGGCGTTGGTGGACGTCATCGTCGAGCGTGAGGAGCTGCTGGAGCGGCTGCATATACCGCGCTTCTTCTGGGATCACCTGCGCATCAGCTGGCGGCGCCGTGAGCCTTCGCTCTATGGCCGGATGGACTTCTGCTACAGCGGCCAGGGCCCGGCCAAGCTGTTCGAACTCAACTACGACACCCCCACCTCGCTCTACGAGGCAGCCTATTTCCAGTGGCTGTGGCTAGAGCAGCAGCGTGAGCGCGAGGCACTACCGCCCGCCGCCGACCAGTACAATCTGATCCAGGAGCGGTTGATCGAGACCCTGGCTGAGCTGGGTGTACCCCAACCACTGTACCTGGCCGCGGTGCGCGACTCGCTGGAGGATCGCGGTACCGTCGATTACCTGCGCGACTGCGCCCTTCAGGCCGGGCTGGAGGCTCGCTTCCTGGCCATCGAGGACATCGGTCTGGAGCGCTCGGGCACCTTCGTCGATCTCCAGGGCCATTCCATCTTCAGCCTGTTCAAGCTCTATCCCTGGGAGCACCTGCTGGAAGACGCCTTCGGTGCGGCAATCCCTGCCAGTGGCACCCGCTTCGTCGAGCCTCCCTGGAAGGCGCTGCTCAGCAACAAGGGCATTCTGGCGTTGCTCTGGGAGCAGCATCCAGGGCATCCCAATCTTCTGCCCGCCTATTTCGATGCCCGACCCAGCACGCACCTGCCACCCGGCTGGGTGCGCAAGCCACTGTTCTCCCGGGAAGGCGCCAACGTCACCCTCCATGCCCGCGACGGTCGTCAGGCGGCGGTGACTGGCCCCTATGGCGGGGCGACCATCCGCCAGGCGTGCCAGCCGCTGCCCTGTTTCGATGGCCACTATCCGGTGCTGGGCAGCTGGGTGGTGGGCGATCGAGCCTGCGGCCTGGGCATCCGCGAAGATCGTTCGCTGATCACTCAGGACAGCTCGCGTTTCCTGCCGCACTTCATCCTCGACTAAGAGGCGACTTCAACGTGTAGCTTGGCTGTCGGACCCAGGAGCCCAGCTAATTTCGTATCGATTACGATACGGCGTACTTGAATCGATACGGACATGGCAGGCTCCTGCTCGGATCGTAACGATTTCGCTACAGACGGAATCTGCTGATCTATCTAAGCCGCTGAAATCATTGAATTTTATTCCTGGCACTAGCCTTGCAACAGCAGATTCCATCTATCCATCAGGACCAAGGTCCGCAGGAGTCTGGCAATGAGTCTGCGCTATACCGATGAACACGAATGGCTGCGTCAGGAAGCCGATGGCAGCATCACCGTCGGCATCACCGACTATGCTCAGGACTCGCTGGGCGACCTGGTCTTCGTGCAACTGCCGGAGCTGCGTAGCTATGCCCAGGGCGATGAGGTCGCGGTGCTGGAGTCGGTCAAGGCCGCCAGCAACATCACCATGCCGCTGGAAGGCGAGGTCCTGGCGGTCAACGAGGCGCTGAACGATGCGCCCGAGACCATCAACAGTGATCCGCTGAACGCCGGCTGGTTCTTTCGCTTCCAGCCCACCGATGCCGCGGCCTTCGCCGCGCTGCTCGATGAAGCCGCCTATCAGCAACTGATCAAGGGGTAAGACCGCCATGTCGCTGCACGATACCCTCAGCACCGCCGACGAATTCGTCCCGCGCCACATCGGCCCGCGCGAGCTGGACGAGATCGCCATGCTCGACCTGCTCGGCTACGAATCCCTGGACGCCATGACCGCCCAGGTGATCCCCGAGAGCATCAAGGGCACCAGCGTGCTGGACCTGCCCGCCGGGCTGTCCGAAGCCGATGCCCTCGCTGAATTGCGCGCCATCGCCGGCAAGAATCGCCTGCTCAAGAGCCTGATCGGCCAGGGCTACTACAACACCCATACCCCGGCGCCGATCCTGCGCAACCTGCTGGAAAATCCGGCCTGGTACACCGCCTACACCCCCTACCAGCCGGAGATTTCCCAGGGTCGCCTGGAAGCCCTGCTCAACTTCCAGACGCTGATCGGCGACCTCACCGGCATGCCGGTGGCCAATGCCTCGCTGCTGGACGAAGGCACTGCCGCCGCCGAGGCCATGACCTTCTGCAAGCGCCTGGCGAAAAACAAGGCCAGCGCCTTCTTCGCCTCCGTGCACTGCCATCCGCAGACCCTTGACGTCCTGCGCACCCGCGCCGAGCCGTTGGGTATCGAGGTAGTGGTGGGGGTGGAAACCGAGATCGAGGACCACGGCCGCTTCTTCGGCGCCCTGTTCCAGTACCCGATGACCACCGGTGAGATCCGTGATTACCGGGAGAGCATCCAGGCCTTCCAGGCGGCCGGTGCTCTGGTGGCCATGGCCGCCGACCTGCTGGCCCTGACCCTGCTCACCCCGCCCGGCGAACTGGGTGCGGACGTGGCCATCGGCACCGCCCAGCGTTTCGGCGTGCCGCTCGGTTTCGGCGGCCCGCACGCGGCGTATTTCGCCACCCAGGACAAGTACAAGCGCGACATGCCCGGGCGGGTCGTCGGTGTCTCCATCGACCGCCACGGCCACCCCGCCTATCGCCTGGCCCTGCAGACCCGCGAGCAGCACATTCGCCGCGAGAAGGCCACCAGCAACATCTGCACCGCCCAGGTACTGCTGGCCAACATCGCCAGCATGTACGCGGTCTACCACGGTCCCGAAGGCCTGGTCCGTATCGCCACCCGGGTGCAGCGTCTCACCAGCCTGCTGGCCGCCGGCCTGCAGCGCCTGGGCCACCAGACCCAGCACACCGCCTTCGACACCCTGACCCTGGTGTTCGGCGAGCGCACCGCCGCCCTGCACGAGGCCGCGCGTGCCCGCGGCTACAACCTGCGCGACGTCAGCGCCGAGGCCCTGGGTGTCGCCCTGGACGAGACCAGTACCCTGGCCGATGTCCAGGCGCTGCTGGAGATCCTGGCCGACGGCAAGGCCGCGCCCCAGGTCGCCGAGCTGGGTGAAGCGGAGGGCGTCGAGCTGCCCGAGGCGCTACGGCGCCAGTCGGCCTTCCTGACCCATCCGGTGTTCGCCAGCCATAGATCCGAGACCGAGCTGATGCGCTACCTGCGCAAGCTGGCGGACAAGGACCTAGCCCTGGATCGCACCATGATCCCGCTGGGCTCCTGCACCATGAAGCTCAACGCCGCCAGCGAGATGATCCCGGTCACCTGGGCCGAATTCGGCAGCATCCATCCCTTCGCGCCGGCCGACCAGGCCGAGGGCTATGCCCAGCTCACCACCGAACTGGAGGCCATGCTCTGCGCCGCCACCGGCTACGACGCCGTCTCCCTGCAGCCCAACGCCGGCTCCCAGGGCGAGTACGCGGGCCTGCTGGCCATTCGTGCCTATCACCAGAGCCGCGGCCAGGGCGAGCGCGACGTCTGCCTGATCCCGGCGTCGGCCCACGGCACCAACCCCGCTACCGCCAGCATGGTCGACATGCGCGTGGTGGTGGTGGCCTGCGACAAGCGCGGCAACGTCGACCTCGACGACCTGCGTGCCAAGGCCGAGCAGCACAGCGAGCGCCTGGCCGCGCTGATGATCACCTACCCGTCCACCCACGGGGTGTTCGAGGAAGCCATCCGCGAGATCTGCCAGGTGGTCCACGACCATGGCGGCCAGGTCTACATCGACGGCGCCAACATGAACGCCATGGTCGGCCTCTGCGCCCCGGGTCAGTTCGGCGGTGACGTCTCCCACCTCAACCTGCACAAGACCTTCTGCATCCCCCATGGCGGCGGTGGTCCGGGCGTCGGCCCCATCGGCGTCAAGGCGCACCTGGCGCCCTTCCTGCCTGGCCATGCCCGGCTGGAACGCAAGGAAGGTGCGGTCTGCGCGGCGCCCTACGGCAGCGCCAGCATCCTGCCGATCTCCTGGATGTACCTGAAGATGATGGGCAGCGCTGGTCTGACCCGCGCCTCCCAGATCGCCATCCTGAGCGCCAACTACATCGCCCGCCGGCTGGAAGAGCACTATCCGGTGCTCTACAGCGGCACTGGCGGCCTGGTGGCCCACGAGTGCATCCTCGACCTGCGTCCGCTCAAGGACAGCAGCGGCGTGACCGTGGACGACGTGGCCAAGCGCCTGATCGACTTCGGCTTCCATGCTCCGACCATGTCCTTCCCGGTAGCCGGCACCCTGATGATCGAGCCCACCGAGAGCGAGTCCAAGCAGGAGCTGGATCGCTTCTGCGACGCCATGATCGCTATCCGTGAAGAGATCCGTGCCCTGGAGGCCGGCACCCTGGATCCCCAGGACAATCCGCTGAAGAACGCGCCCCATACCGCGCGTGAGCTGGCAGGCGAGTGGACTCATCCCTACAGCCGCGAGCAGGCGGTATTCCCGCTGCCGACCCTGGTGGACGGCAAGTACTGGCCGCCGGTGGCGCGCATCGACAACGTCTATGGCGATCGCAACCTGGTCTGTTCCTGCCCGCCGATCGAGGCGTACGGCGAGGCCTGACCCTCACCCCCGGCCCCTCTCCCGGGGGAGAGGGGAGCAAAGCCGCGGCACTCCGATAGCTCTGCAGCCGTTGTGCAGGGTGTCCGAGTGAAGCACCGCTCTTTCCCCCTCTCCCTCAGGGAGAGGGCCGGGGTGAGGGAAATCCGAAGCACCGAGGTCGCGTCTCGCTCGTCAGCGGCAGGCACGACCCACTCAGATAACAGCTTCCTGCTCTGGAGGACCGGAGTGCGGAAGCCGCCACCCGACACGGAGCCCCACCATGTCCCTGCTCAAGACTTCGCTGCACGCCCTGCACCTGGAACTCGGCGCCCGCATGGTGCCCTTCGCCGGCTACGAGATGCCGGTGCAATACCCGCTCGGCGTGCTCAAGGAGCACCAGCACACCCGTGCCCAGGCCGGGTTGTTCGATGTCTCCCACATGGGCCAGGTCATGCTCGAAGGCGAGGAAGCCGCCGAGGCCCTGGAGACCCTGGTCCCGGTCGACATCATCGACCTGCCCAGCGGCATGCAGCGCTATGCCCTGCTGACCGACGACAACGGCGGCATCCTCGACGACCTCATGGTCGCCAACCTGGGCGACTGCCTCTATCTGGTGGTCAACGCCGCCTGCAAGGAAGCCGACCTCGCCCACCTGGAAAAGCACCTGGGCGATCGCTGCCAGGTGCTGCCGCAATTCGATCGCGCCCTGCTGGCCCTGCAGGGGCCTGCAGCCGCTACGGTCCTGTCGCGCCTGGCGCCGGAAGTGGCCGAGATGACCTTCATGCAGGTGCGTCGCGTGAAGCTGCTGGACCAGCCCTGCATCGTCAGCCGCAGCGGCTACACGGGGGAGGACGGTTACGAGATCTCGGTGCCGAGCGCCGCCGCCGAAGCCCTGGCGCGCCATCTGCTGGCCGAGCCGGAAGTCGAGGCCATCGGCCTGGGTGCCCGGGATTCCCTGCGCCTGGAAGCGGGCCTCTGCCTCTATGGTCACGACATGGATGCCGGTACCACGCCGGTCATGGCCAACCTCGGCTGGGCCCTGTCCAAGGTGCGCCGTGAGGGCAATGGCCGCGCCGGTGGTTTCCCCGGCGCCGAGCGCATCTTCACCGAGCAGCGTGAGGGCGTGAGTCGCAAGCGCGTCGGCCTGCTGGTGCAGGAGCGGGTGCCGGTGCGCGAAGGCGCGGAACTGGTGGATGCCAATGGCGCCAGCATCGGTCGCGTGACCAGTGGCGGCTTTGGCCCGACCCTGGGCGCCCCGGTGGCCATGGGGTATGTCGACAGTGCTTTCGCCGCCGTCGATACCCCGCTGTTCGCCGTGGTGCGTGGCAAGCAGGTCCCGGTCAAGGTCGCCAAGACCCCCTTCGTGCCGCAGCGGTATTACCGTGGGTAAGTAGTCGCCACGAGCATGGCGGCCATGGCGGTCCGCCGTTGCGGCTAATCCTGCGGGACTCTGGTGCTTTGTTGATCGCGGCCATGGACCGCTCCTACAGGTACGGACGTTACCGTAGGAGCGGTCCATGGCCGCGATGCTTTCTAGGCCACCGGATAATCTCGAAACACCGACAGCGCCTCCGCCTCGGCGGTCAGGGCCTCCAGTGTCGGGTAATTGCGCCGCTCGATCAGCTCCGGCAGGGCGAAGTGCAGGAAGGTCCAGGCCACGGCGGTGTCGATGGCGTCCTGGCCGATGCTGTCCTCGCCCAGCGGCGGCCGCGGGCCTAGCCAGGCCTTGTCCAGGGCGCCACAGGCCGCGCGCAACTGCCCCTCTACCCGCTGCTGCCAGGGCGCATGACGCTTCTCTGCCGGCCGCAGGTCGCGCTCGTATAGCAACTGTACGGCTTTCTCGGACAAGGCCAGCGCCAGACCGCTTCGGCTGAGCGCGGTCGCCCGCGCGGCATGGCCACTGGGCAGCAATTGCCGGCTGCCGCAGGCGAGGTGCTGGGCGTAGTCCAGAATCAGTGACGAATCCATCAGCCGCTGGCCATCCTGGCAGATCAGCGTGGGTGCCTTGAGTACCGGATTGAACCTGCGAAAGCGCTCGACCTCACGGAAGAGCGATATCTGGCGCAGTTCGAAGGGCAGAACCAGCAGGCGAAGGGAGATCGCGACCCGCCGCACGTAGGGGGAGTCGAGCATGCCGATGAGTTGCATGGGAAGCGTCCTGTCAGAAAGGGTGAATCCTGTTTCACGTGGAACGTCATCCGCATAACGTGTTTAACGCTGGATGCCGCTCTGGACAAGACATTAGGGCTTGGGCGAAGCTGCTTCCAGCGAGAAAATCTGACTGAATCGTTAAGGAAAGCTTACATGTCACGGGTGCCACCGCTGAATGCCCTGCGTTGTTTCGAAGCGGTAGCGCGGCTGGGAAGCGTGACGCGGGCGGCGGCCGAATTGCACCTGACCCATGCCGCGGTCAGCCAGCAGGTGAAGGGGCTGGAACATCAACTGGGCATGGTGCTGTTCGAGCGTCAGGGGCGCGGGATAGAGGTCACCGGTGATGGCCGCGTCTATGCCGAGCAGGTCCGCCAGTTGCTCGAGGATCTGGGCGAAGCCACACGGCGGCTGCAGGCCCGACCGCGCCGTAACGAACTGGTGTTCGCCACCTTTCCGTCCTTCGCCGCGCACTGGCTGCTGCCGAGGCTGCCCCGCTTCAGCGCCCTGCACCCGGAGTACCGTATCCGCCTCCAGACCAGCCTGGATTTCCAGGATCTGCGCCAGGGCATGGTGGATATCGGCGTACGCATGGGCGAGGGGCAATGGGATGGTCTGACGGCGCTACGACTGTTCCAGGACGATGTGCTGCTGGTGGCTGCGCCTGGCTACAACGGTGGGCAGCTGCCGCGCAATCTGGACGAAGCCCTCGCACAGCCGCTGATGCATACGGAGGAAACCTGGCTGCACTGGGGCGAGACGGCCGGTCTGGGCGAGGCGGCGCCCAATCGCGGTATCACCGTGAACGATTCCAACGTGGTGCTGGAGGCGCTGCGCCTCGGTCAGGCGCTGGCGCTGGAACGGCGTAGCCTGGTGCAGGCGGCGCTGAACGAGGGGCGCCTGGTCCAGCTCAGTCCGGTGGTGGCGCCCTATCCCTACGCCTACTGGCTGGTCTGGCCGGAGCGTGCCGAATCGGCGGAAAAGCAGGAGCGCTTCACCGCCTGGATCCAGGCCGAGGTCGCGACCTATGTGGCCGCGATCGAGACTCGGGCGCCCGGCTAGGGCGCCAGGGACGTCTTAGCGCAGCAGCAGCTTGCGACGGCCGTCCGGCCAGACTTCCCAGAGTTGATCGTTGATACGCTGCACCTGGCTGGTGGTGCGGCGCATGGTGGTGATCGCGGCCCGCAGCGCCTGGCTGCTGGCGGTATCCACGTGATTACCCGCGCCGGTGCTCTCGGCCTTGGCGCGATCCATAGCTACAGTGTTCATTGACGCCTCCCAGAGCTCGGCTAAAGACGGCGAAAATGCCGTAGCCCAAGGACCGGCCGTCACGGGCAAGATTCCGCTCCCCCTGTAGCAGCCGTTCAAGCTGTGATCCACGTCCTACGGGCGCTGTGGCCTGTTGGGCGAATTTGCGCAAAGACCGCTTTCTGTACGGATATACAGATTAGTCCTTGCGCTGCCCGGCGCCGCTTTGCATCCTGTGGCGATTCCCTCCGGTACGACGCCCGCCATGCAGCTGTATCTCTGCGAAAAACCCTCTCAGGCCAAGGACATCGCCCGTGTCCTCGGTGCCAATCGCCGTGGCGAGGGCTGCCTGCAGGGGCAGGGCGTGACCGTCACCTGGTGCATCGGCCACCTGCTCGAGACGGCACCACCGGACGCCTACGACGCCCGCTACAAACGCTGGTCGCTGGACGACCTGCCCATCGTGCCCGAGCAATGGAAACTACAGGTCAAGAAGACCACCGGCAGCCAGTTCAAGGCGGTCAAGCGCCTGCTGGGCGAGGCCAGTGAGCTGGTGATCGCCACCGACGCGGATCGCGAGGGCGAGATGATCGCCCGCGAGCTGGTGGAGCATTGCCGTTATCGTGGGCCGATTCGCCGGCTGTGGCTGTCGGCGCTGGATGATGTCTCCATTCGCCGCGCTCTGGCCGCGCTCAAGCCCGGTGCCGAAACCTATGGGCTGTATCAGTCTGCGCTAGGTCGCTCGCGGGCCGATTGGCTGATCGGCATGAACATGAGCCGGCTGTTCACCCTGCTGGGGCGCCGTTCGGGTTACCAGGGCGTGCTCTCGGTAGGGCGGGTGCAGACTCCGACCCTGCGCCTGGTGGTGGACCGCGACCGCGCCATCGCCGCCTTCGTGCCGGTGCCTTTCTGGACCGTGGAGGCGACCCTGGAGGCCTCTGGCGGACGCTTTCAGGCGCAGTGGCAGCCCCCGGAAGCCGTCTGCGACGACCAGGGTCGCTGCCTCAAGCCCGAGGTGGCCCAGGCGGCGGCCCGGGCTATCGAGGCGGCCGGGCAGGCCCGACTGGTCAAGCTCAAGACCGAGCGTATCCGCGAGGCGGCGCCCTTGCCCTTCGACCTGGGCACCCTACAGGAGGTGTGCTCCAAGCGACTGAACCTCGGCGCCCAGCAGACCCTGGACGTCGCCCAGGCGCTCTACGAGACCCACAAGCTGATCACCTACCCGCGCAGCGATTGCGGCTACCTGCCGCTCTCCCAGCACGCCGAGGCCCCGGCGCTGCTCGCCGCCTTGCTGGGCGCCGATGCGAGCCTGGCACCGCTGCGCGAGCATCTGGACGCCAGTCGTCGCTCGCGGGCCTGGAACGACGCCAAGGTCAGCGCCCACCACGGCATCATCCCAACCCTGGTCACCCGCGACCTGGGCCGCCTGAGTCCTCAGGAGCGCAATGTCTACGGTCTGATTCGCGCCCGCTATCTGGCGCAGTTCCTGCCGCAGCATGAGTTCGATCGTACCCAGGCCGACTTCGAGGCCGGTGGCGAACGCCTGCGCGCCACGGGCAAACGCCTGGTGGAGCCGGGCTGGCGTCGCGCCTTGCCCGAGTCGCTCACGCCGCCCAAGGGCCGTGAGGCACCGCCGCCCCAGGCGCTGCCCGAGTTGCGCGAGGGGGAGCACTACCCCGTGGTCGAGGTGCGCTGCCGGGATCAGCTGACCCAGCCACCCAAGCCCTTCACCGAGGGCGACCTGATCAAGGCGATGAAGAATGTCGCCAAGCTGGTGGAGGACCCGGCCCTCAAGCAGAAGCTCAAGGACACCACCGGCATCGGCACCGAGGCGACCCGCGCCGGCATCATCCAGGGCCTGCTGGATCGCGGTTACCTGGTGAAACAGGGCAAGGCCCTGGCGGCGACGCCAGCGGCCTTTGGCCTGATCGACGCCGTACCCCGGGCCATCGCCGATCCAGGCACCACGGCGCTCTGGGAACAGGCGCTGGATCGGGTGCAGGAGGGCGAACTGAGCCTTGCGGAATTCGTCACCAAGCAGTCGGCCTGGATGGGCAAGCAGGTGGAGCGCTGCCTTGGCCTGACCCTGACCATCAGCGGCCCGCCGCCGGCGGGCAAGGGCGCGCCTTGGAAGAAGAAGCGGCGTACCGGCGGGATCAAGGCCAAAGCCAAGCCGGGTGGCGCACCGACGCGCGCGCGCAAGCCTAAGGTCAAGCCTGGCTGAGGACGGCGTACAGGCGTTCGAGCACGGCGTCGGGCTGGGTCAGGACGTCATGGTTCCAGAAACGCAGGGTCTGGAAGCCCTGGGTCTCCAACCAGGCATCGCGCTCACGGTCGTTGGCGCTGCCTTGATGCTGGCCGCCATCCAGCTCGATCACCAGCCGTGCTTCCAGGCAGACGAAGTCGAGGATGTAGCGGCCATAGGGGTGCTGGCGGCGGAATTTATGGCCTTGCAGACGCTTGCCGCGCAGGTGGTACCAGAGCAGGCGCTCGGCATCGGTCTGGCCTCGGCGCAGGGCGCGGGCATGGGTGATGAGGGGCATGGGAATCCTTTCCCTTGGCGTATGGGGCGGCCCTCACCCCAACCCTCTCCCAGAGGGAGAGGGAGCGGTACGGAGTGAGGGGTGATCTGGGGAGTATCGCCTGGAACAGTGGAGTTCGCGAGGCGCTGAGACGGCGCTTTGCGCGATGTTCGAGATGGCGCAGCTGAGGCGCCTGAGACCGTGGCGATAGCGTGGCCCTTACCCCAGCCCTCTCCCGGAGGGAGAGGGAGCGGTACGGAGTGAGAGGTGATCTGGGGAGTATCGCCTGGAACAGTGGAGTTCGCGAGGCGCTGAGACGGCGCTTTGCGCGATGTTCGAGATGGCGCAGCTGAGGCGCCTGGGACCGTGGCGATAGCGTGGCCCTTACCCAGCCCTCTCCCAAAGGGAGATGGGGTGATACCGATCGAAGAGGGCTATGGAGTGACCGAGGAGATCAAAAGGTAGGCAACACGGCCAGGATCGCTATCGCAGTAACACCGAAACGACACTGAGGCTCTTGTCTGGAGGGGAAGCCCTTCACCGCTCCAGGCCGCCCCCTCTCCCTGGGGGAGAGGGTTGGGGTGAGGGCGCCAGAATCAGGTATCGTGAATCGCTATCGCAGTAACACCGAAACGAAATCGAGGCTCTTGTCTGGAGGGGAAGCCCTTCACCGCTCCAGACCGCTCCCTCTCCCGGCGGGAGAGGGTTGGGGTGAGGGCGCAAAGCCCCGTGCCCGCGTCTTATTTCTTCTCGAACGCCGCTGCGGCGGTGGCGTAGGCCGCTTCGTGGTAATCGAATTCGGCGGACTGGACCAGCAGGGTTTCCTCGTCCTCGGTGAAGGCGATCACCGGGCGATAGGAGAGGCCGTCGGCCTTGATCTCGGCTTCGTCGATGAGCTTGGAGAGATCGAAGGCGAAGTCACCGCAGATGGCCTTGGCCTGGGCGTCGGTGATGCCGTGTTTCTTCAGGGCATCGCGCAGCAGGGTGCTCCACTGGTATTGAAACTGGATACCCAGTTTGGCGTAGCTGGGACCGTAGTCGATTTCCATGAGTGTGTAACCGGGGCTTGGGAGGAGGGGGCGAACTCGCCACAGCGGCCTGCGAAATGACCGTTGTGAACGCTGCCGGTGGCACTACGATGGCGTGCCCCAAAGCCCAGGCAAAGGGGGGCGGGCCGGACGGCCAAATCTAATGACCGAGAGGCCCGCACCACGGACGAGCGGTTATTCGTGCACGATACGCGAGTGGTCGCGGGTGTCCTTCATGAAGACGTAGACCAGCAGCGAGCAGGCGATGCAGCCGGTCACGTACCAGTAGTAGCCGCTCTCCATGCCGATGCTCTTGAACCACAGCGCCAGGTATTCAGCGGTGCCGCCGAAGATGGATACGGTCAGGGCATAGGGTAGGCCGACGCCCAGGGCGCGGATCTCGGTAGGGAACAGCTCGGCCTTCACCACGGCGTTGATCGAGGTGTAGAAGCTGACGATCACCAGCGCCACCATGATCAGGCCGAAGGCGCCCCACCAGGAGGTGACGCTGCCCAGGGCCGTGAGGATCGGATAGGTGAACAGGGTGCCCAGCACACCGAAGGCGATCAGCACCGGACGCCGGCCGATGCGGTCGGAGAGGGCGCCGACGACGGGCTGCAGCAGCATGAACAGGAACAGGGTCGCCGCCGAGATGGAGGTGGCGTCGGTCTTGCTCATGCCCACCGAGTTGACCAGGTACTTCTGCATGTAGGTGGTGTAGGTGTAGAAGGCCAGGGTGCCGCCCATGGTCAGGCCGACCACGGTGAGGAACTCCTTGGGATGCCGCGCCAGGGTGCGCATCAGCGATTCCTTGGGCTTCTCGGCCTTCTTGAAGGAGCTGGTCTCCTCCATGCCACGCCGCAGATAGAGCGCGGTCACTGCACAGCCGGCGCCGATCAGGAAGGGAATCCGCCAGCCCCAGCTTTCCAGCTGTTCGACGCTCAGGGTCTGCTGCAGCACGATCAGGGTGGCCAGGGCCAGGAGCTGGCCGGAGATCAGGGTGACGTACTGGAAGCTGGAATAGAAGCCGCGACTTTCCTTGGTCGCCATCTCGCTCAGGTAGGTGGCGGAGGTGCCGTATTCACCGCCTACCGAGAGGCCCTGCAGCAGGCGCGCCAGGACCAGCATGATGGGCGCGGCGACGCCGATGGTGGTGTAGCTGGGGGTGAGGGCGATGATCAGGGAGCCGGCGCACATCATGATCACCGAGACCATCAGCGCGGACTTGCGTCCGGCCTTGTCGGCGTAGAGACCCATCAGCCAGCCGCCGATGGGACGCATGAGAAAGCCCACGGCAAAGATGGCGGCGACGTTGAGCAACTGGGCGGTCTGGTCGCCCTTGGGGAAGAAGGCCTTGGCGAAGTACAGCGAGAAGGCGGCGTAGACGTACCAGTCGTACCATTCGACCAGGTTGCCGACGGAGCCGCTGAAGATGGACTTGATGCGCTGCGAGGTGGTCTTGGGCGCGGTCTGGCCGGCCGCGAGGGTAGCGGTGCTATCCACAGGGTGTTCCTCTTGTCATTGTTATTAGGGCGCTCGGGGCGTCGACAAGAGTGATTGCAGGGGGCGTGCCAGACCGCGAAACCGCGCCCTGTCTACCTTTGCGGGTAGTGGATCGGCGAAAGGCCGCCGAATGCCCGGTGGCGATGAGCGGATTTCCGCCTATGGCGGATCAGTCGCCCTCACGGAAATCGGCGCGGAGCAGGCCGTGGCGCTGCATCTTCTCGTTGAGGGTGCGTCGTGGCAGTTGCAGCTCGTCCATCACCGCCTTGATCTCGCCCCCGTGGCGAGCCAGCGCGGCGCGCAGGCACTGGGCCTCGAAGGCTTCCAGCTGATCGGCGAGGGAGTGGCTGGCGGCCTGGGTCGGGGTGCCGAGGCCCAGGACTTCGCGCTCGGCCGCATTGGCCAGCTCGCGCACGTTGCCCGGCCAGCCATGGCCGAGCAGCTGGGCCAGCCGCGTCGCGCTGGGCGGAGTGACCGGGCGCCCCAGGCGGGCACTGGCCTCGGCGAGGAAGTGGTCGAACAGCAGCGGGATGTCCTCGCGCCGGGCCCGCAGCGGCGGCAGGTGCAGTTCGGCGACGTTGAGGCGATAGGCCAGGTCTTCGCGAAAACGCCCGGCGCGTGCCTCTTCCAGGAGATCCGGCTTGGTCGCGGCGACGATGCGCAGGTCCAGGGCGATGCTCTGGTTGGAGCCCAGGCGCTCCAGCCGCAGCTCCTGCAGCACGCGCAGCAGCTTGACCTGCTGCGCCAGGGGCATGCTTTCGATCTCGTCGAGAAACAGGGTGCCGCCGTTGGCGTATTCCAGCTTGCCGATGCGCTTGCCCTGGGCGCCGGTGAAGGCGCCGCTCTCGTGACCGAACAATTCGCTTTCGAACAGTTGCTCGGGGATGGCCGCGCAGTTGAGGGCGACGAAGGCCTTGCCGGCGCGCGGCCCGACGTCGTGCAGGCAGCGGGCGACCAGCTCCTTGCCGCTGCCGGTCTCGCCGCGCAGGAGGACGTTCACGGGCGTTGGCGCCAGGTCGAGGATCTGCTGGCGCAGGCGGACGATACCCGGCGAGACCCCCAGCAGCCGGCGGGCGAGGACGCTCTGGTCGTCCACCCGGCGGTGCAGCTGGCGGTTCTCCAGGACCAGCCGACGCTTTTCCAGGGCGCGGCCGAGATCGCCCAGCAGCGCCTCGGGGCTGAAGGGTTTTTCCAGGAAATCGTAGGCGCCCTGGCGCATGGCGGTCACCGCCAGGGCGACGTCGCCGTGGGCGGTGAGCAGGATCACCGGCAGATCGCGATCCAGGGCCTGCAGTCGTTCCAGCAGGGCCAGGCCGTCCATGCCGGGCATGCGCACATCGCTGACCACTACCCCGGCGAAATCCGGCGTCACCGCCGCCAGGCACTCCTCGGCGCGGGCGAACAGCCGCACCTGATGCCCCGACAGCTCCAGCCACTGGCGTACCGCCTCGCGGATGCTGGCTTCGTCATCGACCAGATAGACCTGGGCTTGCATGGGGGCGTCCTCTCGCGGCCGGTGCGTCGCTACCTTGCCCGAAGGCCGGCGACGGGTCGAGCCCCTAGCCGGGTCCTGGTAGCACCGGCAGGCCGAGGCGGGCGCAGGCGCCGCCCTCGGGACGGTTACTCAGTTCGATGCGGCCATCCAGGTGCTGGGCCACGGTCTGGACGATGGACAGGCCCAGCCCGGCGCCATTCGCCGCGCCGCTGCTGTAGAAGCGTTCGAACAGCCGCGGCAGGATCTCGACCGGAATGCCGGGGCCCTGATCGAGGATCTGGATCTCGGCCCAGTGGGCGGTGACCTCCAGCCGTACCCGGACCTCGCCGCCGGGGGGCGAGACGTTGACCGCGTTGGTCAGCAGATTCTGCAGGGCGATACCCAGCATGGCGCTGTCGCCATGGACCTGTACCTGGGTGGCCTCGGCGTCGAGGCTGAGGTCCAGGCCCTTGTCGAGAATCCAGGGGCCCAATTCCTCCAGGGTGGCGCTCAACGCGGTACTCAGGTCGAAGCGCTGCTCGGCGCTCCAGCTCGGCCGGGGTTCCAGCCGGGCCAGGATCAGCAGCTGGTTGACCACCCGGGTGAGTCGATCGGTGCCGCTGACCACGAACTTCAGGGCTTCATCGCGGGCCGGCATGGTCTGGGCGGACAGGGCGTTTTGCGCATGCAGGCGCAAGACCGCCAGGGGCGTACGCAGCTCATGGGCGGCGTCGGCGATGAAGCGGCGTTCACGCTGCAGCAGCTGTTCGATCTGCAGGAGCAGGCGATTGAGCGCGGCCTGCATGGGTTCCAGTTCGCGGGGTAGCGGATCCAGCTGCAGGGGCTGCAGGGATTCCGGATCGCGGTGGCGGATTAAGCCGGCCATGCGCCGCAGCGGCCGCAGTCCCCAGCCAATGGCCAGCCAGGCCAGCAGCGAGAGCACCACCAGGCCCACCAGGTGCGGGGTGAGGGTATGGCGCAGGATGCGGCGTACCAGGTCGGCGCGGACCTCGTCGCGCTCGCCGACCCAGAGCATCAGGTCATGCTTGGGGTCGGGCAGCAGGAAGCCGTACCAGGCTTCGCCCTCCAGGTTCAATTCGGTGAAGCCCGGTGTGGTCGGCATGGCGAAGGCCGGGGCGCTGGGTGAGCGCATCAGGGGTTCGCCATGGGCGTTCCAGGCCTGGAAGGCCATCTTGGCCTCGTAACGGTGGCCATAGGGGCTTTCCGCGGCTTCGGCCAGGGCCTGGGTGACGCTGGCGTGCAGCGCCAGCCGTCCCTCGCCCCGTGGCGCGGCGCGCAGCATGCCTTGCAGGATGCGGGCGCTCTGGGCCAGCTGGGCGTCGTAGATCTCGCCGATCTCGCGCTGACTGTCGTGGACATTGATCAGGGCGATCAGCAGGGTGCCGATCAGCAGCAGTGAGAGCACCAGGCCGACCGTGCGGCGGCGAATGGAGGTCATGGGCATTCGAGACGGTAACCGATGCCCCTGACCGTACGGATCAGCTCGGCGCGCAATTTCTTGCGCAGGTTGTAGATATGGACTTCCAGGGTGTTGCTCTCCACGCCCTCGTCCCAGCCATAGAGCAATCCCATGAGGCGATCGCGGCTGAAGATCTTGCCCGGGTTGGCCAGCAGTTCGTGCAGCAGCTGGTATTCGCGCGGCGTGAGGTTGACCGGCTGGCCCTCGAAGGTGACCCGGCGGGTGGCCGGGTCCAGGGCGATGCCGCCGCCCTCGAGCTGGATCTGCGACGGTCCGTTGCGGCGGCGCAGCAGGGCGCGCAGGCGGGCCTTGAGTTCCTTGATGTCGAAGGGCTTGACCAGGTAGTCGTCGGCACCGGCGTCGAGGCCGGCGACCCGGTCCTCGGTGTCGTCGCGCGCGGTGAGGATCAGCACCGGGGTGGTCAGGCCATTGGCACGGCTCTGGCGCAGCACCTGGATGCCGTCCAGGCGTGGCAGGCCGAGATCCAGCACCACCAGATCGAAGCTTTCCTCGCGCAGGGCGTGGACGGCGCTCTCGCCGTCCCTGAGCCAGTCCAGGGTATAGCCCTCTTCCCGCAGACTGGTACGGATACCCTCGCCGAGGTCGGGATCGTCTTCGATCAGCAGCACACGCATGGAGACCTCGTCACTTCAACTTCTGGTCGACGTCCTTGAGCAGCGCGGCGATCTCGCCCCGCCGCCCTTGATCGGCCAATTCTCGTCCAGGTCGTGGCGCGGCTTGCTGCGCCTTGAGCAGGGCGGCGCGTGCCTCGGCATAGTGCTGCTGGCGATACAGGTGGTCGCCCCAGAAGTATAGGGTATCGATACCGTTGGGGTTGAGGGCCAGGGCCTGCTGTAGCAGACGATCGGCTTCGCTGGCGTCGCCAAAGGCGATCGGCCAGCCAGGCACCCGGTCGTAGAGCGCGGCGAGGCTGGTGTAGGCCGAGCCCTGCAGGGCGGTGGGATCGAGTTTGAGCGCCTGTTCCAGGTCGGTGCGCGCCTCCTTGACCTTGCCCAGGGCGCCCAGTCCACCCTGGGCACCGGCCCAGCTGCTGAGCACGATGCCCTGCCAGATCAGTGCCGGGGCCGACCGGGGGGCGGCCTGGGTGAAGGCGTGGGCCTCGCCGGCCAGCTGTTCGAAGGCCGCGGTCTTTTCGGTGCTGGGCAGGCGGTACTGGATCTCCGCCCAGCGCTGCTGGATCTGCGCCAGGCGTTGGGCGTCGTCGGCCAGGGCGAAGGGGCTGGCGAGGAGGGCGGCGAGCATCAGGCCAAGGGCTTTGCGCGGGGACGTCATAGGTGTTTCTCCGGGGCGAAGGCGGGATCGATGAGGCGACGGATCACCGGCAGCTGACGGCGCAGGGCGCGGTCCACCAGGCCGGGCAGCAGGCCGTTGAGACGAACGAAGAGCTTTTCCGGCCAGCCGAGGTAGAGCTCCTGACGTTCCTCGACCAGGGCCCGGATCACCGCGCCGGCTACCGCGACTGGTTCGTCCACCGGGCTCTTGAGCGCCTGGTTCACCGCCATGGCCGCCGGGCTGTTCATGGCCGTGCGGGTGGCGCGGGGCGCTACGTAGAGCACCTGGATACGGGTATCGGCCAGTTCCCGGCGCAGGGCCTGGGTAAAGCCGCGCAGGGCGAACTTGCTGGCGCAGTAGGGGGCATAGCCGGGATAGCCGATGGAGCCCAGGGTGGAACCGATATGGGCGATCATCGCCTGTGGCTGCCGCCGCAACAGTGGCAGCAGCAGGCGCGTCAGCTGGATGGCCGCGCCGATGTTGACCGCCAGCATGTTGTCGATGGCGTCTTCATCGAGGGCTTCGAGCAGGGCGAAGCTGTTGCTGCCAGCGGCATTGAGCAGCACGTTGACGCCCTGGCCGCGACTGGCCTCGGCCGCCACCGCCTGGCGATCCACTCGGCGGGTGAGGTCGGCGTCGAGCAGACGCAGTTGTCCATTGAGGCGTTCGGCCAGGGGCTGCAGCGTGCGAGTGTCACGCGCCACTGCCACCACCTGGGCACCGCCGGCGCAGAGCTGCTCCACCAGCGGCAGGCCGATGCCGCCGCTGGCCCCGGTGAGCAGGATGCGGCAATCAGGCAGCTGCATGGTGCTGCTCCGGCCGCTGGTCGGCGCCGGGCAGGGCGCGGAACATGTCGGCATAGAGGCGATAGACCACCTTGGAGACACGGATCACCGCGGCCTGATCGGCCGGGTCGTCCAGACGATCCATCAGCTGGCGATAGGTCGCCATGTGTTCCTGGTCGAGGCTGCCGTGGGAATCCAGGTAACTGAAGGCCGTGGTCGGCAGGCCCAGGTGACCACGGATAGCGCCAGCGGCCTGGGTGGCCAGGGCGATGCTGGTGCCTTCGAGCACATTGACCATGCCGAACAGGCCGACCGGATTGTCGCGGGCGATGAAGTCGTAGAGGTAGGCCACCATCAGTTCGATGGGCAGCCCGGGCCGGCCGTCGCGCACGGCGGCGCTGTCACCGCCGCAGGCGTCGATGTCGTTGAGGATCCACTGGTCGTGGCCGTATTCCTCTTCGATGTACTCGCAGACCGCGCCGCGCAGCCATTCCAGCCGTGCCGGCAGGCGAGCGCCGCAGGCCATCATCAACGGGGCGGTGTGGCGGACGTGGTGATAGGCCTGGCCGAGAAAGGCGAGGTAACTCTCCAGGCTGACGTCGCCAGCGAGGGCGGCGCGGATGATGGGCACCTCGAACAAGGCCTGGCGTTCCGTGGCGGTTTCGGCTTGCAGGGTGGCGAAGAAGCTCATGGGTATACCTCCAGAAGGTCCGAGAGCAGGGCCGCGTGGTGCGCCTGGATGGCGTCGCGGCGAAGGCGTCCGGTCGCGGTGAGCAGGCCGTTGGCAGGGGTGAAGGGTTCGGTGAGCCGGCGCCAGGCGCCAATACGGGCGTAGTCGGGCAGTTCGCTGTTGAGGCGGGCGATCTGCTCGGCCAGGACGGCGTCGGGCAACTCCGGTTGCCGTGGCCAGAGCAGTGTCACCAGGTGCCTGGCCCCATCGCCCTGGACGTAGGCCTGGGCGATGGGGCCGCCCTGGGTGAGTTCGGCCTCGATCCAGCCGGGGTCGACGTTGCGTCCCGAGGCCAGGCTGAACTGATGCTTCTTGCGTCCGCGCAGATAGAGATAGCCGTCGGCGTCGAATTCGCCGAGATCACCGGTGGCGACCTCGTCGGTGGCGCTATCCGGCTCGCCCAGGTAGCCGGCGAACTCGACGCCGCCGACCAGGACCTCGCCATCGGCGGCCAGGCGCAGGCGGACGTGGGGCAGGGGTTGGCCGACGCTGCCCGGGCGATTGGCGTCGGGCCGGTTGAGGGCAACCACCGAGGCGCATTCCGACAGGCCGTAGCCCTGGAACACCGGCAGGCCGAGGGCTGCGGCGCGCGTCAGCAGGGAAGCGCTCAGTGGCGCGCCACCGACGGCGGCAAAACGGAGGCTGTCCAGTTGCAGGAGGCCGCGCTCGCCCAGTTCCACCAGGCCCTGCAGCAGTTGCGGCATGAGGATCAGGCTGTGGGGCTGATGGTGTTGCAGGCAGGCGGCCAGCTGTGCCCAGTCGATGCCGGTGGAGCCGTTGACGCCCTGGTCGGCATCCTTGAGCACCATTACTTCGGCGCCGGCCAGCAGAGCGGCGTAGACGCCAAGGTTCTCCAGCAGGATGCCCAGCGAAAGCAGCACCTGATGGCGCTGGGGTGCCAGGGGGTGGCTGGCGGCGGCCAGGCTGGCGGCCACCCGCAGCAGTTGCGCGGCCTTGAGGCAGACGCCCTTGGGCGCGCCGGTGGTGCCGGAGGTATAGGTGAGCTTGCTGGTCTGCGGGGGCAGCGGGGTGCGTGCCGCAGCCGGACGCTGCCAGCCCTGGACCCCGGCGATGAAACCGGCGGCGGCCCATTTCGCGGTGCGCTCGGGACGTCCTAGCAGGAGGTCGGCGCCACAGTCGCGCAGGACGTGGGCGCGCTGCGCCGGGCTGAAGAAGTCCGGCAGGGTCACGCAGGGCACGCCGGCGCACAGGGCGGCCAGGTCCCAGGCCAGCAGCTCGGGACCGTTGGGCAGGTCCAGCGCCAGCCGCTGGATCTCATGCTCGCGCAGCCAGGTGGCGCGGAGGTTGAGCTCCTGCAGCAACCGGGCATAGCTCCAGGTCTCGTGACTGCCGATCAGCGCCGGCCGGGCGTTCTGCCAGGCGTGACGTTCAAGGGCGGCGAAGAAATCAGCGACGGAGCAGGATTCAGGCGACATGACAGTCTTCCTCGCCAAGGGTGGGGAGGCCCAGACGGACGAAGATGCCGGCTTGCAGCAGCTGGTGATAGCCCTGGCGGATATCGCCGGCACACACCTGGGGGGCGTTGGCATAGTAGGAACTCCAGCTCTCGCGCTCGGCGCCCAGGCAGGCCGGATCGGCTGCGCCGAGCACCTGGGGCGCGAGGCCGAGCCGATGGAAGCTGTTGATCAGGCGGGTAGCCCCGGTAAAGGTCACCCAGCGCAGGCCGCTCCGGGCCAGCAGCCAGGTGGTGACGATGATCAGCAGTCGGGCCTGGCCGGCGCAGAGGGTCGCCAGGTTGCCGACCTCCACCACCTCCGTCCGGTCGATGGGCTGGCCGAGCGCAGTGGCCAGGTGGTGTTCCACCGGCCGGGGCAGATAGCGTTCGAGAAACAGCGGCTGGTCCAGGGCGAGGCGGATCCCCGCCGCTGCCTGCAGCGCCCCTGCGGCATCGCGCAGGGAGAGCAGCAGCGGCAGGAAGTGGGCGATGTGGGCGCCGTGTTCCAGGGCGAAGCGGGTGCGGATGAAGGCCTCGGTCGCCAGGCGTCCGGGTGCCTCGGCCGGCTCCAGGCTGGCCAGCAGCGCGCCGCTGCGGTCGGCCAGGGTAAAGCAGGTAGGGGACTGCCAAGTCACGTCGAGCATCGCGACCTCTCCAGGGGAATGCGAGGTTGCAGTCTTGGCGGTCAAGCTGAAGGCAATCTGAAGTGCCGCTTCATCGCAGCTTCAGCTTGCCGGGCTAGGGTCGCGCTCCATATCCCCCGGTGGAGTTCTGCCATGTCCGAAGAAGAAGTGCTCACCGCCGAGGAGACCGCCGACGGCCACTGGCCACTGGCCAGGATCCTCGCCGGCATCCTCGCCAGTGCCTTGATCGGTGGCGTCGGGCTGCCCTTGCTGGATGCCACCCGTGGCTGTTGGGATGCGCTGAGCCTGCTGGTGACCGGGGTGCTCGGCTGGGGCTTCGCCCTGCTGGTGACGCTGTGCGTACGTTAAGTCGACGTCTCGACGGCGGCGGGCAGGCGTAAGGTAAAGACCGCCCCTTCCGCGCCGTTGGCGGCGCTCAGGCTGCCGCCCTGGGCCTGGATGATCGCCGAGGACACGGCCAGCCCCAGGCCCAGGCCTTCGCCCACCGGCTTGGTGGTGAAGAAGGGGTCGAACACCTGGCCCAGGTGCTCGCTGGCAATGCCGCCGCCGTTGTCCGCCACCTCCAGCTGCCAGCGCTCGCCGTCACGCTGCAGCCTGACCCTGACCTGGGGTGTCGGGCGTTCGGCCACGGCGTCCAGGGCGTTGCGCAGCAGATTGACCAGCACCTGCTCCAGGCGGATGGGGTCGCCCAGCAGCCAGGCCGGGCGTCGCAGGTCAAGGATCAGCTCGGCGCCCACTTCGGCGCGGCGCGCTTCCAGCAGCTCCAGCGCCTGCTCCACCACCAGCGCCAGGTCGACCCGCTCGCGCAGGCCGGCGGGCGTCTTGCGCGCATAGGTCTTGAGGTGGGCGGTGAGGCCGCTCATGCGGGTGAGCAGGCCGTCGAGGCGTTCCAGGGCGGCGCGGGCTTCATCCAGCCGACCGTGATCCAGCAGCAGCCGCAGACTCGCCAGGTGCATGCGCTGGGCGGTGAGCGGCTGGTTGAGTTCGTGGACCAGGGCCGCCGACATCTGCCCCAGGGCAGCCAGCTTGGCGGCCTGCACCAGGCCATCCTGAGCGGTGCGCAGCTCGGCGGTACGGGCCTCCACCAGTTGCTCCAGCTCCAGTCGACTGCGCTGGCGCAGGCGCTGCAGCCGCCGTCGCTGAACCAGCAGGAGGGCGGCGCAGACCAGCAGCAACCAGGCACAGCCAGCGGCCAGGGCCGCGCCCAGGCCGCCACCCTGCAGCTCCCGGGTCGGTCTGAGCAGGTGCAGGGTCCAGCCTTCGCTGGGCAGCGGCAGGCTGTCCCAGAGGTAGTCGGCGGTGCCTTCCGGTGCCTCGATACGGGCCACCTGGCGCTGATCGCCCAGGACTATCCGCTGACTGTGAGGCAGCGGTTGCAGGGTGCGTCTGTCGTACTGCCGGGTGGTGGCCAGTTCGGCGTGCTCGGCTGGGGTCAGCTCACGCAGCAGGCGATAGCGCCAGGCCGGCCGGTTGGCGGCAAAGACCACGCCGCGGGCATCGCTCACCAGCAAGACCTCAGGATGATCGCCCCAGCGCGCCTCGATGGCGGGGAATTCCAGCTTGACCACCACCGCGCCGAGAAAGCGCCTCTCGGCGTCCAGCACCGCATGGGAGAGGAAGTAGCCGGGAATGCCGGTGGTGACGCCCACGGCATAGAAGCGCCCGCTGCCGCCCGCGAGGGTCTCGCGGAAATAGGGGCGAAAGCCATAGTTGTGGCCGACGTAGCTGCTGGGCAGCCGCCAGTTGCTGGCGCCAATGGCCAGGCCGGTGCGGTCCAGCACCTCCAGAGTCGAGGACTGGGCGGCGGCATTGAGTTTTTCCAGCTTGAGATTGAGGCGCTCGGTGGCGGCGGCATCGGGTGGGGTGGTGAGGGCAGCGATCAGCTCGGGATCCTGGGCCAGCACCGCGGGCAGGGCGCGAAAGCGGTCGATCAGGGTCTGCAGGCTGCTGGCGTGCAGACGCAACTGCTCCTGGCCGAGCAGGCTGGCCTCGGCCAGGGTCGCCCGTTCGGCGCGCTGCCAGGCCAGCACGCTGACCAGCAGACCGCCGAGCAGGGCGAGCAACAGGACCGGCAACAGGCGCAGGGCAGGGGGCATGGCGGGAGACCGTGGCAGGAGTGGCCGGACGATAGCATGGCTGCGCGGGGGCAGCTCAGGCCGAGGCAGCGGTGCGCGTGGCGATCTGCTCGGGCTGGAAATGGCAGGTGAAGCAGCTGCCCTCGCCGGGCACGCTGTGGATGTCCAGGCCGCCACGGTGGCGGATCAGCACGTGCTTGACGATGGCCAGGCCCAGGCCGGTGCCACCGGTGCTGGAGGCGCGGCTGGCGTCGATGCGATAGAAGCGTTCGGTCAGGCGCGGCAGGTGGCGGGCATCGATACCGGGCCCGGTATCCTGCACGGCGACATGGGCCCCCTCGGCATCCTGCCAGGCGCGAACCCGCACCTCGCCGCCCTCGGGGCTGTACTTGACCGCGTTGAACACCAGGTTGGAAAAGCAGCTGCGCAGTTCCGTCTCGCTACCCAGCAGCGCCAGGTCAGGTGCGCAGTCCAGGCTCAGGCGGTGGCCGATGGCGCCGGACAGGGCGCGGCCGTCCTGCAGGATGGAGGCGAGCAGTGGCTCCAGGGCCACTGGACGGTTGTCAGCGGGATAGTCGGTGGCTTCCAGGCGGGCCAGCAGCAGCAGGTCGTCGATGGTGTGCTGCATCCGGCCGGCTTGCTGCTGCATCTGTCCCAGTGCCCGGCGCCAGCGCGGGGTGGCGTGCTCGGCGTTGTCCAGCAGGGTTTCCAGGTAGCCGGTGATCACCGTCAGCGGGGTGCGCAATTCGTGGGAGACGTTGGCGACGAAATCCTTGCGCATCTGTTCCAGCTGGTGGAGGCGGGTGACGTCACGCACCAGCAGCAGGCGATCGCCCTCGCCGAAGCGGGTGACCAGGATGTGCAGGTACTGGTCGTCGTTGAGCGGTGACGCCAACTCCAGCGGTTCACCGTAGTCGCCACCGAGAAAGTAGTCGGAAAAGCGCGGATGGCGCACCAGGTTGGTGATGGGTTGGCCGAGGTCCTGGGGCTGGCGCAGACCCAGCAGGGTTTCCGCGGCGCGGTTCCACCATTCCAGGTTGCCATAGCGGTCCACCAGGATGATGGCGTCGCGCAGGGCCTCGGTGGAGGCCTGGGCGCGGCCGATGACGGCGAGCAGTTCTTCACGCTGGCGCTGCTCGTGGCGCTGGCGGCGATAGAGCCGGTCCAGCACATCGCCCCACAGCCCTTCGGCCTCGGGCGGTGCGCCTGGGGCATCGCTCAGCAGCCAGGCATGCAGCCGCAGCAGGTGTTTCAGGGTGACCGCCAGATAGACCGCCAGTCCCAGAGCCACCGCCAGCCCGACATGGCCGAAGGGCCAGCCGGCCAGGGCGCAGCCGCCGACCACGGTCGACAGCTGGGTGGCCAGACGGGAGCGCCAGTTGATGTTCACGGCGGCGGTGATCCCGCGTCAGAGTTTGGTGGAAAAGCGATACCCGGTGCCGCGCACCGTCTGTACCAGGTTCTCGTAGGTCTCGCCGAGGGCCTTGCGCAGGCGACGGATGTGCACGTCCACGGTGCGCTCCTCGACATAGACGTTGCCGCCCCAGACCTGGTCGAGCAACTGGCCGCGGGTGTAGGCGCGCTCCTGGTGGGTCATGAAGAACTGCAGCAGGCGGTACTCGGTGGGCCCCATCTCGGCGGGAGCACCATCGATGGTCACCCGGTGGCTGATCGGATCCAGGATCAGGCCGTTGACCTCCAGCGGACCGTCGTTCTCCAGGTGGCCGGTACGGCGCAGCACGGCTTTCAGGCGCGCCACCAGCTCGCGGGGCGAGAAGGGCTTGGTGATGTAGTCGTCGGCACCGGTTTCCAGGCCCTGGACCTTGTTGTCCTCGTCACCCTTGGCGGTGAGCATGATGATGGGAATGGCGTCGGTCAGCTCGTCGCGCTTGAGGCGCCGAGCCAGCTCCAGGCCGGAGGTGCCGGGCAGCATCCAGTCGAGCAGGATGAGATCGGGCTTGCGATCGACGATCAGGGCGTGGGCGTCCTTGCTGTTGTCCGCCTCCAGGCATTCATAGCCCGCCATTTCCAGGGCCACGGCGATCATTTCGCGAATGGGGGCCTCATCGTCGACGATCAGGATGGATTTACCCGTCATGGAGCGCTCTGCCTCTCGAGTCCTTGCAATGTGCCGTGCATTAGATAGCGCCAATATTGCAGCTATGTGACAAGGCTGTCATATCTAACTTCAATCCCACAATATGGGATGACGTATCACATATTGAGATTTGCCGGCGAGGCTTCTAGAGTGAAGGCCATGAACGACAACAATTCCAACAAGGGCGAAGCGCCCAGTGGGGCCCAGGCGCTGTTTCGCGGCCTGGCCGTGCTCGAAGCCGTGGCCGCCGGGGCCGACAACCTGGCCCAGGTAGGCGCTGCCATCGGCTGCACCCGCAGCACCACCCACCGCCTGGTCGCCGCCCTGACCCAGGCCGGCTACCTGCGCAGCGACGGGGGGCGGTTGATCCTGGGCAGCCACCTCATCGCCCTCGGCTACCAGGCTCGTGAACAGCTGCCGCTGACCGGCGTGGCCCGGCCCCATCTGCAACGCCTGTCCCAGCACTGCGGCGACACCGTGCACCTCGGTGTGCGCGAGGGTGGCGATGTCCTCTATCTGGACAAGCTGCCCGGCAGCCGGGGCCTGGAGATGAGATCCCGAGTCGGCCTGCGCATGCCGCTGGCGCTGACCGGCGTCGGCAAGGCGCTGATGCTGGATCTCCCTGAAGAGGAATGGGAATCCCTCTATGGCGAAGGCGTGGCCCGGCGTACCGGGCAGCCCGGCCTGCGCGAGGACTTCCTGCCCTGGGCCGACTATCGCGCGCGGCTGCGCCGCCATGCCGCCGAAGGCTATGCCCTGGATCTGGAAGAGAACGAACTGGGCATCCGCTGCGTGGCCGCGCCCATCCGCGGCGCCGACGGCGTCATCGTCGCGGCCCTGAGTGTCGCCAGTGCTATCCCCTACATGCCCGAGGCGCGGCTGCACGAATTGCAGCCCGAGGTCACTGCCTGCGCCCGGGCCATTTCCCGCGAACTTGGCTGGAGCCCCGCATGACCGCCACCCCGCACCTTATCGGCCTCGACTGGGGCACCTCGTCCCTGCGGGCCCAGCTGTTCGACGCCCAGGGCGCCGTGCTGGAAACCCGCAGCCGCCCCTGGGGCATCATGCATGTGCCGGATGGCGACTTCGCCGCGGCCTATCGCACCCTGGTGGGCGACTGGCGCGAGGCCCAGCCGGACCTGCCCGCCATCGCCTGTGGCATGGTCGGCAGCCGCGGCGCCTGGCGCGAGGTGCCCTATGCCGACTGCCCGGCAGACGTCCACAGCCTGGCCGCCGGCCTGCTGCGCCTGGACACGGGTTGCGGCGAGCTTCATCTGGTCCCCGGGGTGATGCAGCGCGGCGCCTTGCCCAACGTCCTGCGCGGCGAGGAAACCCAGGTGTTCGGCGCCCTCGAACTGGAGCCGGACCTGGCCGCCGAAGCGCTGCTGGTATTGCCCGGTACCCACAGCAAGTGGGTGCGGGTGCGTGACGGTCGCCTGACCGACTTCGCCACCTACATGACCGGCGAGCTGTTCGCCGTCCTGCGCGAGCATTCCATCCTCGGGCGTCCGGCTGCCGAAGCCGGTCCCGAGGCCAGCGCCGAAGCCTTCCGCCTGGGCCTGGTCACCGCCCGTGATGCCGGGGCCGAGGGCCTGTTCGGCCGCCTCTTCACCGCTCGCAGCCGGGTGCTGGCCGGCGAACTGGGCGCGGCGCACAGCCTCGACTACCTCTCCGGCCTGCTGATCGGCGAAGAATTGCGCAGCCAGATCGCCGCCCTCGCGGGCTCGGCCTGCCCGCCCCTGGTGCTGATCGGCGACGCCGCGCTCTGCCAGCGCTATCGCGACGCCCTGGCCCTGTTCGATATCCACCAGGTTCGCCTGCTGGAGCAGGCCACCCGGGCCGGGCTCTGGCGCCTGGCCCAGGCCGCCGGCCTGCTCCCCACCTCTGGAGGCTCCCATGCTTGATACCTACCTCAAGGACCTGCCGCTGATCGCCATCCTGCGAGGCGTCACCCCGGACGAGATCGTCCCGGTCGGTCGTGCCCTGTACGACGCCGGCTTTCGCGTCATCGAGATCCCGCTCAACTCGCCGCAGCCCTTCGAGAGCATCCGCCGGCTGACCGCTGAGTTGGGTGAAAGCTGCCTGATCGGCGCTGGCACCGTGCTCACCGAGGCCCAGGTGGCCGAAGTGGACGCCGCGGGCGGCCGGCTGATCGTCTCGCCCAATGCCAACCTGGCGGTGATCCGTGCCAGCAAGGCCGCCGGCCTGGTCAGCGCCCCAGGCGTCGCCACCCCGTCGGAAGGCTTCGCCGCCCTCGACGCCGGGGCCGACAGCCTCAAGCTGTTTCCGGCCGAGCAACTCGGCCCGGCCGTGGTCAAGGCCTGGCGCGCGGTCTTCCCCAGGGAGCTGGCGCTCCTGCCGGTGGGTGGCATCACCCCGGACAACATGGGCCCCTACGTCGCGGCCGGCGCCAACGGTTTCGGCCTCGGCTCGGCGCTGTACAAACCGGGCCTCACGGCGGCCCAGGTGAGTGCCAACGCCCAGGCCTTCGCGGCCGGATGGCGAGCTATTTCCTGATCTGATCGCGGTCATGGCGGTTCCCCGCTGCGACTGCTCCTACGGTGCTTCTGTAGGAGCGGTCCATGACCGCGATCCCCTCGATCCAACAATTAAAATCGAGATGTGCACACCATGAAAATCACCAAACTCACCACCTACGTCGTCCCGCCGCGCTGGTGCTTTCTCAAGATCGAGACCGACGAGGGCATCCACGGCTGGGGCGAACCCGTGCTGGAAGGGCGCGCCCACAGCGTGGCGGCTGCGGTCGAGGAACTGGCCGACTACCTGATCGGCAAGGACCCGCGCAACATCGAGGACCACTGGACGGTGCTCTATCGTGGCGGCTTCTATCGCGGCGGCGGCATCCACATGAGCGCCCTGGCCGGCATCGACCAGGCCCTATGGGACATCAAGGGCAAGGCCCTGGGCGTACCGGTGCACGAGCTGCTGGGCGGCCAGGTACGCGACAGCATTCGCGTCTATTCCTGGATCGGCGGCGATCGCCCGGCGGAGACCGCGGCCCAGGCCCTGGAGCGCCAGGCCAAGGGCTTCACCGCGATCAAGATGAACGCCAGCGAAGAGATGCAGTTCGTCGACACCTACGACAAGGTCGACCAGGTGATCGCCAACGTCGCCGCCATCCGTGACGCCTGTGGTCCGCACTTCGGCATCGGCGTGGACTTCCACGGCCGGGTACACAAGCCCATGGCCAAGGTGCTGGTCAAGGAACTGGAGCAGTTCCGCCTGATGTTCATCGAGGAGCCGGTGCTCAGCGAGCACCATGAAGCGCTCAAGGAAATCGCCCTGATGAGCAACACGCCCATCGCCCTGGGCGAGCGGCTCTACTCGCGCTGGGACTTCAAGCGCATCCTCCAGGAAGGCTACGTTGACATCCTGCAGCCCGATCCGTCCCACGCTGGCGGCATCACCGAAACACGCAAGATCGCCAACATGGCCGAGGCCTATGACGTGGCGATCGCCCTGCATTGCCCCCTCGGCCCGATCGCCCTGGCGGTCAACCTGCAGCTGGACGCCAACTGCTACAACGCCTTCATCCAGGAGCAGAGCCTGGGCATCCACTACAACCAGGGCAACGACCTGCTGGACTACATCAAGAATCCCGAGGTGTTCGACTACGCGGATGGCCACGTGAAGATTCCTCAGGGGCCGGGGCTTGGCGTCGAGGTCAACGAGGAATTCGTCAAGGAACAAGCCGCCATTGGCCATCGCTGGCGCAACCCGATCTGGCGGCACAAGGACGGCAGTTTCGCGGAATGGTGAGAGACGCCCTCACCCCAGCCCTCTCCCCAAGGGAGAGGGGGCAAGAGCGGGAGCTCCGGCCCCGACGCTCACACTGACCGTGCCCTCTCCCTCTGGGAGAGGGCCAGGGTGAGGGAAAAGCGGCGTCACCGTTAATGGCCAGGCACACCGCTGACCCCTCACCCCAACCCTCTCCCCAGGGGAGAGGGGGCAAGGGCAGGGGAGCGGGGCTCGACTACCGCACCGACCATCTCCTCTTCCTTTGGGAGAGGGGGCAAAAGCAGCAACCGGAGCGCTGATCTCGACCTCCGCACCGACCATCCCTCTCCCTCTGGGAGAGGGCCAGGGTGAGGGCCGCCGCGGCGCCCTGACCCTTAGACATCGACAACGCTCGCCACAACGTCAATTACAGGACCCGAGCCATGCCCACTCCCACCCAGGCCTCTCCGGCGACGGCTGCGGCCGCCCCGACTCTGGCCAAGCCCAGCCGGGCGCGCTTCTTCATCATGACGCTGCTGTTCGTTACCGTGGTGATCAACTACCTCGACCGCAGCAACCTCTCCATCGCCGCCCCGCATCTGGCCCAGGACCTGGGCATCGAACCGGTGCACATGGGGCTGATCCTCTCGGCCTTCGGCTGGACCTACGCCGCCATGCAGATCCCCGGCGGCTGGCTGGTGGACAAGGTCGCCCCGCGCATCCTCTATCCCGTGGCCATCGCGCTCTGGTCGCTGGCCACCATCGGCCTGGGTTTCGTCGGCAGCTTCATCGGCCTGATCATCCTGCGGCTCGCCGTGGGCGCCCTGGAGGCACCGGCCTATCCGATCAACAACCGGGTGGTCACCACCTGGTTTCCCGAGCGTGAGCGGGCCACCGCCATTGGCTTCTACACCTCCGGCCAGTTCGTCGGCCTGGCCTTTCTCACCCCGGTGCTGATCTACCTGCAGCAGACCTTTGGCTGGCACATGGTCTTTGTCGTCACTGGCGGTGTCGGAATCCTCTGGGCGGCCGTCTGGTACCTCGTCTATCGCGAGCCCAAGGATTTCCGCGGCGCCAACGCCGCCGAGGTCGCGCTGATCCAGGAAGGTGGCGGTCTGGTCGATCTGGAGCAGAAGAATCGCAGCCGCGCCGCCTTCCAGTGGCGTGACCTCTGGAGCGTGCTCAACAAGCGCAAGCTCTGGGGCATCTACATCGGGCAGTTCTGCCTTAACTCCACCCTCTGGTTCTTCCTTACCTGGTTCCCCACCTACCTGGTGAAATACCGCGGCATGGACTTCATCAAGGCCGGCTTCCTTGCCTCGCTGCCGTTCCTGGCCGCCTTCCTCGGCGTGATCTGCTCGGGCCTGCTGTCGGACTGGCTGGTCCGCCGCGGCGCCTCCGTGGGTCTGGCGCGCAAGCTGCCGATCATTGGCGGCCTGCTGATCTCCACCAGCATCGTCGGCGCCAACTTCGTCGACTCCCCGGCGCTGATCATCGCCTGCCTGGCACTGGCCTTCTTTGGTAACGGCCTGGCTTCCATCACCTGGTCGATGGTCTCGGCCATGGCGCCGGAGCGGCTGATCGGCCTCACCGGCGGGATGTTCAACTTCATCGGCAACCTCTCGGCCATCTGCGTGCCCATCGTCATCGGCTTCCTGGTCAAGGACGGCAGCTTCGCCCCGGCTATTGCCTTCATCGGCGTGACCGCGCTGGTCGGTGCGCTCTGCTATGGCCTGGTGGTGGGCAAGGTGGAACGTCTGCCCGAATAAGGGCGACTAAGGAAGCGCTGCGTGCCTGTCCTGGCACGCGGTGCTCTGCCACCGGCCTTGCCGGACCTATAACGACAACAAAGGAGTTTCCTCATGCCTCTCGCCCGTCGCACCTTTCTTGGCGTGTCCCTGGCCGCTTCGGCCGGTCTGGTCGCCAGTCGCGCCCTCGCCGACGACAAGTTCGGCCTTACCCGCAACTGGGAGGGCAAGCCGCCCATCGTCATGCCCGATCCGGCCTGGGAGATCCACGACCAGGCCTTCAAGGGCCGCCTGGGCAACGCCTTCGTCGAGCGCCTCTGGTCCGGTGGTCTCTGGACCGAAGGGCCGGTGTGGATGGCCGACTGGCGCTGCCTGCTGTTCAGTGATATCCCCAATGCCCGGGTGATGCGCTGGAGCGCCGATGACGGCCACATCAGCGTCTATGACGACCAGTCCCACAACGCCAATGGCCACACCCGTGACCGCGAGGGTCGGCTGATCAGCTGCGAGCACGACAGCCGCCGCGTCACCCGGCGCGAGTTGAACGGCAGCGTCACGGTGCTGCTCGACCGCTTCGACGGCAAGCCGCTGAACGCCCCCAACGACGTGGTGGTCGGGGCCGATGGTGCCATCTGGTTCACCGATCCCGGCTACGGCATCCTCGGCGCCTACGAGGGCCACAAGGCCGAATTCGAGCTGCCCACCAACGTCTATCGCATCGACCCCCAGGGCAAGGCCACGGTGGCGGCGGGCGACTTCGGCCGGCCCAACGGCCTGGCCTTCGCCCCCGATGGCAAGCGGCTCTACATCAGCGACACCGCTGGCGGCGGCAATCCCGGCAAGCCCAACCACCTGCGTGCCTTCACCCTTAAGGACGACGGCACCCTGGGCGGCGGCGAGGTGCTGATCGATGCCAAGGACCAGGGCGTGATCGACGGCTTCCGCGTCGACAGCGACGGCAACCTCTGGTGCAGCTGGGCCGGTTCCGCCGAGCAGAACAGCGTGCGCGTGTTCAATCCGAGCGGCCAGCCGCTGGCCACCCTACATTTGCCGGAAACCGTCTCCAATGTCGAATTCGGCGGTCTCAAGGGTAATCGCCTGTTCATCACTGGCGGTGGTTCGCTCTATGCCACCTATGTGAACGCCCAGCCCGCGCGGCTCTGGTAAGGGCCTCTTACCGGCCGAACCAAGGGTCGTTAGACAGGTCTGTAACAAGCGGATACGGAACGACCCGCGACAACAAGATCGCCCACAAGGCGAGCGAGGAGCCTCAGTCATGAGCAACACCACAACCAACGCCGACGGTCACGTCACCGAAAAGGCCCAGCCCAAGGCGATCTTCGCCTGCCTGATGGCCGCCCTGGCCGGTCTGATGTTCGGCCTCGACATCGGCGTCATTTCCGGCGCCACCAAATTCATCCAGCAGGAATTCCAGATCTCCGATCAGATGATCGAGTGGATCGTCTCCAGCATGATGGCCGGCGCTGCCCTGGGTGCCCTGGGCGCAGGCTCGCTGTCGGCCAAGCTGGGCCGCAAGAAGTCGCTGATGCTGGGCGCCGTGCTGTTCGTCGTGGGCTCGGTGCTCTGTGGCCTGGCCACCTCGCCGACCATGCTGATCTTTGCCCGCTTCCTGCTCGGCCTGGCCATCGGTATCGCCTCCTTTACCGCGCCGCTATACCTGGCCGAAGTCGCTCCGGAAAACATCCGCGGCTCGATGATCTCGCTGTACCAGCTGATGATCACCGCCGGCATCCTGCTCGCCTTCCTGTCCAACACCGCCTTCAGCTACTACGAGGCCTGGCGCTGGATGCTCGGCATCATCGCCATTCCCGGCGTACTGTTCCTGATCGGCGTCTTCGCGCTGCCCGACAGTCCGCGCTGGCTGATCATGGCGGGTCGCCGGGAGGAGGCCATCAAGGTCCTGCACAAGCTGCGCGGTGACGAAAAGGTCATCCAGCAGGAAGTCGCTGAAATCGAAGAGCAGCTCAAGGTGCCGCAGAAGGGCTGGTCGCTGTTCAAGGAAAACGCCAACTTCCGCCGCTCGGTGGGCCTGGGCGTGCTCCTGCAGGTGGTGCAGCAGTTCACCGGCATGAACGTGGTGATGTACTACGCGCCGCGCATCTTCGAAGGCATGGGCTACGATACCGCCGCCCAGATGTGGTTTACCGCCGCGGTCGGCTTGACCAACGTGCTGGCCACCTTCATCGCCATCTTCCTGGTCGACAAGTGGGGCCGCAAACCCATCCTCTACACCGGTTTCGTGGTCATGGCCGTGGGCCTGGGCGTGGTCGGCAGCATGCTGGGCGCTGGCAATCTGAGCCATGGCCAGCAGACCTTCACCGTGGTCATGCTGCTGATCTTCATTGTCGGCTTCGCCATGTCGGCCGGTCCGCTGATCTGGACCCTGTGCTCGGAAGTGCAGCCGCTCAAGGGCCGCGACTTCGGCATCGGCTGCTCCACCTTCACCAACTGGATCGCCAACATGATCGTCGGCGCCACCTTCCTGACCATGCTGGGCACCCTGGGGCAGGGCACCACCTTCTGGATCTATGCTGGTCTGAACGTGGTGTTCATCTTCCTGGTGTTCCTGCTGGTGCCGGAAACCAAGGGCGTTACCCTGGAGCGCATCGAGCGTAACCTGATGCAGGGCAAGCGCCTGCGCGACCTCGGCCAGTAGCCTCTAGCGCAAAAGAAAACGCCCGGCACTGCCGGGCGTTTTCATTAGCGGTGCCAATGCTTGTGTCTGTGCTTGGCGTGCTTCCAGCCCTTGCCGGGATGGTCGCGATAGCGACGGTCGTCGCGATCGCTGTCACCCAGGTTATTACCCAGGGCACTGCCGGCACCGCCACCCAGGGCCGCGCCGACCAGGCCCCCGGTGCTGCCACCGACCCGATTGCCGATCACGTTGCCGCCGGCAGCGCCCAGGCCACCGCCGATGGCGGCCTCGGTACGATTGCGACGGTCCGCGCCCAGTACACCACCTGCTGCACCACCCACGCCGGCACCGATGGCCGCACCGGTACTGCCGCCGACCTGCTGGCCGACCAGGGTACCAAGCACACCACCCACGGCGCCGCCGAGTCCGGCTTCGGTATTGCCCGCATAGACCGGGGCAACGCCCGCCAGGGCAAGCAACAAGAACAGGGCTGAAGGTTTCATGGAGTCCACTCCGTGGTAGAGACGAGTCGATCCTCGGTAAAAATCGCTGCCCTGGCAAGTACCGAACAGATGTTTGAATGGTAAAGGTTGTCTTTACCCATTCCTTTGATTTCGCTGAACAAACCTATACAGGGCAAGCCGGTCTCAGCCTCTTGGCCGGCGCGGAAGCAGGGTCTGCAACCCGGCGCACGGTGGTCTAGACTCAAGTAGACCGCGATGCCTAGGGCACTCCATGATCCACGCTCGTCTGTTGTCTGGCTGTCTCCTGTTCCTTGCAAGTGCCAGTGCCTCGGCCTGGGAATACACCCTTATCGCCCCCGACAAGCCGGTGCAGAACTGGAGCATCAGCAGTGATCGCCTGGGCCTGCGCGATGGACTGGCCTTCGCGGTCGGCGTGCATCACCTGAGTGGCGGTCGCCAGGAGGGCTCGGTGCTGATCGAGATCGATACCGGCGCCCTGCAGCTCACCGTGGTGGCTACCCGCGGTATGAATGTCCTGCGCGCCCAGGCCGGCACCCTGCGGCTGGGCTGGGATTCACCGGTGCGCGAGGTGGTCAATCCGGCTTTCGTCAACCTGGAGAGCCGCAATGGACTCGGCTGGCTGGAGGGCTTCAACGAACTGGTGGCCCGCGCCGGCTTCGAGTGGGTCGGCCATCCGGGGATGGACAAGGGGCAACTCCTGACCTTGCACGGGCGGGCCAGCTACTTGCCGGCCAGCCAGGTGGTACTGACCATCGACGAACAGCCGCCGCACCGCATCAGCCTCAAGGGCGTGCTGCACGAAGAGGCCTTCAAGCAGGCCAACTTTCGCATCGACACCGAGCTGGTCACCCATGCCGGGGCTACCGGCTTCACCCTGCATGACCGCCTGACCAATCAGGGGGCGCACGCCGCCGAGTACCAGGCGCTCTATCACAGCAATTTCGGTCCGCCGCTGCTCGGCGAGGGCACAGGATTCGCCGCTCCAGTGCGCGAAGTGTCACCCTTCGATGCGCGTGCACGGCAGGAACTGGGCGAGTGGCAGACCTATCGCGCGCCCACGCCAGGCTATGGCGAGACGGTCTACAACCTCTATCCCTGGGGCGACGATCAGGGGCGTAGCTTGGCGGTGCTGCACGATCGCAGTGCTCATCAGGGGGTGGCGCTGGCATTCAACGTGCGGGAACTGCCGGTCTTTACCCTGTGGAAGAACACCGATGCCAAGGCCCAGGGCTATGTCACCGGGCTGGAGCCGGGTACCAGCTTTTCCTACAACCGCGGCCAGCAGCGAGCGCTGGGGCTGGTGCCGCGCATCGAGGCGGGCGGCACACGCGATTTCACCCTCGAATACCGCTTGCTGGCCACCGCTGCCGAGGTCCGGCAGGCACTGGAGCAGGTCGAGGGTATCCGGCACGGGCGGCCGACCCAGGTGCGCGAGACGCCGCTCGCCCAGGATCCGTAGCGGTCCGGCAAGCGGCCTCTAGCGCCGCGCCGGCAACGGGCGGGTGCGGCCGCTGCCGTCGATGGCGACAAAGACGAACACCGCCTCGGTCACCTTGCTCCACTCGCTGGACAGCGGATCGTCGCTCCAGACCTCGATGAGGATCTGGATGGAGCTGCGGCCGACTTCCAGGGTGTTGGTATAGAAGGAGAGCTGTGCGCCCACGGGCACCGGGGTCATGAAGGCCATGCGGTCGATGGCCACCGTGGCGACGCGTCCGGCGGCCAGGCGACTGGCCATGGCGCTGCCGGCCAGGTCCATCTGGGCCACCAGCCAGCCGCCGTAGATGTCGCCAAACCCGTTGGTTTCACGGGGCAGGGCAGTGATCTGCATGGCCAGGTCGCCCTGGGGGATGGGATCTTCTTGTTCGAGCTCTTCGATCATGACAGGGCCCTCGGGAGCCCGGATAGGTAGGTAACGTTCAGCATCCGCATGCAAGAATGCTGCCAATCTCTTTGAGGAGATCGTTAGGGGGCTACAGTATAACGCTTGGGGCAGAGCGCCTCGACCGCTTTCGCACCAGAAAGGCATAGCCATGGCTCGTCAGATAGCCGCTGAATACAGCCTGAATGAATAGCGGAAATTCCTTGCAGATTTGCTATCGTGGGCACCGTGCGTGGCCAGGCAATCCAGAGGGTCGCGTACGTCCGATGATCAGGTAATGATCGGTAGACCTGCTGCCGCCGTGCTCCACAAGAGCGCAGGTGGCGCGGTGCAGGTCCGGCGCCCATCCGGCGATCCGCCCGATCCCTGCCAGCCGCCCCAAGGCGGAGGGTCACTCGGGGCCGCGTCTTGTCCGCTACACCCGGAAGGATGCCAGAGGCCGAATTTCCTTTGCGCTCCTCTCTTGTCCGGGATCATCGATGAAACTGCAATCCGCCTCCGCGCCGCTCACGTCGCGCCCTCTGGGCCGCAACGACTACAAGACCCTCTCGCTGTCCGCCCTGGGTGGCGCGCTGGAGTTCTACGACTTCGTCATCTTCGTCTTCTTCGCCGCGGTGGTGGGGAAGCTGTTCTTTCCCGTCGACATGCCCGACTGGCTGCGGCAGATGCAGACCTTCGGCATCTTCGCCGCGGGCTACCTGGCGCGACCGCTGGGCGGCATCATCATGGCCCACTTCGGCGACCTGCTCGGGCGCAAGAAGATGTTCACCCTGAGCATCTTCATGATGGCGCTGCCCACCCTGGGCATGGGCCTGATGCCCACCTACGCCCAGATCGGCGTGGCCGCGCCCATCCTGCTGCTGGTGCTGCGCATCATCCAGGGGGCGGCCATCGGTGGCGAGGTGCCCGGCGCCTGGGTGTTCGTCTCCGAGCATGTCCCCGGCAAGCACGTCGGCTATGCCTGCGGCACCCTGACCGCCGGCCTCACCTTCGGCATCCTGCTCGGGTCGCTGATGGCGACCTTGATCAATACCGTCTTCACCCCGGTGGAAGTGGCCGACTACGCCTGGCGTTTCCCCTTCATCATCGGCGGTGTCTTCGGCCTGTTCTCGGTCTACCTGCGCCGTTGGCTGCACGAGACGCCGGTGTTCGCCGAACTGGCGATCCACAAGTCGCTGGCCGAGGAAGTACCGCTCAAGGCGGTGCTGCGCGACCATCGCAGCAGTGTGATCCTGTCCATGTTGCTGACCTGGATGCTCACCGCCGGCATCGTGGTGGTCATCCTCATGACCCCGACCCTGCTGCAGACCCAGTACGGTTTCTCCGCCGCCCTGGCGCTCAAGGCCAACAGCCTGGCCATCGTCTTCCTGACCCTGGGCTGCATCCTCTCCGGCGCCCTGTCCGATCGCTTCGGCAGCGGCCCGGTGTTCATCGTCGGCGGCCTGATCCTGGCGGTGGCCAGCTGGGCGCTCTATGCCGGTCTGAAGGTCCATCCGGAGTGGCTGTTCCCTCTCTATGCGCTGGCCGGCGCAGCGGTCGGTGTCATCGGCGGCGTGCCGCGGGTGATGGTGCTGGCCTTCCCGCCCAAGGTGCGCTTCTCGGGCCTGTCCTTCTCCTACAACGTCGCCTACGCCATCTTTGGCGGCCTGACGCCCATGGTAGTCACCCTGATGCTCAAGGAGCATCCGCTGGGTCCGGCCTGGTACGTCATGGGGCTGGCACTGCTGGGGGTAGGCATCGGTTTCTACCTGCTCAGCCGCGAGCGCCGCGCCGCCGCACTCGCGCCCGCCTGACCCCGGCCGTTCACGCCGTCCGCTCCGGCGGCGTGAACGGGTTCGCCAAGACGACCTGTCAGGGCGACCTCGGCATGGTCAAAAACGCCATCCCCACAGACGCCGCGCTTCGCGAGGACTAGGCTCGAACCCCTAGAGCCAGTCCAACAACAACAGCGAGGTGCAACATGTCCGGTAATCGTGGCGTCGTCTATCTGGGCGCGGGCAAGGTCGAGGTGCAGACCATCCCCTATCCGAAGATGGAAACCCCGCAGGGCAAGCGTATCGACCACGGCGTGATCCTGCGCGTGGTATCCACCAACATCTGTGGTTCCGACCAGCACATGGTGCGCGGCCGGACCACCGCACCTGAAGGCCTGGTGCTCGGCCACGAGATCACCGGCGAAGTCATCGAAGCGGGCCGTGACGTCGAAACCCTCAAGGTCGGCGACCTGGTCTCGGTGCCCTTCAACGTCGCGTGCGGCCGCTGCCGCACCTGTAAGGAGCAGGACACCGGGGTCTGCCTGACCGTCAACCCGTCGCGCGCCGGTGGCGCCTATGGCTACGTCGACATGGGCGGCTGGGTCGGTGGCCAGGCCGAATACGTGCTGGTCCCCTACGCCGACTTCAACCTGCTCAGATTGCCGAATCGCGATGCGGCCATGGAAAAGATCCGTGACCTCACCTGCCTGTCCGACATCCTGCCTACCGGCTACCACGGCGCCGTCACCGCCGGCGTCGGCCCGGGCACCAGCGTCTATGTTGCTGGTGCCGGCCCCGTGGGTCTGGCGGCTGCCGCCTCGGCCCGCTTGCTGGGCGCCGCGGTGGTCATCGTCGGCGACGTCAACCCGGTGCGCCTGGCCCATGCCAAGGCCCAGGGCTTCGAGATCGCCGACCTGTCCCAGGACACCCCGCTGCACGAGCAGATCGCTGCGTTGCTGGGTACGCCGGAAGTGGATTGCGCCGTCGATGCCGTAGGCTTCGAGGCCCGTGGCCATGGTCACGAAGGCGCCAAGAGCGAGGCCCCGGCCACGGTGCTGAACTCGCTGATGGGCGTCGTGCGCGTAGCCGGCAAGATCGGCATCCCCGGCCTGTACGTGACCGACGACCCGGGTGCGGTGGATTCCGCGGCCAAGGAGGGTGCCCTGAGCATCCGCTTCGGTCTGGGCTGGGCCAAGTCCCACAGCTTCCATACCGGCCAGACCCCGGTGATGAAGTACAACCGCCAGCTGATGCAGGCGATCATGTGGGATCGCATCAAGATCGCCGACATCGTCGGCGTGCAGGTGATCACCCTGGACGAGGCACCCCGCGGCTACAGCGAATTCGATTCGGGCGTACCGAAGAAATTCGTCATCGATCCGCACAAGCTGTTCAGCGCGGCCTGAGCATCGCGCTAAGGGTTTTGTCCGGGAATGCTGGCCATTTGGCATTCCTGGGCAAACCCTGCAGTCGTTTGCCACACCAAGGGGTCTACCCTCGCAGCGTCCGGTTCGGGCGCTGTTTTTTTTGGTGCTACAGACGAGGCCAGCATGACCCCGAATGTCCTTTCGACCCTTCGCCGTATCGTTCCCGCGCTGCTCGTGGCGTCCTTGCTGCTGCTCGGCAGTACCGCCGCTCGCGCCGAGGGCGGCGTGTCCTTTCGCTTCGCCGAAGAGGGACAGGGCTGGCTGCTGCGCGGCCCGGTCGATGTCCTCAAGTGGCCCTTCGTTTACGACCGCAGTCGTGAGCGCGCGCGCAACACCCTCGTCCGTCTCTCCGGTGATACCCAAGTGCGGGTGATCGAGACCCGTTCCTTCCAGCGCTGGAAGCGCATCGAGCTGCAGCAGGATGGCCATACCGTGCTGGGCTGGGTGGAAAGCTACAGCGTGCCCGAGGCCATGCGCCTCGACTGATCGGGAGCAAAAGGCCACCGCCACCAGTCACACCTCTGACACCATCCATTCCAGAGGAGCGACGCATGTCCGCGATCACCCGTCTTCAGCTCAACGACGGTCACCATATCCCGCAGTTCGGCCTGGGAGTCTGGCAGACCCCGGCCGACGAGACCGCCCAGGTGGTCAAGACGGCCCTCGACCTGGGCTATCGCCACATCGATACCGCCGCCATCTACGGCAACGAGGAGGGCGTCGGCCAAGCCATCGCCCAGGCTGGTCTGCCGCGCGATGAGCTGTTCATCACCACCAAGCTGTGGAATGCCGACCAGGGCTACGACAGCGCTCTGCGTGCTTTCGACACAAGCCTCGCCAAGCTGGGGCTGGAGCATGTCGACCTCTACCTGATCCACTGGCCGCTGCCGGAAAAGGGCCTGTTCCTCGACAGCTGGAAGGCCTTGATCGAATTGCGCAACCAGGGCCGGGTGAAGTCCATTGGCGTCTCCAACTTCCGCCAGGCCGACATCGAGACCCTGCTGACCGAGACCGGCGTGGTGCCGGTGGTCAACCAGATCGAGTGCCATCCGCTGCTGCAACAGCAGGAGCTGCGCGACTTCAACACCTACAAGGGCATCGCCACCGAAGCCTGGAGTCCGCTGGCCCAGGGCGGCGAGCTGCTGGGCAGCCCGATCCTGCAACAGCTGGCGGCCAAGCACGGCAAGACGCCAGCCCAGGTGGTGCTGCGTTGGCACATCCAGCTCGGCAATATCATCTTCCCCAAATCCAAGACGCCCAAGCGCATCGAAGAAAACATGCAGATCTTCGACTTCGCCCTGGACGACGAGGACCTGCGGCAGATCGCCGGGCTGAATCAGGACAAGCGTCTGGGTCCGGATCCTTCCACCTTCAACGGCTGATCCCCAGGAGGCGCCGCGATGAGCGGCGCCTCCGTATGCCTGGCGTGCAAGGCGCCAGTGCCTGTATGCTGCGCGGCCCTTTCGGGACGCCTCATGCCGGAACGGCATAGGGCAGGCGACAGCGGCATTAGACATACCCCGTTACCCTCTGGCAAAAGTGTGACGCCTTGGTGCTCCTCGTCCTTTTCGAGCACCGTTTCCGCAGCCTGAACGCACCCTCCACGTTGGCGTTGCATGCGCATTGCGCATCACGACCCGGCACGGTGACGTTCGTCCCGAACTCCATCCAAATAGAACAAAGGTGTCGGTACATGACCAAGCCCAAGCTCAGCCTCGCGTGGCAGATCCTCATCGGCCTCGTGCTGGGGATCGCCGTCGGCGCACTGCTCAACCACTTCAGCGCCGAGAAGGCCTGGTGGATCTCGAACGTCCTCAAGCCGGCCGGCGACATCTTCATCCGGCTGATCAAGATGATCGTGGTGCCCATCGTCATCGCCACCCTGGTGGTTGGCATCGCCGGCGTCGGCGACTCCAAGAAGCTCGGTCGTATCGGCCTCAAGACCATCCTCTATTTCGAGATCGTCACCACCCTGGCCATCGTCGTCGGCCTGTTTTTCGCCGACAGTGTGCAGCCTGGCGCCGGCATCGACATGAGCACCCTGGGCACCACCGACATCTCCCAGTACCAGAAGACCACCGCGGAAGTGCAGCATGACCACGCCTTCATCGCGACCATCCTCAACCTGATCCCGTCCAACGTCTTCGCCGCCGTCGCCCGCGGCGAGATGCTGCCGATCATCTTCTTCGCCGTGATGTTCGGTCTGGGCCTGGGCGCTCTGCCGGAAGCCACCCGCGAGCCGGTGGTACGCGTCTTCCAGGGCATTTCCGAGGCCATGTTCAAGGTCACCCACATGATCATGAACTACGCCCCCATCGGCGTCTTCGCCCTGATCGCGGTGACCGTGGCCAACTTCGGCTTCGCTTCCCTGCTGCCGCTGGCCAAGCTGGTGGTGCTGGTCTACGTGGCCATCGGCTTCTTCGCCCTTGGCGTGCTGGGCCTGGTGGCCAAGCTGTTCGGCTTCTCGATCTTCCGCATCATCCGCATCCTCAAGGACGAGCTGATCCTGGCCTATTCCACCGCCAGCTCGGAAACCGTGCTGCCGCGCATCATCGAGAAGATGGAGGCCTATGGCGCGCCCAAGGCCATCACCAGCTTCGTGGTACCCACCGGCTACTCCTTCAACCTCGACGGCTCCACCCTCTACCAGAGCATCGCGGCGCTGTTCATCGCCCAGCTCTATGGCATCGACCTGTCGCTGAGCCAGCAGCTGCTGCTGGTGCTGACCCTGATGGTCACCTCCAAGGGTATCGCTGGCGTGCCGGGGGTCTCCTTCGTGGTGCTGCTGGCCACCCTGGGCAGCGTCGGCATTCCGCTGGAAGGGCTGGCCTTCATCGCCGGCGTGGACCGCATCATGGACATGGCGCGCACCGCCCTGAACGTGATCGGCAACGCCCTGGCCGCCCTGGTCATCGCCAAGTGGGAAGGCCTCTACGATGCCGAGAAGGGCGCCGCCTACTGGGCCGCCCTGCCGCACCTGAAGAGCACCGCCAAGGTCGAGGAGCGTCCTCAGGCCACGCGTGGTCAAGCCCTGCGTGACTGAGTGGCTAGCTAGCTGAGAACGGAGCCCGGCCTTGTGTCGGGCTCTGTCGTTTCAGCGGTCGAGAATGGCCGCATAGCCTTCGCGATAGCTGGGGTAGCGGGGCGTCCAGCCCAGCGCCCTGGCGCGGGCATTGCTGCATCTCTTGCTGCCGGCGCGGCGCAGCTGAGCGTCGTCCGACCAGGTGGTGATGCCCAGGCGGGCGCGTAGCCAGTCGACCACCTCGTCCAGCGGCGCCGGATCGTCGTCCACGCCCAGGTAGAGATCATCCAGGGCGACCCCTTCACGATCACGCTGCAACAGCAACGCCAGCAGGCCGGCGGCGTCCTCGACATGGATGCGATTGCCATACAGCGGCGGCTCGCGGGTCACCCGGGAGCCCTCGCGGACCTGCCGCAGCAGCGCTTCGCGTCCCGGGCCATAGATGCCCGTCAAGCGCACCACGCTGGCAGGGATGCCACTGCCGAGCGCCACCTCTTCCGCCTCGCGCAGGAGGCGTCCGGAAAAACGCTCGGGTTCGGCGGGGGCGGTCTCGTCGACCCAGGCGCCGTCCTGCTGGGCGTAGACCCCGCTGCTGGAGACGAACAACAGGCGCCGTGGGCGTTGGCCGCAGGCGGCCAGCCAGCCCAGCAGGTGGCGCAGGCCATCGACATAGGCGGCGCGGTAGCCGGCTTCGTCATGGTGGGTCGCGGCGGTGGCATAGACCACCTGATCCAGGGGCTCGCGGGGCCAGTCCGCGGGTGGCTGGACCTCGGCCAGGTCGCCCGCCACGGGCAGCAGGGTGGCGGGCAGGGCGGCGACATTGCGCCTGAGACCGAAGACGCGGTGACCCTGGGCCACCAGTTGCAGGCCAAGGCGGCTGCCGACATCGCCACAACCGGCGATCAGGATGGTGCTCATCGGTGTTTCCTTCTGCAAAGGCCTGGACAGACGGCCAGGGTAGCCTGAGCCTGGGCGAGGTCCAACCGGATAGGCCGGGCACCTGCCCGTCTTGGGTGGCCGTTGATAGAGACAGCCGCTAAGATTGACCGGCAACCCATGGAATTTGACTATGACCCTGACTGAACTGCGCTATATCGTCACGCTCGCCCAGGAACAGCACTTTGGCCGAGCCGCCGAGCGTTGCCACGTCAGCCAGCCGACGCTGTCGGTCGGCGTCAAGAAGCTCGAGGACGAGCTGGGCATTCTGATCTTCGAGCGCAGCAAGAGTGCCGTGCGCCTCACCCCCACCGGCGAGGGCATCGTCGCCCAGGCGCAAAAGGTGCTGGAGCAGGCGCAGGGTATCCGCGAGCTGGCCCAGGCCGGCAAGAACCAGCTCACGGCGCCGCTGAAGATCGGCGCCATCTATACCATCGGGCCCTATCTCTTTCCGCATCTCATTCCGCAACTCAACCGGGTGGCGCCGGAGATGCCGTTGTACATCGAAGAAAACTTCACTCATATACTGCGCGACAAGCTGCGCACCGGTGAACTGGACGCCATCATCCTCGCCCTGCCGTTCAACGAGCCGGACGTCCTGACCCTGCCGCTGTATGACGAGCCCTTCTACGTGATGATGCCGGCGCGTCACCCCTGGACCAAGCTCAAGACCATCCCGCAGAACCAGCTCAGCGACAAGAGCCTGCTGCTGCTGGGTGAAGGTCACTGCTTCCGCGACCAGGTTCTCGAAGCCTGTCCGACGGTGCGCAAGCACGAGGAAAACAAGAATTCCACGGTGGAGTCCTCGTCCCTGGAAACCATCCGCCACATGGTGGCCTCGGGCCTGGGCGTCTCGGTACTGCCGTTCTCGGCGGTGGAAAGTCACCACTATGCGCCTGGGATCATCGAGGTGCGGCCCTTCGAGCGGCCGGTGCCCTATCGCACCGTGGCCATCGCCTGGCGTGCCAGTTTCCCACGGCCCAAGGCCATCGAGGTGCTGGCCGATTCGGTGCGGCTGTGTTCCGTGGCCCGGCCCGAAGCCAAGGGCATCGTGCAGCCCGCATGAGCGAACTGGCCGCGACGCCGGTCACCGCGCTCAAGGGGGTAGGCGCGGCCCTGCAGGAAAAGCTCGCACGGGTGGGCCTGGAAACCCTGCAGGACGTGCTCTTCCACCTGCCGCTGCGCTATCAGGACCGTACCCGCATCGTACCCATCGGCGCCCTGCGGCCTGGCCAGGACGCCGTGGTGGAAGGCATGGTCGCCTCCGCTGAAGTGCTCATGGGGCGGCGGCGCAGCCTGCTGGTGCGGCTGCAGGACGGCAGCGGTACGCTCTCGCTGAGATTCTTCCACTTCAGCCAGGCGCAAAAGGATGGCATGGCCCGCGGCACCCTGCTGCGCTGCTATGGCGAGGTGCGTCCCGGTGCCTCCGGCCTGGAGATCTACCACCCCGAATACCGCGCCCAGGACGAAAGCGCGCCCGCCCCGGTCGAGCAGACGCTGACACCCATCTACCCGACCACCGAAGGCCTCACCCAGCTGCGCCTGCGCCAGCTCAGCGCCCAGGCTCTGGAGCGGCTGGGGCCCGAGTCCCTGCCGGACTGGCTGCCGCCGGAGATGGCCGAGCACTATCGCCTGGGGCCGCTGGCCGATGCCTTGCGCTATCTGCACCGGCCGCCGCCGGATGCGGATCTGGAAGAGCTGGCCGAGGGCCGTCACTGGGCCCAGGAGCGGCTGGTCTTCGAGGAATTGCTGACCCATCAGCTGTCGTTGCAGCGACTGCGCGAAACCCTGCGAGCCCAGCGCGCGGTGCCCTTGCCAGCCGCCCGCCGGCTACCGCAGCTGTATCTGGATAACCTTGGTTTCACACCTACCGGTGCCCAGCAGCGCGTCGGGCGCGAGATCGCCTACGACCTGGCCCAGGCCGAACCCATGCTGCGGCTGGTGCAGGGCGATGTGGGCGCGGGCAAGACGGTAGTGGCGGCCCTGGCCGCCTTGCAGGCCATCGAGGCCGGCTATCAGGTGGCCCTGATGGCGCCCACCGAGATCCTCGCCGAGCAGCACTTCCTCAACTTCCAGCGCTGGTTCGCCGCCCTGGACATCGAGGTGGCCTGGCTGGCCGGCAAGCTCAAGGGCAAGGCCCGCGTCAGCTCGCTGGAACGCATCGCCGCCGGTGCGCCCATGGTAGTGGGCACCCATGCGCTGTTCCAGGAGGAGGTGCGCTTCGCTCGGCTGGCGCTGGTGGTGATCGACGAACAGCACCGCTTCGGCGTGCAGCAGCGTCTGGCGCTGCGCCAGAAGGGTGTCGATGGCCGCCTGGCGCCGCACCAGCTGATCATGACCGCCACGCCCATCCCGCGGACCCTGGCCATGAGCGCCTATGCCGATCTGGATACCTCGGTGCTCGACGAATTGCCACCCGGGCGGACGCCGGTCAACACCGTGAGCGTGACCGACAGCCGTCGCGAGGAAGTGGTGGAGCGGGTCCGCGCCGCCTGCCATGAGGGGCGCCAGGCCTACTGGGTCTGCACCCTGATCGAGGAATCCGAGGAGCTCACCTGCCAGGCGGCCGAGACCACCTACGAGGAATTGCAGCTGGCCCTGGCCGAACTGCACGTGGGGTTGATCCACGGGCGCATGAAGCCGGCGGAAAAGGCCGCGGTGATGGCCGAGTTCAAGGCCGGCAATCTGCAGCTGCTGGTGGCTACCACGGTGATCGAGGTGGGCGTGGACGTGCCCAACGCCAGCCTGATGATCATCGAGAATCCCGAGCGCCTAGGCCTGGCCCAGCTGCACCAGTTGCGTGGCCGGGTCGGGCGGGGCAGTGCGGTCAGCCATTGCGTGCTGCTGTTCCATCCCCCGCTGTCGCAAATCGGTCGCGAACGCCTGGCCATCATGCGCGAGACCAACGACGGCTTCATCATTGCCGAGAAGGACCTGGAATTGCGTGGCCCTGGCGAGATGCTCGGCACCCGCCAGACCGGCCTGTTGCAATTCAAGGTGGCCGATCTGATGCGCGATGCCCACTGGCTGCCGGCGGTGCGCGATGCGGCTCAGGAACTGCTCGCGCGCTGGCCGAGTCATGCCGGTCCACTACTAGAGCGCTGGTTGCGCCACGGACAGCAATACGGGCAGGTTTGACAAAGCCTATACAGACGACGCTACCTACGGAGCCGAATGGTTATACTCCAGGGCGTACGTGAGGATGAATATGCCATGACCGATGTAGCGCTCGCTTCGCCCCTTCCCGAAGTCCCCTCTTCGATCCAGCAACTGCTCGCCCAATTGAGCCTGGCCTATCGGCCGGTGTCGGCGACGGCGCGTCAGCCGCAGGCGAACCGGGTGCACACGGTGCTGCTCAGCGACAGCGTCGGCATGTTGCTGGTGCTCCTGCCCGAGGATCAGCTGCTGGATCTGCGCCGGCTGGTGGAGTTCACCGGTCGCCAGCTGACGGTGGTGGCACCGGATCGTCTGGCGCGCACCCTGGAGCGTTATGAGCTGGATGTCCTGCCAGGGCTGCCGTCTCTGACCAATTCCCCCTGCCTGTATGACGAGCGTCTGCTGGAGGCGCCGCGTCTGCTGCTGGAGTCCGGTGAGCACTCGTTGCTGCTCGAAGTGGAAACGTCTGACTATCGCCGTCTGCTGAGCCAGGCGACCGCGGGCAGCTTCGGTATTCCGGCCGCCGGCATCCAGCCGAACCTGCGCCAGCCGGAACGCGACCAGGCGGAAATCCTCCATGCGGCCACCGCCTTTACCGCGCGGCGTATCCGCCAGCGCCTGGACGAGACCCTGGAAATCCCGCCGCTGTCCAAGACCGCGGAAAAGGTCATCAAGCTGCGGGTCGATCCCGATGCCACGGTGGACGACCTGGCCAACGTGGTGGAGACCGATCCGGCCCTGGCCGCCCAGGTGATCAGCTGGGCGGCATCGCCCTACTATGCCGCGCCCGGCAAGATCCGCTCGGTGGAGGACGCCATCGTACGGGTGCTGGGCTTCGATCTGGTGATCAACCTGGCTCTCGGCCTGGCCCTGGGCAAGACCCTGAGCCTGCCCAGCGATCAGGCCGAGCAGGAAACCCCTTACTGGAAGCAGGCCATCTACACCGCCGCCCTGATCGAGGGCCTGGCGCGCGCCATGCCGCGAGCGGAGCGGCCGGAAATGGGCCTGGCCTATCTGGGCGGGCTGCTGCACAACTTCGGCTACCTGGTGTTGGCCCACGTCTTTCCGCCGCACTTCACGCTGATCTGCCGCCATCTGGAGGCCAACCGCCAGCTGGATCACCAGGTGATCGAGCATCACCTGCTGGGCATCACCCGTGAGCAGATCGGCGCCGCCCTGATGCGCTGCTGGGAGATGCCCGAAGAGGTGGTCACTGCGCTGCGCTTCCAGGGTGATCCCGAGTATCGCGGCGAGCAGGCGGTCTATCCCAACCTGATCTTTCTCGCGGTGCAGCTGCTGCGTGGCGAAGGCATCGGCAACGGCCCGGCCCAGGCCATTCCCGACGATCTCTATACGCGGCTGAACATAGATCCGACCAAGGCGCGGGAGTGCATGCAGAAGATCCTCGGTGCCGAAGCCGCCCTGCGCGAGCTGACCGGTCAGTTCAAGTGACCGTCTGACTGGCCTCTGGCGCTCCCGGCGCCGGAGCCGCCAAACGCCAGGCAACAAAAAACCCGCCGAGGCGGGTTTCTTGTTCAAGGGGCGATCAATTACTTGATCTTGCCTTCCTTGTACATGACATGCTTGCGCACGACCGGATCGAATTTCTTGATTTCGATCTTTTCGGGCTTGGTGCGCTTGTTCTTGTCAGTGGTGTAGAAGTGACCGGTACCGGCACTGGAAATCAAACGGATCAATTCACGCATGACGAATCCCCTTAGAATTTTTCGCCGCGGCTACGCAGCTCGGACAGGACGGTTTCGATACCGCGCTTGTCGATGATACGCATGCCCTTGGCAGAAACGCGCAGACGCACGAAGCGCTTCTCGGATTCTACCCAGAAACGGTGATGCTGCAGGTTCGGCAGGAAACGACGACGGGTTTTGTTGTTAGCGTGGGAAACGTTGTTCCCAGTAATCGGACCCTTACCGGTTACTTGGCAAACTCTCGACATGGCTCAGCCCTCATAAACCTCATGCCAAACCCGGCATGGGTTGGCCGCTTGTAACTGTATTGATTCCTGTTTTGACGGGGAGAGCCGGCAAATGCCGGGGACCTGAAGCGGCCATACCCCGAAAAAAGAGCGCTGTTTTATACCAGAAGCACCCTGGGATAACAAGGTGGGACGACGGATGAAATGCCTGCGAACCCCGCACCGTGTGGGCCTGGCCGGAATGTCAACCGTTCGTCGGTCAGAAGCATTGTGACGGACGGACGGGTGGTCTAGTTTAGAACGAACGACACAAGCCATCCACGTCCGCCAGACGACCGCCCGCAGCGCTCCTTTGGCCGCTGTCAGCCAGGCGCTTACCGTCTGCCCACCTCGGATCTACAAGGAATCGTCCATGCGTTTCGCCGCCTTGCCTCTGCTCTTCGCGCCCCTGCTGGCTCAGGCCGCCACGCTCAGCGTCTGCACCGAAGCCAGTCCGGATGGATTCGACGTGGTGCAATACAACTCCCTGACCACCACCAACGCCTCGGCCGATGTGCTGATGAATCGGCTGGTGGAGTACGACGCTGGCGAAGGCAAGCTGGTACCGAGCCTGGCGCAAAGCTGGACGGTGTCCAACGACGGCCTGACCTACGACTTCGCCCTACGCCCGGACGTGAAGTTTCACCACACCGACTACTTCACCCCCAGCCGCGACCTGACGGCCGATGACGTGGTGTTCAGCTTCCAGCGCATGCTGGACAAGGATCATCCCTGGCATGCGGTGGCCAAGAGCGGTTACCCCCATGCTCAGTCGATGCAGTGGCCAAAGCTGATCAAGAGCGTGGAAAAGACCAGCGATCTCGGCGTGCGCATCGTGCTCAACAGCCCGGACGCCACCTTCCTGCCGACCTTGAGCATGGGCTTCGCCTCCATCTACTCCGCCGAATACGCCGACCAGTTGCTCAAGGCCGGCAAGACCGCTCAGCTCAACGACGAGCCCATCGGTACCGGGCCCTTCGTCTTCAAGCGCTACCAGAAGGACGCCGTGGTGCGCTATGCCGCCAATCCGGACTATTTCGCCGGCAAGCCCAAGCTGGATGGCCTGATCTACGCCATCACTCCGGACTCGGCGGTACGGCTGCAGCGGCTCAAGCGTGGCGAGTGCCAGGTCGCCCTGTCGCCCAAGCCCCAGGATCTGCAGAGCGCCCGGGAAGACAAGAGCCTGCAGGTGCTGCAGACGCCGGCCTTCATGACCGCCTTCGTCGGCATCAACACCACCCATCCGCCGCTGGACAACATAAAGGTGCGCCAGGCCATCAACCTGGCCTTCGACAAGCAGAGCTATCTCAAGGCGGTGTTCCAGGACACCGCGGTGGCCGCCGACAACATCTATCCGCCCACCACCTGGGGCTACGCCAAGGATGTGCCGGCCTATCCCTATGATCCGGCCAAGGCCAAGGCCCTGCTGGCCCAGGCGGGTGTCAAGGATGGCTTCAAGACCACCATCTGGACGCGACCCAGCGGCAGCCTGCTCAATCCCAATCCGCAACTGGGCGCCCAGATGCTGCAGGCCGACCTGAAGAAGATTGGTGTCGATGCACAGATCCAGGTGATCGAGTGGGGCGAGCTAATCCGCCGCGCCAAGACCGGCGAGCACGATCTGCTGTTCATGGGCTGGGCCGGGGACAACGGTGATCCGGACAACTACCTGACGCCGCAATTCTCCTGCGCCTCGGTGCAATCGGGGCTGAATTTCGCGCGCTATTGCGACAAGACCCTGGATGGTGCCATCAGCAAGGGCAAGACCCTGGCCGACCAGATGGCCCGGGCCACGGTGTACCACCAGGCGCAGCGCATCATCCACGATCAGGCGCTGTGGCTGCCGTTGGCCCATCCGACGGTGACGGTACTGGCCAAGACCACTGTCGAGGGCTATCAGCCCAATCCCTTCGGTCGCCAGGACTTCAGCAAGGTCAGCGGCGGTCGCTAGGACCGCCAAGCGGCTCGCCAGCACCACGCTGGCGAGTTGTCGAGCCTAGCTTAGCGCCACGGCTGGCCGTCGGTGCGCTCTACCTGCTTGACCTTCTGCTGGATGGCGGCGCGTGCGAGCATGTGGGCGCTCACCGGTGCGGTGATGAAGATGAACAGGGCGATCAGCAGTTCGTGCAGGCTCAGGCCCTCGCCCTGGACGCTGAAGAACAGCATGGAGGCGATGATGGTGCTGCCCACGCCCAGGGTGGTGGCCTTGGTCGGGCCATGCAGGCGCATGAAGAAGTCCGGCAGCCGGTAAAGGCCGATGGCGCCGATGAGGGCGAAGCTGCTGCCGATGAGCAGCAGGGCGCAGATCAGGAGTTCGAGCCAGAAGGGCATGGGGTAGCTCCTACGTCAGTCGATGATTTCGCCATGGAGCATATGCTTGCCCAGCGCCACGGTGCCGACGAAGCCGGTCACGGCGATGAGCAGCGCCGCTTCGAAGAAGACGTCGGTGGCCAGCCAGATCCCGAACAGGATGATGATCGCCAGGACGTTGATATAGAGCGTATCCAGCGCCAGCACCCGATCAGGCATGTCGGGTCCCTTGACCAGCCGATAGACGTTGAGCACGGCGGCTATGCCCATCATCCCCAGGCACAGCAGGGTCACGTAGGTGAGCATTCGAAGATCTCCTTGAGCGGGGCTTCATAGCGGGTCTTGACCTGGAGGATCATCGCCTCCTTGTCCTCGACGTCCAGCCCGTGCAGCAGCAGGGTCTTGCGATCGCCGCTGAGGCCTGAGGACACGGTGCCGGGGGTAAGGGAAACCACGCAGGCCAGCAAGGTGAGGAGGAACTCGTCCTCGATGTCGATGGGTACCTCGATGAAGGCCGGCCGGAGCGCCTCGGGGCGGCCCAGCACCAGGCGGGCGACGTGCAGGTTGGCGACGACGATGTCGTATACCACCATCAGCATGTAGCGCAGCAGCAGACCAGGACGCCGCAGGCGCGGGGCGCTGAGCAGGAAGTCCCGGCAGAGCAGCGGGATCCCCCAGCCTAACAGCAGGCCCAGCAGCAACTGGCCCAGGCTCAGGCTGTTGTTGAGCAGCAGCCAGGTCAGGGTCAGCAGCCCGGTGAGCAGTGGGTGCGGTAGCCAGCGTTTCATGGGCCAACCTCCCGGACGATGTCGAAGTAGGCGGAGACATCCAGCAGTTGCCGGGCGGTTTCCAGGGCGTAGCCATGCAGCGGAGCCGCCGCAGCCATCAGCAGGGGGCTGCCCAGCAGCAGGCCGAGGGTCGCGGCGAGCTGGATGCGATCGAGGCGCACCTCCAGGGCCACGTTGTTGGCGCGCCAGAACAGCGTCGTGCCGGCGCGGGACAGGGCGATGATCATGCCCAGCCCACCCAGCAGCACCACCGGCCAGATGATCAGCGCCGGCCAGGCGGTACCGGTGGCCTGCAGGAGCATCACCTTGCCGAGAAAGCCGGGGAAGGGCGGCAGCCCGGCGACGGAGACCGCGCCGAGAAAGAACAACCCGCCCAATAGACGCGGATGACGCAGCTCGGGTCCGCTTTTGAGGATGTCGCCCTGGAGGCCGCGCTGCTGAGCGATGAGGTCGGCCAGCAGGAACAGGGCGCCGGCGATCCAGGTGCTGTGCACCAGGTAGAAGAAGGCAGCGGCCAGGCCCGCGACGCTGCCCAGGGCGACGCCGGTAAGTAGCATGCCGACCGAGATGACCACCAGATAGCCAAGCAGCGCCTTGAGGTGATGGGCGGCCAGGGCGCCGAACACCCCGGCGGCCAGGGTGACCGCCGCCAGCGGCCAGAGCCAGGGCAGCACATAGTGCGCAAGCGGCCCAGCCGCGGCGCCGAACACCAGTAGGAAGACGCGGACGATGGCGTAGAGTCCGACCTTGGTCATGATGGCGAACAGCGCGGCGACTGGCGCGCTGGCCGTGGAATAGGCGCTGGGCAGCCAGAAGTACAGCGGCAGGATGGCGCCCTTGAGGCCAAAGACCACCAGCAGCAGGAAGCCCGCAGCGGCCAACAGGGGCGCGCGCTCGGGGTCGGCGCTAGCTACCTTCAGGCCCAGGTCGGCCATGTTCAGGGTGCCGAGCAGGCCGTAGAGCAGGCCGATGCCGATCAGGAACAGCGCCGAGCCCACCAGGTTGAGCACCACGTAGTGCAGGCCGGCGCGTATCCGGTCCGGTCCGGCGCCGTGCACCAGCAGGGCATAGGAGGCGATCAGCAGGATCTCGAAGAAGACGAAGAGATTGAACAGGTCGCCGGTGAGGAAGGCGCCGTTGATGCCCAGCAGCTGAAACTGGAACAGCGCATGGAAGTCCGGGCCGCGAGCATCGTCGCCGCGGCAGGCGTAGAGCACCGCGCCAGCGGCCAGCACCGCCACGGTGAGCAGCATCAGCGCGGCCAGGCGATCCAGCAGCAGGACGATGCCGAAGGGCGCCGCCCAGTCGCCCAGGGCGTAGACCTCCAGCTGACCGCTACTGGCCCGCTGCAGGAGCAGCACCGCCAGCGGCAGCAGGGCCCAGGTGGCGAGCAGCGACAGCCCGCGCGAGGCCCTGGCGGATAGCCGTGGGCGCATCAGCAGGAAGCCGCCGGTAAACAAGGGGACGAGGATGGGCAGGATGATCAGGTGGTTCATCGGCGTGGCTCCTCGCCATCCACGTGGTCGGTGCGCAATTCGCCCAGGGCGCGCAGCGACAGGGCCACCACGAAGGCGGTCATGGCAAAGCCGATGACGATGGCGGTCAGCACCAGCGCCTGGGGCACCGGATCGGCATGCTCGGCGGCCTTGCCGATCACCGCCGGCACGCCGGTGCGCAACCGACCCATGGCGAACAGGAAGAGATTGACCGCATAGGAGAGCAGGGTGAGGCCCAGCACCACCGGATAGAGGCGTGCTCTGAGCAGCAGGTAGACGCCGGTGGCGACGAGGACCCCGAGGGTCGTGCAGAACAGGATCTCCATGTCAGAGCACCTCCTGGCTGGATCCGTCGGTGTCCGTCTCGTCGCGGCTGACGTGGCCCAGGTTGGAAAGGATCAGCAGCGTGGCGCCGACTACCGCCAGATAGACGCCAAGGTCGAAGATCAGGGCGGTGGCCAGTTCGGTCTTGCCGATCAGCGGAATGGCGAAGTAGTCGAAGGCGGTGGTGAGGAAGGGTCGACCAAAGACCAGCGAACCCAGGCCGGTGAGGGCGGCGATCAATACCCCGACACCGCAGATGGTGTGGTAGCTGATCGGCAGGCGGCGCTGGGTCCAGGCCACGCCATGGGCCACGTACTGCAGGATCAGGGCGATGGCGGTGACCAGGCCGGCGATGAAACCGCCACCGGGCAGGTTGTGCCCGCGTACGAAGATGAAGGCCGACACCAGCAGGGCCAGGGGCAGCAGCACCCGCGCCACGTTGTTGAGGATCATCGGGTGACTGTCGCGCGACCAGGGGGTGCCCTTGGGGTCGACCAGCGGATGCGGCAGGTGCAGGTGCTTGAGCAGACCGTAGATCCCGGCGGCGGCGATGGCCAGCACGGTCACCTCGCCGAGGGTATCGAAGCCGCGGAAGTCCACCAGGATGACGTTGACCACGTTGTAGCCACCGCCGCCGGACACCGAGTTGGCCAGGAAGAAGTCGCCGATGTGCTCATAGGGGCGGGTCAGCACGGCATAGGCCAGCAGCGCCACCATCAGCCCCAGGCCACTGGCCAGCAGCACGTCGCGCAGGCCGCGCAGGCTGCTGGACTCGATGGGCGTGCGATCCGGCATGAAGAACAGCGCCAGCACCAGCAGGATGACGGTCACCACTTCCACCGACAGCTGCGTCAGTGCCAGGTCCGGTGCCGAATAGCGGGCGAACAGCAGGGCGACGATCAGGCCCACGGTGCTCAGGGCCATGAGTGCCTTGAGCCGGTTGCGGTGGAAATACACCGTCAGCACCGCGGTCAGCATCAGGATGCCCAGGCCCAGGGCGGTGAGCGGATCGAAGGGCGCCAGGGCCACGGGGCCGGTGAGGCTGTCCAGGCCCGACAGCGCCGCCACCAGCAGCACGAGCGTCGCCAGCAGCATCAGGGTGATGTAGCGCTGCAGCGACCCGCTTTCCAGGCAGAGGGTCAGGCGCTGGGCGAAGCCGACCAGACGATTCATGGCGTGCTCGAAGACCTGGCGGGCGTCGATGTCGGGCAGGCCCTCTTGCCAGCGGAACAGCGGCTGGCGGAAGGCGTAGACCAGCACCCCGCCGATCATCGCCAGGATGCTCATCTTCAGGGCGGTATTGAAGCCGTGCCAGATGGCCAGGCTGTACTCTGGCAGGCTGCCGCCCAGGGCGGCGCTGGCGCTGGCGGCCAGCAGCGGCGCCACGGTATAGCCCGGCACCACGCCTACCAGCAGGCACAGCAACACCAGGATCTCCACCGGGATCTTCATGTAGCGCGGTGGCTCATGGGGCGGATAGTGGGGCAGGTCGCGCGGCTCGCCATTGAAGAAGACGTCGTGGATGAAGCGCAGTGAGTAGGCGACCGAGAAGACGCCATAGAGCACCGCCACCGCCGGCACGATCCAGCTGAAGCTGCCGAACAGGCCGTGATGAAGGGTCTCGTTGAAGAACATCTCCTTGCTCAGGAAGCCGTTGAGCAGCGGCACGCCGCCCATGGCGGCGGCGGCGACCATGGCCAGCGCCGCCGTATGCGGCATGTAGCGACCGAGCCCGGCGAGGCGGCGCATGTCGCGGCTGCCGGTTTCGTGGTCGATGATGCCGGCAGCCATGAACAGCGAGGCCTTGAAGGTCGCGTGGTTGAGGATGTGGAACACCGCCGCCACGGTGGACAGCTGGGTGTCGAGGCCGAACAGCAGGGTGATCAGGCCCAGGTGACTGATCGTGGAATAGGCCAGCAGGCCTTTGAGGTCATGCTGGAACAGCGCCAGGATGGCGCCCACCACCAGGGTGGTGAGCCCGGTGAGGGTGACGATGTAGAACCACCACTCCGAATCGGCCAGCGCCGGATAGAGGCGCGCCAGGAGAAAGACCCCGGCCTTGACCATGGTCGCCGAGTGCAGATAGGCCGAGACCGGCGTCGGCGCGGCCATGGCCTGGGGTAGCCAGAAGTGGAAGGGAAATTGGGCGGACTTGGTGAAGACACCCAGCAGCACCAGGATCAGCGCCAGTGGATAGAGGGCATGGCCGGTGATCAGCGGGCCGGCGGCGAGCACGTCGGTCAACTCGAAGCTGCCGACGATATGGCCGATCAGCAGGACGCCGGCGAGCAGCGCGAGACCGCCGCCGCCTGTGACGGTCAGGGCCATGCGCGCGCCCTGGCGGGCTTCCTTGCTGTGGCTCCAGAAGCCGATCAGCAGAAAGGACGACAGGCTGGTCAGCTCCCAGAACACCATCAGTAGCAGCAGGTTTTCCGCCAGTACCACGCCCAGCATGGCGCCCATGAACAGCAGCAGGTAGGCGAAGAAGCGGCCGACCGACTCGTCCTTGCCCAGGTAATAGGTGGCATAGAGGATCACCAGCAGGCCCATGACCAGGATCATCAGGGCGAACATCAGGCCCAGGCCGTCCAGGCGCAGGCTGAGGTTCAGGCCCAGGGCCGGCAGCCAGTCCAGTCGCTGCAGCAGCACGGCGCCGTCGAGCACGGCCGGCAATTGCGTGGCCAGCAGGGCCAGGGCCACGGCAGGCGCTATGGCGGTACCCAGGGCACAGGCACGCCGCCCGAAGCGATCAGTCGCCAGCGACAGCAGTGTTCCTAGAAAGGGCAACGCGATGATCAGCGCCAATACCATGCCTGCATCCTTTAGCTGAGCGCCTCACGGCGGTGGATAGATGGGGCTCCCTCGAGACCTCGAGCGGCATTCGATCCGTCCACGCAGAGATCGCCAAGACGGCGAGAGGTGGAGGAATCGATCTTCGAGTTTCGTACAAGAACCGAAGGTTTAATAACCTAAGGTGATAATAAAAGAGAGACCACAAAATCCTAGCCCTGTCTCCCTTACAAAATATTAGGAAACAGGCCGGCAGCGTCCAGCAGAGGATTCAACCACCTGGCAACCGCCGTTCGGGTCTCACTGAGACCTCTGGAACGGGCTTTTGCTCAGGTTGGCAAGGAGAGGACGTACCCGGCGCTTCGGTGGGACAAAGCGCCGGAACAGGGAAGAAAAAACCCGACACGCCAAAGGAGCAAGAGAACACGCGTGCCGGGGGTAAGCGCCAGCGGTCAGAGCGCCGGCGCGGGGGAAGCTTGGCCTTGGGCGAGGCGGGCCGGTTGGACCTCCCAGCCACCCCCCAGGGCCTTGTAGAGGGCGACGATGCCGCGATAGAGCTCGATCTCGCCTTGAGCCTGCTGGTCCTCGGCGGCCAGGCGTTCGCGCTGGGCATCGAGCAGCACCAGGAAGTCGGTGCCGCCTTCGCGGTAGCGGATCTCGGCCTGGTCGGCGGCGGCGCGACTGGCCACCGACTGGCGGATCAGCGCCTGCAGGCGCTCCTGGCGTCGCCCGTAGTCGCTGAAGGCATTGGCGCTCTCTTCCAGGGCGGTCAGCACCTGCTGCTCGTAGTTGGCCAGGGCCTCGTCGGAGCCGGCACGGGCGCCGCGCAAGCGGGCGCGCACGCTGCCCAGGTCGAAGGCCGCCCAGCTGATGCTCGGTCCCAGACCCCAGGCGCGGGCGGCACTGCTGCCGATCTGCGAGCCACGCCCGGCGGTGAAGCCGAGAAAGCCGGAGAGACTGACCCGCGGGAAGAGGTCGGCGGTGGCCACCCCGACGTCGGCGGTGGCGGCAGCCAGGCGGCGTTCGGCGGCGGCCACGTCCGGGCGCCGGCGTAGCAGGGCACCGGGATCGCCGATGGGCAGACGCTTGGCGATGGCCGGCAGGGCCTTGGGTGAGAGGTCCACGCTCAGGGCATCCGGGCGTTGGCCGAGCAGGGTGGCGATGCGGTTGCGCGCACGGCTGGCCTGGGCCTGGAATTCCGGCAGGCTGGCTTCGGTGGCGGCCAGGCGCGCTTCGCTGCGCTGCACGTCCAGGTCGCTGCCCATGCCCTCGTCTCTGAGGGTCACGGTCAGGCGGCGCGCCTCGCGCTGGTTGCCCAGGTTGTCGCGGGCGATGCGTTCGCGCAGCTGGGCGCCGCGCAGGTCGCCATAGGCGTCCACCAGTTCGGCGATCAGGCTGACCTGCAGTCCGGCAAGATCCGAGGCTGCGGCTTCCGCGCGGGCATCGCTGGCTTCCAGGGTATGGCGGACGCGACCGAACAGGTCCAGCTCCCAGGCCATGTCCAGGCCCAGGTCATAGCGCTCGCTGTTGACTCGCTGCTCGGTCAGCCCGGGCTGCTGGGCCTTGCCCAGCTGGCTGCTGGCGCGACTGGTGACCGTCGGATAGAGGTCGTTGGCATCGTCGTCCCGCAAGGCGCGGGCCGCGCGTAGCCGGGCGAAGGCGGCGCGCAACTGGCGGTTGCCGTCCAGGCTGCTGGCGACCAGAGCGTTGAGGGTCGGGTCCTCGAACTGGCGCCACCAGAGCCCCTCGAAACGACCCTGGTCGTAGACGCTGGGCTGCTGGCTCGCCTTGAGTTGCGCAGGTGCGGGTGCGGGCGCCTGGTAGTGCGGGCCGACGGCGCAGGCGGAAACCGCCAGCGCCAGCAGCAGGGGAGCGAAGACCTTCATGCCTGGGCCTCCTGAGCAAGGGCGGATCGGGCCTGGCGACGCTCCACGAAGGCGCGTACCAGGACATAGAAGAGCGGCGTGAGCAGCAGCCCGAAGAAGGTCACCCCGAGCATCCCGGAGAACACCGCGACACCCATGGCATGGCGCATCTCGGCACCGGCGCCGGTGGAGGTCACCAGGGGCACCACGCCCATGATGAAGGCGAAGCTGGTCATCAGGATGGGTCTCAGGCGCAGGCGGCAGGCCTCCAGCACCGCGGCGACGCGGTCCTTGCCGGTGGCCTGCTGGTCCTTGGCGAACTCGACGATGAGGATGGCGTTCTTGCACGCCAGGCCCACCAGCACGATCAGCCCGATCTGGGTGAAGATGTTGTTGTCGCTACCGGCCAGGAGCACCCCGGTAATGGCCGAAAGCAGGGTCATGGGCACGATCAGGATCACTGCCAGCGGCAGGCTCCAGCTCTCGTACTGGGCGGCCAGCACTAGGAAGGCCAAGAGCACGCAGAGCGGGAACACCAGCAGGGCGGTATTGCCGGAAAGGATCTGCTGGTAGGTCAGCTCGGTCCACTCGAAGGTCATGCCATTGGGCAGCTCCTGCTTGAGCAGCCGCTCGATGGCCGCCTGGGCCTGGCCGGAGCTGTAGCCCGGGGCCGGCGCGCCGTTGATCTCGGCGGTGAGGAAGCCGTTGTAGTGCATCACCCGGTCGGGGCCGGCGGTATCGCTGATCTTGACGAAGGTGGACAGGGGCACCATCTCGCCGCGGTCGTTGCGCACCTTGAGCTGGCCGATCTGCTCGGGTTCCAGGCGGAAGCGCTGGTCAGCCTGGACGTTGACCTGGAAGGTACGACCGAAACGGTTGAAGTCGTTGGCGTAGACCGAGCCCAGGTAGGCCTGCAGGGTGTCGAAGATGGCGTCGATGGGCACCCCGAGGGTCTTGGCCTTCTCGCGATCGATGTGGGCATCGATCTGCGGCACGTTGACCTGGTAGCTGGTGAACAGCGACTCCGGGGCCAGTTCCGGCAGCTGCCGGGCTTTGGCCAGCACGCTCTGGGTCTGGGCGTAGAGCTCCTCGTAACCCAGGTTGCCGCGGTCTTCCACCTGCAGGCGGAAGCCGCCGATGCTGCCCAGTCCCTGCACTGGCGGTGGCGGGAAGATGGCGATGATGGATTCCTGGATGGCGGCGAATTCGCCGTTCAGCTGGGCGGCGATGGCGCCGGCCGACAGCGAGGGATCACGGCGCTCCTCGAAGGGCTTCAGGGTCACGAAGACGATGCCGCTGTTGGGGCTGTTGGTGAAGCCGTTAATGGACAGGCCCGGGAACGCCACGGTGCTTTCCACGCCGGGGTGCTTGAGGGCGATGGCCGACATGCGGCGGATGACCTCTTCGCTGCGATCCAGGGTGGCGGCGTCGGGCAACTGGGCGAAGGCCACCAGGTACTGCTTGTCCTGGGGTGGCACGAAGCCGGTCGGCGTCTTCACCAGGCCCAGACCGGTCAGGCCCAGCAGCACCACATAGAGCACCAGCACGATGGAGCTACCGCGCAGCACCCGGCGCACGGCGCCGACGTAGCCGTGGCTGGCCTTTTCGAAGAAGCGGTTGAAGGGGGCGAACAGCCAGCCGCCGAACAACCGGTCGAGCAGCCGCGAGAAACGGTCCTTGGGCGCGTCGTGGGCCTTAAGCAGCACCGCGGCCAAGGCCGGCGACAGGGTCAGGGAGTTGAAGGCCGAGATCACCGTGGAAATGGCGATGGTCAGGGCGAATTGCCGATAGAACTGCCCGGTGAGGCCCGAGATGAAGGCGGTCGGCACGAACACCGCGCAGAGCACCAGGGCGGTGGCGATGATGGGCCCGGTCACTTCACTCATGGCGCGCCGGGTGGCCGCCACCGGTTCCAGACCCAGGCCGATGTTTCGCTCGACGTTTTCCACCACCACGATGGCGTCATCCACCACGATGCCGATGGCCAGCACCAGCCCGAACAGCGACAGCGCATTGAGCGAGAAGCCAAAGGCGTGCATCACCGCGAAGGTGCCGATCAGTGACACCGGCACTGCCACCAGGGGAATGATGGAGGCGCGCCAGGTCTGCAGGAACAGGATCACCACCAGCACCACCAGGATGATGGCTTCGAACAGGGTGTGCACCACGGCCTCGATGGAGCCGCGCACGAAGATGGTCGGGTCGTAGACGATCTCGTAGTCCATGCCCTGGGGGAAGCTCTGCTTGAGCTCGGCCATCTTGGCGCGTACCTGGTTGGACAGGTCGATGGCGTTGCTGCCGGGGCGCTGGAAGATCGGGATGGCCACCGCCGGCTGATTGTTCAGCAAGGATCTCAGGGCGTACTGGTTGGAGCCCAGTTCGATGCGGGCGATGTCGCGCAGCCGGGTGATCTGGCCGTCGCTGCCGGCGCGCACGATGATGTTGGCGAATTCTTCCTCATCCACCAGGCGACCCTGGGTGTTGATGGCCAGCTGGAAACTGGTGCTGCCCGGCGCGGGTGGCGCGCCGAGGGCGCCCGCCGCCACCTGACGGTTCTGCTCGCGAATGGCGGCGACCACGTCGCTGGCGGTCAGGCCGCGCGAGGCGACCTTGTCCGGATCGAGCCAGACGCGCAGGGAATAGTCGCCCATGCCGAACAGCTGGACGTCGCCCACGCCGTCCAGCCGCGCCAGCTCGTCCTTGACGTTGATCAGGGCGTAGTTGGACAGATAGAGCATGTCGTAGCGCTGGTCCGGCGAGGTCAGGTGCACCACCATCGCCAGATCCGGCGAGGCCTTGTCAGCGGTCACGCCGAGACGCTGCACCTCTTCCGGCAGCTTGGGCAGGGTACGGGTGACACGGTTCTGCACCTGCACCTGGGCGGTATCCAGGTTGGTGCCCAGGGCAAAGGTGATGGTCAGGGTCAGCTTGCCGTCGGCGGTGGACTGGGACGACAGGTAGAGCATGTGCTCCACGCCGTTCATGGCCTGCTCCAGGGGCGCGGCCACGGTCTCGCCGATCACCTTGGGGTTGGCGCCGGGGAAGGTGGCGCGCACCACCACGGTGGGCGGCACCACCTCGGGGTATTCGCTGATCGGCAGCTGGAACAGCGAGATGGCCCCGCCGATCAGGATGATCAGCGAGAGCACGGCGGCGAAGATCGGCCGGCGGATGAAGAACTGGGAGAAGTTCATCGGAGCAGTCCTTGAGCGAAAGGCGTGCAGAGGCGCAGCCATCGCGGCCATGGGCCGCTCCTACCGGCGCGGAAGCCACCGTAGGAGCGGTCCATGACCGCGATACCGCGATGCCTGGACGGGAGAAAGTCTGAAACGGGACGGGGTGGAGCCTGGGGTCTAGCGACTACCCACCTTGAGTGGCTGGGTGGGCGCCGGCAGGCTGGCCAAAACCGCATCGCGCTGGCGCTTGAGGGCGGCCAGGGTGGTGGCATCGGCCATGGGTACCGACTGGACGTCGACGGTCATGCCCGGACGCACCCGTTGCAGGCCGTTGACCACGATGCGATCGCCGGCTTCCAGCCCCTTGCGCACGATGCGCAGGCCTTCCAGGCGCGGACCCAGTTCGATGGTGCGATAGGCGGCCTTGTTCTGGCCGTCCACCACCAGCACGAATTTCTTGCCCAGGTCGGTGCCCACGGCGGCGTCCTGGATCAGGGTGCCTTCGTAGGTACCGCTGCCCACCAGGCGCAGCCGGGCATAGAGCCCCGGGGTGAAGCGGCCGTCGGCGTTGTCGAACACGGCGCGGCCGTGGATGGTGCCGGTGCGCGGATCGAGCTGGTTGTCCATGAAGTCCATGTGGCCTTCGTGGGAGAAGTCGTTCTCGTCGGACAGCGCCATGTAGACCGGGCTGGCGGCACCGCGCTGACCCTGGCGGGCGAGGGTCTGCTGCTTGAGGAAGACGCGCTCGTCGGCGTCGAAGTAGGCATAGACCTTGTCGGTGGAGACCAGGGTGGTGAGGCGGGTATCACCGGCGTTGACCAGGTTGCCGGCCGTCACCTCGGCACGTCCGACGCGACCGTCGATGGCAGCGCGTACCTCGGTGAAGCCCAGATTCAGGCGCGCGGCGTCCAGTTGCGCCTGGGCAGCGGCGACGCTGGCCTTGGCTTCCTGGGCAGCGCTGCGACGGGCCTCGACGATTTCCGCGGAGATGGCGTTGCTGCTGCGCAGGCGCTCGCCCCGGGCGGCTTCGTCGGCGGTGCGGCTGGCGCTGGCACGGGCCTGTTGCAGTTCGGCTTCGAGGCGCTTGACCTCGGCCTGGAAGGGCCGCGGGTCGATCTGCAGCAAGAGATCGCCGCGCTTGACCCGGGTCCCCTCGTGGAAGAAGACGCGGTCGACATAGCCCGACACGCGGGGGCGGACCACCACGGATTCCGGGGCTTCCAGCCGGCCAGTCACCTCGTCCCACTCCACCACCGGCTGGCGTAGCACCTCGGCGGCGCTCACCTTGGGCGCGGGCGGCGCGGCGCTGGCCTGGGGATGGGAATCGCCACAGGCGGCGAGCAGTAGCGTGGAGGTCAGGGCCAGGGGGCCGAGGGTTTTCGCGAAGAGGTCCATGTTCGAGTCCGCCCGAGGTGGAAAGAGGTCAGGGAGGCGAGTCTGCCGCCGGGCAAGGTCGGCGACGAATCGAAGGGCTCGAACTTATTTATCGATGGCGGTGATGGTTTTGCCGTAGGTATCGCTGGCGGTGATGGCGGTCGGCGCAAAGCCGCGTTCTTGAGCGCTTCAATTTGGCATTCGTCCTGAGCTAGATTGGCAAGACTCCAGGTCCTGTCTTTTCCATGCGAACAGCGGCGGTCTCGATGCTCCAGCCGAGATCTGCTGCAGGAGGATGAAGATGTCTCGATCCATCCATGGGCTGGTGGTGGCCGCTGCTCTGCTGGCCAGCGCTGCGGTCGCCGCCCAGCCGGTTATGCCCGAATTCTCGCTCCCGCGATCTGAACACCTGTTAGTGGCCGGTAACGGCGGTGCTGGCGGCGCGGGTGGAGCAGGCGGTAGCGGCGTGATACCGGGCAAGGGTGGTAGCGGTGGTCAGGGCGGTGCCGCCGGGCCCGGCGGCGTTCAGGGCGCCAGGGGTAGGGACGGTGCCGAGGGAACTATCATTCCCAGTCGCCCGGCTAACCAGGGTAGCCAGAGACGCGGTGCTGACCAGACCTAGAGACTGTCCGGGTCGCCAATGAACATCTGGATGCGTGACCTCAGCCAGCGTTCGCCGAGGTCGTGATCCTGGGCGCCGCTCCAGGCCATGGGCAGTTCATGGCCGCCGTCGCGCAGCTCCTCGGGTGGGTCCTCGTAGCGGAGGCCGCCGGTGCTGGCCAGCAGGCGCGCGGTGTAGTCCGGCACCATCACCAGCAGGTCGGTTTCCGCCAGCAGCGATCCCAGGCCGTTGAACTGGGGTACCGCCAGCACCACCCGGCGCTGGCGGCCAAGTTTGTCCAGCAACTCGTCGACATAGCCGGTGAGGTCGCCCGCGTAGGACACCAGGGCATGGGGGCGGGCGCAGTATTCGTCCAGGGTCAGGCGGCCGGGCTTGCTGTCGGCGCGCAGGACCTTGAAGCCGAAGCGACGCACCGGGCGGCGTTTGGCATTGGCCGGCAGTTCCTCGGTGTAGCCCACCGCCACGGTGATCTCGCCGGAGGCCAGCATGCCAGCCGCGGTCAGGTAGTTCATGCGCCGCACCACCAGGGTCGTCCCCGGCGCTTCGATGCGGATTCTTCTGAGCAGCGGTGGGAGCAGGGCGAATTCGACATCGTCGGACAGGCCGACGCGAAACACCCGGTCGGCGCTGGCCGGCTCGAAACTCTGGGTCCGGCTCACCGCGCTGGAGATCTGGTCCAGGGCCGGCGACAGCAGGGCGGCGATCTCCTGCGCGCGCGGCGTGGGTTCCATGCTGCGCCCGGTACGCACGAACAGCGGATCGTCGAACAGCGTACGTAGCCGCGCCAGGGCGGCGCTGATGGCCGGCTGGCCGAGAAACAGCTTTTCCGCGGCACGAGTGACGCTGCGTTCGAGCATCAGGGTCTCGAACACGATGAGCAGGTTGAGGTCGACGCGGCGCAGATCGGTACGGTTCATTCGGGCCCCGATAGGGAGTGGATCGATACCCCCGATGTCCATTATCGATGGGGATGCATAGAATCCTAAGGTAAGGCTGGTTAGAGTCCTAGTCATAGCAGTCCGCCTCGGCAACCGTTCCGGGGTCGGCATCAACGCGAGGTAGTGCCATGTCCCGCCTGATCCAGTTCACCGAATTCGGCCCGCCGGAGGTGCTCACCTGCATCGACCGGCCCAGGCCTGTGGCCGGGCCTGGCGAGGTGCTGGTGCGGGTCCAGGCCATCGGTGTGAGCTGGTACGACGTGCTCTGGCGGCAGAATCTAGCTCCCGAGCAGGCGATACCGCCGGCGGGTCTTGGCTGCGAACTGGCCGGGGTAGTGACCGCCCTGGGCGAGGGTGTCGCCGATCTGGCGATAGGTGATCCGGTGGCCAGCTTTCTCGGCCACGACATCAATCGCTATCCGGCCTATGGCGACGAGCTGGTCTATCCGGCCACCTCCCTGGTGCGCTATCCGGACAATGTGCTTTCGCCCGCGGAGGCCGCGGTGCACTACAACCCGCTGCTCACCATCTATACCGGTCTGGTGCACCAAGCGCGTCTGCAAGCCGGCGAATGGGTACTGATTACCGATGCCAGCCGCTGCTGCGGACCGGCGTCCATCCAGCTGGCCAAGGCCCTGGGCGGCCGCGTCATCGCCAGTACCCATGACGCGGCGGACCGTGACTATCTGCGTGAGTTGGGCGCGGAACGGGTCATCGCTGCCGAGGAAGAGGATCTGGTCAGCCGCATCGCCAGCATCACCGATAGCGTTGGCGTGCATGTGGCCCTGGATGCCCTGGGCGGTCCGCAATTGGCGCTGCTTGGCGAAGCCATGGCGCCCCGCGGTCGGCTGCTGCTCTACGGCCTCAACGGTGGCAACCAGACCCCGCTGCCGGCCTGCGCGGCTTTCAAGAAGAAATTCAAGCTCTACATCCACTGCGTGCAGGACTTCACCGGCCAGCCGGAGATGGGCCTGGAGGCCGATTGCGCCGCGGTGCGCGAAGCCCTGCAGCACATCGACCAGCTGACCCGCGATCGGCTGCTCAAGGCGCAGATCAAGCAGGTCTTTCCCTTCGAGCAGTTCGTCGAGGCCCACCGCTGCATGGAGCAGTGCCCTACCAGGGGCCGCGTCGTCCTCAGCGTCGACTGATGTGCCAGGAAATAAAAAACCCACGCCAAGGCGTGGGTTTTTTCATGGCCGGTCGCCTCAGGCGGTGGCTTTCTTCTGCAGCGGCGGGGTGGCGCGATTGACGCGTGTCTTGGCGCCAAAGAAGGCGACACTGAGGAAGTGCAGCGGGCTGATCCGCTCCAGCACTACCTTGAGCGCCACCGGCAGGAACAGCCCCAGGATCATGCTGACGGTAAAGACCACCCAGATGTCATGTACCTGCAGCTTGTTCAGCACGATGCGGGCACCCGCGGTGCCGAACACGTGGAACAGGTAGATCTCGAAGGAGAAGTAGCCCAGCCAGGCCAGCGGCTTGAAGTAGAAGCGGCGGGCGATCAGCAGGCTGATGGCGGCAAGGCCCAGGGCAGTGCCCACCACGGCCATGTCGCCTTCGTCGAGGTCGACCAGTTCGAACAGATAGGCCTGGTCGATCGCCACCAGGATCACCAGGGCTACCGCCATCGTCATGATATTGCGACGAGTGATGAGCTGCTCGCTGAAGCGGTAGAGACCCAGGCCCAACAGGAAGAAGGGGAACAACTGCACCGCCTTGTAGAGGCTGAACAGGTCCGGGAAGCTCTCCCAGGCGAAGGACGCCGCCAGGGCGACGGCGAACACCAGCCCAAAGTTGCGCAGGGTCAGCAGCAGGCCGGCCTTCTCCAGCAGGGCGATCACCACGAAGATGCAGAAGATCGACTGCAGGAACCAGAAGTGCGCGTAGCTGAAGAAGTAGATGCTGAAGATGTCGGTCAGCTGCGGCTTGTAGTTGGTGTTGGGGACGGCCATCTGCAAGGCGAAGAACAGCGTCGAGACCACCAGCAGGGGAATGCCGATGCGTTTGAACTTGCCCTGGTAGAAGCGCGACAGGTCGCTGCCGGTGTTGACCGGACGCAAGGCGTAGACATAGCCGGAAATAGCGGTGAACAGCGGCATCCGGACGTAAACGAGAGAATCGTAGAGATAGCGCAGCACGGATTCGTCGGGCACCTTCAGGCCCAGGGTGGACGAACTACCGATGACATGGCCCGCTACCATCAGAAACAGCGCCAGTCCGCGGATCGTCTCTATGCGCAGATCCTTTTCAGGCGTGGTCTTGGTCATGCTGAGTCCTCTGTACTAGCTAAGCGAGACAGCGTTTCCACAGGAGTAGGGAAAGGATGTCGGCGCATCAGATCATCTGAGCCCGGTGAGCTTAGGCTAGTTCGTTAGCTTCCTTGCGGTAAGGACGGGAAAAGCCCGGCTTTTCTTGCGCTGCATCACTTTTCTGTGAAGCGATTCTTGAAAGTGTGAACTTGCAACGTCAGCGAACGGCATTGATCGAGATGGCATTGTGCCAGTTTTAAGGCTTTCTTAAGCCAGATGGCGTAAGCACGGCGGCCGTATCGGCCGCCGGTTCGATCTTCAGACGAATGCCTTGCCGTCCAGAATCGCCTTGCGCCAGCGGGTGATACGCACCTCGCCCGGCAGGCCGGCGGAAGTGAAGGGATCACGGGCGATAAAGGCTTCGGCCTCGGCGCGGGTTTCCACATCGACGATGTAGACACTGCCCGTGGCGGTTTCGCCGTCGTCGCTGAGCTTGGCGCCGCAGGCCAGCAGGGCGGCGGCATTCTCGCGCAGGAAGTCCAGATGGGCCGGGCGATGCTGCTGGCGCAGGGCCAAGCTGTCCGGCTTGTCGAAGGTCTCGATCAGAAAAGGCATGGCAGGCTCCCATAGGGGCGGCGGCCCCGGTGGCCGCCGCTGGCGCAGGGTGGCGCGATCCTGGGGGCAGCGTCAATCGGACCTTGGCCGGCTACCTTCCCTGCAGACCGGGCATAGGCATAGCAGTGAAACGTATTAAACATTTGGATCTAAACGGTGCAGGCTGACCTTTCTCAATGGAATATAAGGAAAGGTCCCATGTCGCTCCTGCCTCTCCCACGCCTCGCGCCTTTGCTCATGACCCTGCTGATGACGCTCAGCGTATGGGTGCCCGTGCAGGCCGCCGACCAAGCCCTGCGCGTCGGCTATCAAAAGGGCGGCGGCCTGTTGGCCGTGCTCAAGGCCCAGGGCACCCTGGAACGGGCCTTCGCCGCCCAGGGCTATCACCTGAGCTGGCGTGAATTCCAGGCCGGCCCTCAGCTGCTGGAGGCCCTCAACGCCGGCAGCATCGATGTCGGCTATACCGGCTCGCCGCCGCCGATCTTCGCTCAGGCCGCTGGAATCGATCTGGTCTATCTGGGCGCCGAGCCGGCCAGTGAGGCGGTCGAGGCCATCCTGGTGCCGGACGCCTCGCCGATCCACGACGTGGCCGGGCTCAAGGGCAGGAAGGTGGCGGTACAGAAGGGGTCGAGCGCCAACTTCCTGCTGGTCGCGGCCCTGGAAAAGGCCGGACTCGGCTTCAAGGACATCCAGCCGGTCTATCTGCCGCCGGCCGATGCCCGCGCTGCCTTTGCCAGTGGTTCGGTGGATGCCTGGGTGGTCTGGGATCCCTACCTGGCCGCCATCCAGCAGAGCCAGCCGGTGCGGGTGCTCGCCGACTATAAAGGCCTGCTGCACGCCAACAGCTTCTATGAGGGCTCGCGCCGCTTCGCCAACGCTCATCCCGCGGCGATCCAGCTACTGCTCGCGGAACTGGCCAAGGCCGGTGCCTGGGCCAATGCCCACAAGCCGGAGGTGAGTCGCATCCTGGCCGCACAGATCGGTCTGCCAGAGGCAGTGATCGCTACCTGGCAGGCGCGCACCCGCTACGGCGCGACGGCGCTGACGCCGGAGATCATCGCCGTCCAGCAACAGACCGCCGACATCTTCCATGCCCAGGGGCTGATCCCCCGACCGGTGGATGTCAGCCAGGCGGTCTGGCAGGCGCCCTAGCAGACTTTGAGCGGTCTCTAGGCGCGGCGGGGTAAGAGGTAGCCCAGCAGAAACATCCCGGCGGCGGCCACCACGACCGAGGGTCCGGCCGGGGTGTCCTGGTACCAGGACAGGGTCAACCCCAGGCACACGGCGGCCATGCCCAGCAGGCTGGCGCCGCAGGCCATCTGCTCGGGACTGCGAGCGTGGCGCTGGGCCGTGGCGGCGGGGATGATCAGCAGCGAGGTGATCAGCAGCACCCCGACGATCTTCATGGCCACGGCGATGACGATGGCCACCAGCAGCATCAGTGCCAGGCGGATCCAGGTCACCGGCAGGCCTTCGACCTGGGCCAGTTCCTCGTGCACGGTGATGGCCAGCAGCGGTCGCCACAGCCAGACCAGGGCCGCCAGCACCAGGGCGCTGCCGCCAAGGATCCAGCGCAGATCACTGGGTCCCACGGCCAGCAGATCACCGAACAGATAGCTCATCAGGTCGATCCGCACCTCGTGCATGAACGACAGCGCCACCAGACCCAGGGACAGGGTGCTGTGGGCGAGGATGCCCAGCAGGGTATCGGCGGCCAGGCCCCGGCGGCGCTGCAGCACCACCAGTACCACGGCCAGCGCCAGGCAGCCGACGGTGACGGTCAGGGTCGGGCTGACATCCAGCAGAAAGCCCACGGCCACCCCGAGCAGGGCGGCATGGGACAGGGTGTCGCCGAAGTAGGCCATGCGCCGCCAGACCACGAAGGAGCCCAGGGGACCGGCGACGAGGGCAAGGGCGAGACCGGCGAGCAGGGCATACAGCAGGAAATCAGCCATGCTTGCAGTGGGCTCCATGGACATGCGGGGTCTTGACCACGCCGCCGTGCAGGTCGTGAGCGTGATCGTGGTGATGGTGGTAGACGGCGAGATTGCGCGCGCTCTGGCCAAACAGCGCCTGGTAGGCCGGATCGCCGCTGACCTGCTCGGGGTGGCCGGAGCAGCAGACGTGGCGATTCAGGCAGATCACCTGGTCGGTGGCGCCCATCACCAGATGCAGGTCGTGGGAGACCATCAGCACGCCGCAGCCATGACGCTCGCGCAGCTGGCCGATCAGCCGATACAGCTCGCTCTGGCCGCTGATGTCGACGCCCTGCACGGGTTCGTCGAGGACCAGCAGCTCGGGTTGGCGAAGCAGGGCGCGCGCCAGCAGCACCCGTTGCAGCTCGCCGCCGGAGACGCTCTGCAGGGGGCTGTCGATGACCCCTTCGGCGCCCACTTCACCCAGGGCGGCGAGGGCACTGGCGCGGGTGACGCCTGGCACCAGGCGCAGGAAGCGCAGCACCGACAGCGGCAGGGTGGCATCCACCTGCAGTTTCTGCGGCATGTAGCCGATGCGCAGGCGCGGCCGGCGCCAGACACTGCCGCGATCCGGGGTGAGCAGCCCGAGCACGCTGCGCACCAGGGTGGTCTTGCCGGCCCCGTTGGGGCCGATGAGGGTGACGATGCGGCCGGGATCCAGGCTCAGGCTGACCTGGTCGAGCACCGGCTGGCCGCCAAAGGTCACGCTGACATCCTGCAGCCGGATCAGCGCCTCGCTCATGCTCGCTTCCGGCAGGCGGCGCATTGGCCGACCACTTCCACGGTCTGGCCTTCCACCTGAAAGCCCACGGCCTTGGCGCCGTCGAGAATCGCCTGGTGGACCGCCGGCTGTTCCAGTTCGATGCTCATCTGGCAGGTGCGGCAGATCAGGAACTGGCCCTGGTGGGCTTCGCCGGGGTGGTTGCAGCCGACGAAGGCGTTGAGCGAGGCGATACGGTGCACCAGGCCGTTTTCCACCAGGAAATCCAGCGCCCGGTAGACGGTGGGCGGCGCCGCGCGGCGGCCGTCCTGCTCGCTGAGCACGGCCAGGATGTCGTAGGCGCCGAGCGGTTTGTGGCTTTGCCAGACCAGCTCCAGCACCCGCTTGCGCAGGTCGGTGAGGCGCACGCCGGCGCGACTGCAGAGGTCATCGGCCTCGGCCAGGGCGTGGGCGACGCAGCGCGAATGATCATGGGGCCGAAAGGCCAGGGGGGCGTCGGACATGGAACGATACCTTGAGAGCCAGAACGTTATTATATTGCACCTCTCTTAAGAATCGGGATTTTCACGTGCCACGCCTCCTACCCCTCGTCGCCTCCCTACTGCTCACCGCAACCCTGCTGCCCGCCCAGGCCGAAGTGAAGGTCCTCACCAGCATCAAGCCCCTGCAACTGATCGCCGCGGCCATTCAGGACGGCACCGGCCAGCCTGCCGTGCTCCTGCCGCCAGGCGCCTCTCCCCATCACTACGCCTTGCGGCCCTCGGACCTGCGCCAGGTGCGCGAGGCCAACCTGGTCTACTGGATCGGCCCGGATCTGGAAACCTTCCTGCCGGCGGTGCTCAAGGAGCGCCAGGGCCCCAGCGTGGCGGTGCAGGAACTGCCCGGTCTGCACCTGCGCCGCTTCGGTGCCGAGCATGCCCATGAGCATGGCGAGGACGCTCACGACGAGGCGCATGCCCACGGTGATGAACATGAACATGAACATGAACATGAACATGAACAGGGTGCCGCGCCCGAATACGCCCATGACCACGATCATCGCCCGGGTAGCCTTGATGCGCATCTCTGGCTGGCCCCGGCCAATGCTCGGGTGATCGCCGCCCGTCTGGCCGCCGACCTAAGTCAGGCCGATCCGGCCAATGCGTCGCGCTACGCCGCCAACCTCAAGACCTTCGACGCCGCCCTGGCCACCAAGGACCAGGCCGTGCGCGCCCAGCTGGCGCCGCTGGCGAGCAAGCCCTACTTCGTCTTCCACGAAGCCTTCGACTATTTCGAGGAAGCCTATGGCCTGAGCCATCGCGGCGTCTTCGCCCTCGGCGCCGATGTCCAGCCCGGTGCCCGCCACGTGGCCGCCATGCGTGAAGAACTCAAGGCCGCAGGGCCGACCTGTGTCTTCACCGAGCCGCCCTTGCAGCCCAAGATCGCCACCACCCTGAGCAGTGGCCTGCCGGTAACCCTGGTAGAGCTCGATCCCCTGGGCGCCCGCATCCCGGCCAATGCCGGCGGTTATGCCCAGCTGCTGCAGAACGTGACCGACACGCTCAGCGGCTGCCTGAGCAAGCTGCCCTGAGGCCCTGGGGTGACGGCCAGGCTGACGCTACCGTCCGTCGCCCTTGACCTGCCCTGGTGATCGTTCAGCTGGCGTTCAGGACGAGTTCAGGCAGCGTTCAGGGCCATTGGCCTAATCTGCAACTGTCAGATCAGCAACGCCGAGGTCGCCCGGATATGTTCACCCTAGCGCAGCTCCCGCTAAGGCAGATCGTCCGGACACTTCGACCCGACCTGGCGATGTTCATCCTTGTAACTCCACTGCAGGGTCACCAAGTCAGCTCTGGTCCTCTGTAGCCGTCTCACGACGGAGCCGTCCCCCAACGGCAGTTTCCGATCCCCATGAAGTGCTCCTTACCTCTCCAACTGGAGAGGTTTTTTTTGCCTGGAATAAAGTAAGTGTTCCCATCCATTCGCTCCCCGCTCTCGCCGCCAGCCCGCTCCAGGCGCCATAATCGACGTCAGGACGTAGCTGCGCGAAGCCAACGACAGGCGCAGTCGCGGCCGGAGAGTGCCTCTTTAGCTGTTCAGGAGTCTGCATGAAGATCCTCGTCGTCGAAGACGAAAACCTGCTGCGCCACCACCTCAAGGTGCGTCTGGGTGAAGCGGGTCATGTCGTCAATGCCGTGGCCGATGCGGAAGAAGCGCTCTACAGCGCCCGCGAATTCCATCACGACCTCGCCATCATCGATCTGGGCCTGCCCGGCATGAGCGGACTCGATCTGATCCGCCAGCTGCGTAACCAGGGCGCCACCCTGCCGATCCTCATCCTCACCGCCCGCGGCAGCTGGCAGGACAAGGTCGAGGGCCTGGGTGCCGGGGCGGACGATTACGTGGTCAAGCCCTTCCAGTTCGAAGAACTGGAGGCTCGCCTGAATGTGTTGCTGCGGCGCTCGGCGGGTTTCGTCCAGCCGAGCATCCGGGCCGGTTCGCTCAAGCTGGACCTGGGTCGCCAGCAGGCCTTCAACGAAGAACAGCCGCTGCAGCTCACCGCCTACGAGTACCGCCTGCTGGAATACCTGATGCGCAACCATCAGCAGGTGATCACCAAGGAGCGGCTCATGGAGCAGCTCTACGACGATGACGGCGAGCACGACAGCAACGTCATCGAGGTGCTGGTGGGCCGCCTGAGGCGCAAGCTGGAAGCCAGCTGCCAGATGCAACCCATAGAAACGGTCCGTGGCCGCGGCTATCTGTTCACCGAGCGCTGCCAGTGATTCGTTCCTTTCGCGTGCGGCTGCTGCTCAGCGCGGCCCTGCTGGTGATCGTCTGCCTGGCGCTGATCGTGCCGGCGATCCGCAATGCCTTCGACCGCACCGTGGAAAACTTCGTCGCCGCCCGCCTGGAGGCCAACGCCAACACCCTGATCGGCGCGGCGCGGGCCATCGACGGGCGTCTGGCGATGCCGGAGATGATCGCCGAAGAGGTCTTCGACCGTCCCGGGTCGCCCATCCTGGGCTATGTCTACGACCAGAATGGCCGTCTGCTCTGGCGTTCGCGCTCGGCGATCAAGGAGCGACCGAACTATCGACCGACCTTTGACGGCGGTGGGGTCAAGCTGGTCAAGGCCACCGACGATCAGGGCCAGGGTTTCTTCGTCTTCGATCGCGAGGTGTTGCTGGGCAATCCACCGGTCGCGGGCTTCAGCGTGGTCACCATGCAGCCGGCCGAGGAATACGAGCGACTGCGCGCGACCTTCGTCCACCAGGTGATCCTCTGGCTGGTCGGGGTGCTGGGTGCCCTGCTGGTGCTGTTGGCCCTGGTCATGCAGTGGAGCCTGAGACCGCTGCGCCGCCTCAGTCAGCAGCTGGACGCGGTGGAAACCGACCAGCGCGAGCTGCTCGACGAAAAGAACGTGCCCAGCGAGATCAGTCGCCTGATCCGTTCGCTCAACCGCCTGCTCGACCATGAGCGTCTGCAGCGCGAGCGCTACCGCGATACCCTCGGCGATCTCGCCCACAGCCTGAAGACGCCGCTGGCGGTGCTGCAGGGCGTGACCGAGGAATTGCGCCGCCGACCGCAGCTGGACCAGGAGGTCGGCACCCTGCAGACCCAGATCGAGCGGATGAACCAGCAGGTGATGTACCAGCTGCAGAGGGCCACGCGCCAGGGCGGTGCGGTGCTCAGCCGGCCGCTGGAGCTGGCGCCGCTGGTGGAGTCGCTGTTCAGTACCCTGGACAAGGTCTATGCCGAGAAGCGCGTCCAGACCGAACTCGACCTGCCGCTCAACCTGCGGGTGCAGGCCGAAGAGGCCGCCATGCTGGAGGTCTTCGGCAATCTGTTGGAAAACGCCTATCGCCTCTGCCTGACCCAGGTGCGGGTCAGCGCCTGGCGCCATACCGAGCACTGGATCGTCGACATCGAGGACGATGGCCCCGGCATCCCCGCCGAGCGCCGCGAAAGCGTGCTGCGCCGCGGCATGCGCATGGACAGCCGACACCCCGGGCAGGGCATCGGCCTGGCGGTGGTGCAGGACATCCTCGAAGGCTATCGCAGCAGCCTGACCATCGATGAATCGAGCCTGGGTGGTGCCCGTTTCCGCTTTCGCCTGCCGGCGGCGATTTCCCCGGAGCGGCCTTCCTTGGTGCACAATGGCGCCAGGACGTGACCCATGGGTCATGGCTTGCGTCTGCTCCTGATAGTGAAATTCTGTCTGTAAGGACCCCGGCATGAGCCGCGACTGCCGTCACCTCGAATCCCTGCTCCACCACGATATTCCCATCACCAAGGCCCTGGGCCTGGAAGTCCGCGACTGGAGCGAGCAGCGCCTGCAGCTGCACGCGCCGCTGGATGCCAACATCAACCACGCCAGCACCATGTTCGGCGGCAGCCTCTACTGCGTGGCCGTGCTGGCCGGCTGGGGCTGGCTGTACCTGCGCCTGCGCGAAGCGGGGATCGAGGAAGGCCACATCCTCATCCAGGAAGGCCAGATCAGCTATCCGCGGCCCATCACCGCCGATGCCCTGGCCTATGGCGAGCCGCCCGAGGCACGGGCCTGGGAGCGCTTCGAGACCACCTTCCGCCGCCGCGGCCGCGCCCGCATCACCCTGCAATCGCGCATCGTCACCGAGAGCGGCGAGGATGGGGTGCGCTTTACCGGTCAGTACGTGCTGCATCGCTGAAAGCTTGTCCAAAGTCTGCTGCGCGTCGGCCAAACTGCGTTGAAAAGACCCTGGGCCGCCAGCCCGGTCGGAATGCTCATTTACCATTCGTAAACTCGCGCGCGAGTCCGATCCGCTTCCTCAGGTCTTTTCGCGGGGCCGCCCAGGCCTTGCCTGGCTCTAGCTCGCGAGCCTTTGAACAAGCTTTGGCCAGGTAGCACAGCATGGAAAAGGGCGACCCTGGGGTCGCCCTTTTCCATGTTCGGTCCACGGCTAGCCGTGGGAGTGAGACTCGCCCTTCCCCTGCTGGGCGGTGTCGGTCTCGGGCAGGTTGTCGGGCGGCACCGCCAGGGCGCGTAGCGCGCCGGACATGATCTCGCTGAATGTCGGCGCCGAGACCAGGCCGCCGAAGTAGCCTTCCTTGGTCGGGCTGTCGAGCATGACCGCCAGCACCAGCTTGGGATCCGCCGCTGGCGCCATGCCGACGAACAGCGAGCGATAGGCGTGCTCGGTGTAGCTGCCGGAACCTGCCTTGCGCGCGGTACCCGACTTGCCGGCCACGTGATAACCGGGCACCCGGGCGCGATACACGCCGCCTTCGTCTTCCACCACGTGGTTGAGCATGCCGCGGATGCGCCGGGCGATGTTCGGGTCCATGGCCTGGATGCTCTGCTGCTTCTGGTCCTTGAGCAGGGTCAGGGGCGTGAGCTTGCCATCGTTGGCGATCACCGAGTAGGCCTGGGCCAGCTCAGCGACGTTCACCGCCAGGCTGTAACCAAAGGACATACTGGCCGTGGCGATCTGCGACCACTTGGTATGCCCGGGCAGATAACCTGCGTTCTCGCCAGGAAAGCCCAGCGACATGGGGTTGCCGAAGCCGACTCGGCTGAGTTGCTCGTAGATGGGCAGCGGGCCGATCTGCAAGGCCACCTTGCTCATGCCGATGTTGGAGGAGTTGAGCAGCACGCCAGTCATGGTCAGGACGCCGCGCCGGGCCACGTCGTGGATGGTATGACCGTCGATGGTCATCCAGCCCGGCGCCACGTCCACGGTGCTGTTCTCGTTGAATTTGCCCGAGGCCAGCGCCGCCGACATGCTGAACGGCTTGATCACCGAGCCGGGCTCGAAGGCGTCGGTCAGGGTGCGGTTGCGCATGTTGGGGATCTGCAGGGTGGCGCGGTTGTTGGGGTTGTAGGAGGGGAAGTTGGTCATCGCCAGGATCTGTCCGGTCTTGGGGTCGACCAGCACCGCGGACCCGGACTGGGCGCCGAACTTCTCCACGGCTGTCTGCAGCGCGCGGTAGGCGATGAACTGCAGGCGCAGGTCGAGGGACAGGGCCACCTCCCGACTCGGCTGCGGCTGGCGCACCACGCGGATGTTCTTGACCACCGAGCCGCGCGGATTGATCAGCACCTCGCGTACGCCGCTCCGGCCCGCCAGCCAGTCCTCGAAGCCCAGTTCCAGGCCTTCCTGGCCGTGTCCATCAATGTTGACCATGCCGATCACCTGGGCCACCAGGTCGGAGCTCGGGTAGTAGCGCTTGTATTCCTTGATCTGGCGAACGCCAGGCACGCCGAGGGCCATGATGTTCTCGCCATCGATGGGCGACAGGGCGCGGGCCAGATAGAGGAAGTGCTTTTCCGGATGCCCGAGGATCAGGTTGCGCAGCTCGGCCTCGGGCTTGTGGATGGCCTGGGCCAGGCGCCCCAGCTGGTCGGCGCTGTCCTGCATTTCCGCCGGATTGCACCAGATGGTCACCACCTCGGTGGAAACCGCCAGGGGCGCACCGTTGCGATCGGTGATCATGCCGCGGGTGACCGGGATGGGAATGTGGCGCACCGAGCGACGGTCGCCCTGATCGCCGAGGAATTCGGCGTCGAACAGCTTGAGGTAGGTGATGCGTCCGGCGACCACGCAGGTCAACAGGACCAGCACGGCGACCACGACATAGAAGCGATAGCGGGGTGCGGCCGTCATGGCGGCTCCTGCGCGAGAAGAGGGCTTGGACATGGTCACAACTGGTTACAACCATCGGGGACGCGCATGGTAACTGCTCCAGCCATCGGCCGGAAACCGCTGAGCGGTCGAGGGCGGTACACTGCACCCATGAGCGACATCCCCCTGCACGATCTTTCCACCCCTGCCGTGACCTGCGAGAGCTGTCAGGCCTGGTGCTGCCGCCAGGAAGTCCTGCTGTTCGACGATGCCGGCGTGCCCGCGCGCTTCATCGAGGAAGACTGGACCGGTACCCGCATGAGGCGTCTCGACGACGGCTGGTGCGCCGCCCTGGATCGCGAGCAGATGAACTGCAGCATCTATGAGGTAAGGCCCTGGGTCTGCCGGATCTTCGACATGGCCGGTCCCGAATGCCTGGAAGAACGTGCGGACATGAAGCGGGCGATGGAAAGCGGCGAGTTCTGAGGCATTCGCCTGAAAGGTGCACCGTCCGGGTGGTCCCATCGCGGCCATGGGCCGCTCCTACGGAGCCATCGACCGCTGTAGGAGCGGCCCATGGCCGCGAACAGCTACGTAGGGTGGCTAACGGCGCCAGCCTTGTCCACCTTGCAATGGCGCGGCCCTGTGGAAAACGCTGCGCGGTTTTCCAGGCTACAGGGGCGCTAGCGTCCTGTCGCGGCCTGGAACGCGATAGACCGTAGGTTGGGTTAAGACGGCTCTCTCGTCGAAGCCCAACGCGCGGGACCGAGCCCGCCCCGTTGGGCTTCGCTGGCGCTCAACCCAACCTACGCCGGCCCTTTGTCTAGCGCAGCTTCTGCGGCTTGTAGGCGCAATAGCCGGGTCGCGGGCCGACGCGCGGGTGGTTGCGGCAGGTGTCCGGGCGCTGGTCGTAGATGGTGCACAGCCGCGTCTTGGGATGCAGGTAGAGGCAGTCGTTGTTGGACAGCCGCACCAGGGTGAACAGCCCGGTCTTGGCGTTGAGGCGTTCGACGACGCCGTCCTTCTTGAGCCGCTTGGCGATGTCCTTGAGCGGCTCGCCCTTCTCGAATTCGTCCACTACGCCCATGCGGATCAGATCGGACAGGCGGGCTTCCACCGGCAGGGTGCAGCAACTGGACGCGCAGTCCAGGCACATGGCCTTGTCGTAGCGGATCCAGGTTTCGGTGCGATCGAGGTCGGCACCGAGAATGCGCAGTATCTGAGCCATGACTTACTCGGCGAAGGTGACCTGACCGTCGGCCAGGGAGGCGACGCGGGCCAGGGATTCGACGCGATAGCCCTGGGCGTCGAGTTCGGCGCGACCGACCTGGAAGGACTTCTCGATGACGATGCCGAGACCCATGACCTGGGCACCGGCCTGACCGATGATGGAGATCAGCGCCTTGGCCGCCTTACCGTTGGCGAGGAAGTCGTCAATGATAAGCACCCGGTCGTCGGACGACAGATGCATGGTCGAGACGGCTATGGTGCTCTCGGTCTGCTTGGTAAAGGAATAGACACTCGCGACCAGTAGATTGTCGGTAAGCGTCAGTGACTGATGCTTGCGCGCGAAGATCACCGGTACGCCCAGCTCCAGACCGGTCATCACCGCCGGGGCGATGCCCGAGGCTTCGATGGTCACGATCTTGGTGATGCCGGCATTGGCGAAGCGGCGGGCGAACTCCTGACCGATGTCCCGCATCAGCGCCGGGTCGATCTGGTGGTTGAGGAAGGCATCGACCTTGAGCACCTGCTCGGAGAGTACTTGGCCTTCGGTGCGAATCTTGGCTTTGAGGCGTTCCACGCGGACGATCCTTTAACGGCAACGCCCGGGCCTGAGTGCAGGACCGGGTCTGGGAATACGGGAGGGCGGCGATTGTGCCCTATCTTTCAAGAAAGTCGTTAGTTTGCCGACAAATCGCCTTATAGATACCCGCAACGGGTAGCGGCGTTTGCCAGCGGAAGGGCAGAGGAGCGGTCATCGATGGACGTTTTGTTGTCACCAGGGATTCGCGTGCTGAGCCGCTTCGGCTTCGCGCGCAAGTTTGCACTGCTCCTCGTGCTGTTCATTCTGCCACTCACGGTCAGCCTCTGGCTGCTCGGTGCGGATTTCCAGGCCAAGCTGGCGACGGTCAGTGGCGAACGCAGTGGTGTCCGGCTCTTGCAACGCCTGGATGTGCTGGAGGCCGAACTCAACGCCCAGCGCAACCTCACCGCACGCTGGAAGGCGATCGACACCGCTCGGCAGCCGACCCCGGCGGTGCAGGCCGCCATCGCCGCCTTGGAGGGCCGCAGTGACAGCGGGCGCGCGAGCCTCGCAGCGCTGCAGCAGCAACTGACGGCCGAGACCCTGGGCAGTGGCGTGCAGCAACGCTTCCAGGAGCTCCAGCAGGCCGTGGCCGGCCTTGACGTCAAGGATCTGCGCAACCTGGGCTGGTGGCCGGACGGCTACGACAGATTCACCGCGGCCCTGGGGGCCGTCCAGGCGTTGCGTGAGGAGATCGCCCTCGACAGCGGCCTGATCCTCGATCCCTGGCTGGAAACCTATCTGCTGATGCAGATCAGCACCACCCAGTCGGTCGAGCTGTACGAGCGACTCGGACGCCTGGCCAGTGTCGGTCAGGCCAGCGTGGTGTCCGGTCAGTTCAGCCTGCAGAGCCGACTGCAGTTGCGCGACCTGCGCGCGCGCGTTGGCGACTCCCACGAGAGCCTGACCAAGGTCGGCGCCCTGCTCAGCAGCAAGCTACCCGCCGACCTGGCCGGCTGGAAGGACGACTACCAAAAGGTCAACAGCCAGCTGGAGGCCAGCCTCAAGACCCTCGACCAGGGCATCTTCAGTGGCGAGATCACCCTCAAGCCGGAGCAGTTCGAAACCACCCTGGACGGCGTCCTGCAAGGGCTGCAGGCCTTCCGCCAGCAGACCCTCAAAAGTCTGGATCAGCGGCTGCAGTTCTATCGCGCCGATGCCGTCCACCGTTTCGGCTTCATCGTCGCCGGCTTCGGGCTGCTGCTGGTGGTGACCTGTTATCTGCTGCTGTGCATGCAGGCGGCCATCCGCGGCAGCGCGCGGGGCATCACTACCCTGGCCGAAGGCTTGCGTGACGGCGATCTGACCCGCACGGCCCAGGTGAACGGACGCGACGAGCTGGCGGAAATCGGGCGGGCACTGGACCTGGCCGTGGTGCAGCTGCGGGCCAGCCTGCAGACGGTCGATCGGGAGAGTCGCCAGGTGGGCATGGCGTCGGGTGAACTGGGACAGCAGGCCGAGGCGGCGCTGGGCGCGGTGGAAGCCCAGCGCCAGCAGATTACCCAGATCGCTACTGCGGCGACCGAGCTGGCGGCCACTGCCCAGGGCGTGGCCCGGAGTTGCGAAGAGGCCGCCGGGCGCGCCGAGCAGATGCGCGGCATCGCTCAGGTCAGCCAGCGCGATAGTCGCCAGACCACCGCCAGCATCCAGCGCCTCAATCAGCGGTTGGACGAGACCGCGGCGGCCATGGCCCAGGTCAACACCCAGGCCGGGGAGATCCAGCAGGTGGTGGACGTCATCCGTGGCATCGCCGAGCAGACCAATCTGCTGGCCCTCAACGCTGCCATCGAGGCGGCACGCGCCGGTGATCAGGGCCGAGGGTTCGCCGTGGTCGCCGACGAGGTACGTTCATTGTCGCAGCGCACCCAGGCCTCCACGGCACAGATCGCCGGCACCGTCGGCAGTCTGAGCAGCACCGTGGCCCAGGCCGTGTCGCTGATGCAGGAGGCCTGTGGTCAGGCGGCCAGCGACGCCCAGTCGGTCACCGGCCTGGGGCAGCGTCTGGAAGAGATCGCCGAATCAGTGCAGGGGGTGTCCGATACCCTGGTGCAGATCGCCACGGCGGCTGAACAGCAGGCGGTCACCGCCGATCAGGTCAGCGGCAATATCCAGCAGATCGATGGCGCCGCCGCCGAGCTGCTCGGCAATGCGCGCACGGTGCAGAGCACGGCGGTCGGCCTGGAGGCGGGCAGCCGCACCCTGGCGGCCAACACCACGCGTTTCCGCCTGGGCTAGAACGCAGAAGGGGCGCCGGTCAGGGCGCCCCTTCCACTCAAAGAACCGCTGATCAGGCCCGGGTATCGAGCAGCCGGCCCAGGATTTCCTGAGAGGCCTGCATGACCTTGGTACCGGCCAGCGCCTGGTACTTGCCGACATCCAGATTGACCAGTTGGCTCGCCATGTCAGCCTGGCTGTTGGTGGTCGCGCCCAGGGCTTGCTGCTCGTTGCGCGCGGTCTGGGAGGCGAGGGCGACACCGGCCTTTTCGACCGTGCGGCTGCCGTTCTGGTAGGCCTGCACCCCTGCGTAGAGGGTATTGCTTGAAGTCACGTTCATGGACAGCGTCCTCGACGGTGATGTCAAAGGGCTATTGAAGCAGCTTTGACGTCAAAGAACCAGCATGCCGTGTCACCGCTTGTGTCCTGCTACTGTTGAATCGTCGCCCGGTTGCCCTGACCGCTCTGGCTCAGGTTGACGGCGTTGCCAGCGCTCGCCTGGCTGACTGAGGCATATTGGCTAGCGCCCTGCTGGCTGGCGCTGACCTGGGCGTCGCTGCCCAGGCCTGCATGGAAGGAATGACCATCGCCCAGCTGCTCGATGCCGAGCTCGACGTTGTCGCCGATCCAGATCGCGCTGAACTCGTTGTCGTTGCCCTGGGAGACCAGGGTCAGACGGGAGTCGTCCCCGCCGATCAGGACGCCGGCGCTGTTGCGATTGCCCACTTGTTGCAGATCGAGGTGGTTGCCATCGCCCGTCAGGATCACCTGGGCGGCATTGTCGTCGCCAAGCTGGCGCGTGTTGACGGCCTGCGGTCTGTTTTCAAGGCCGTTCTGCTGCACCGCCGCGCTGTTGCGATTGCCGATCTGGATCAGCTGAACGTCTTGCTGCCGCGTGCCCTGGCGGGCCCCGGCCTGGTTGTCGTCACCGCGTTGCTCGACCACGGCCCGGTTGGCGTCGCCGCCCTGCAACAGGTCAACCTCGTTGCGCGCGCCCAGGGTCAGCACATCCTGCACATGATCATCGCCCACCTGCTTGAGTCGCGAGCGGCTACCGCTGTCGCGGCCGTCCTGAAACAGGCTCAGTTGATTGCGTGCGCCCTGCTGCTCGATGAGCATCCGCTGGTCGTAGCCACCCTGGCGCACCAGGGCTTCGTTCTGCAGACCGCTCTGGAGGATGTCCACCCCATCGCGCTGGCCGTGGCCCTGGTAGACATAGGCATGGCTCTGGCTGGCCTCGCGCTGGTCGATGACGATCTCGCGCGCGCCGCCGGCGGCCTGAGTGACATTGGTGAAGTTGCCGACACCGCCCTGCTCGACGCGGGTACGGTCGCCCTGGGAGTCGCGCTGGGTGAGATAGGCCTTGCTGGCGCGACCGGTCTGGACGACTTCCAGGCTGCCCTGGCGGCTATCGGGTTCCTGGGTGAGGAAGGCGCCGAGGCGCTCGCCGCGCTGATCCACGAGGGTCTGGTTGTCCAGCGCCCAGGCGGTGCTGGTCAGGCCAAGCAGGCCCAGGCAGGTCAGGAACGTGGAAGTGGGCACGGGGCGAATCCGGTAGCGGCAGACAGGGCAGTCTGCCGCCGGCCTGGCCCTGCGGCCATCGCCCGAAAGACTGATATCAGCCCGGCAGGCGCAGGTGCGCCGCGACCGCGGCGGGAGTGGCCGCAGCCAGGTGCGGCACCGTGCCCAGGCAGGGCGCCGGCAGGCGCTCGTGCAGGGTGGCGAGGTTGTCGTCCAGGCGCAGGGTGGCCGGGGCTACCAGATTGGCTACCCAGCCGGCCAGCGGCAGGCCGTCGGCGAGGATGGCCTCGGCGCTGAGCAGGGCGTGGTTGATGCAGCCCAGGCGCACCCCGACCACCAGGATCACCGGCAGGCCCAGTTCGCGGGCGAGGTCGGAGAGCGACTCGCGGCCGGCCAGGGGCACGCGCCAGCCACCGGCGCCTTCCACCAGGGTGAAGTCGGCCTGCAGCGCCAGGATCCGGCGCACCGGCGCGGCCAGGGCGGCGACGCTGAGGTCGATACCCGCCTCGCGGGCGGCCAGGTGCGGCGCGATGGCCGGTTCCAGGGCGATGGGATTGATGTCGGCATAGCCGAGCGGCAGCGAGGTCTCGCCCAGCAGCGCCAGGGCATCACCGTTGCGCAGGCCGTCGGCGGTGCGTTCGCAACCGGAGGCCACCGGCTTGACCCCGGCGGTGGCGAGGCCCTGCTGGCGGGCCCGATGCAGCAGGCCGGCGGCGATGGTGGTCTTGCCGATCTCGGTATCGGTGCCGGTGACGAAATAGGTGGGCATGGCGGTCATTCCTTGCGGAGCAGAACGTGGATTACCTGATAGGTGGCCGGCAGGCCGGCGGGCTGGCGCAGACTTTCATAGGCGCGAGTAAAGGCCGCCAGCCGCTGGCGCCCGGTGAGGCCCTGGGGGCGACCCTGGTTGAGGTTGTGGGCACCGATGGCCTTGAGGTGCTGGGTCAGGGCGCGCAGGTCAGGGAAGTGCAGGCGCTCGGGCTCGACGTCCAGCCCCAGCACCTGCAGGCCACTGGCTGCGGCGGCGTCGGCATAGGCCGCCTGGCGGCGGAAGCGATTGACGTGCACCTGGTCGTCCACCTGGGCCCAGCTCTGGCGCAATTCGTCGAGGGTGCCCTCGACCAGGCTGCTGAAGGCCAGTACACCGCCTGGCCGCAGGATGCGCCGCGCTTCGGCGAGCACGGCGGGCAGGTCCGGGCACCACTGCAGGGCCAGGCTGGACAGGATGAGGTCGCAGCAGTCCGCGCGCAGCGGCAGGCGCTCGGCGTCGGCGGTCAGGTAGTGGCGGGCGCCGGCACCTTGCTCGCGGGCGTGGCGGAGCATGCCGAGGGCCAGGTCCAGGGCCAGGCCTTCGGCGTGCGGATGGCGCCGGGCCAGGGCCCGGCTGCAATAGCCGGTGCCGCTGCCCAGGTCCAGCCAGCGTTGCGGGGCCTGGAGGGGCAGCCGACTGAGTAGGCGATCGGCGACCCGGCGTTGCAGGAGGGCGGCGCCGTCGTACTGCGCGGCGGCGCGGGAAAAGGACAGCGCCACCTGGCGCTTGTCGGGCAATACGTCAGCCATCTCGTCCTGCATAGATGAATTCACGGATACGGGTGGCCACCTCGTCCGGGCGCTCCAGCGGCAGGCCATGGCTGGCATGTTCCAGCACCTCGACCTGGGCGGTGGGCAGCTCGTCGCTCAAGGCCTGGGCGGCGGTAGCCGGGACCAGGGCGTCATGGGCACCGAACAGGTGCAGCTGGGGACCGCTGAAGGCCTGCAGGGCGGCGCGGGTGTCCAGGCGTGCGAGCAGCTCCAGACCGGCGATGACCGCCTCGGGATCGACCTCGGGCAGGGTTACCTGCAGCTGGCGGGCGAGGGTGCGGCTGTCGCGCGCGCCCTGGGCCACTAGCAGGGTGAAGCGCTTGAGGGTCAGCTCGGCGTCCAGCGAGCAGGCCTCGAAGAAATCGGTGAAGACGCTGCGCGCCAGGGCGGTCTGCCAGCCGGCGCGGGCGACGAAGCAGGGATTGCTGGCCAGGGTGATGAGGCCGTGCACGCCCTCGGGGCGGCGCAGGGTGAATTCGCTGGCGAGCATGCCGCCCAGCGACCAGCCACCCAGCCAGACGCCCTCGGCGATGCGGGCTTCCAGGTCGGTGAACCAGTCCTGGGTGTCGGCCAGGGTCGGCAGTGGCTCGATCAGAACGTCGAGAAAGGGTTCCTGCTCGACGAGTTCGTCACGCAGGGGCTCCAGCGGAGCGTTGCCCAGGCCCCAGCCGGGCAGCAAGATCAGGGTATCGCGCATTGGTCGGTCACTTATCCGCGTCGGGCGGTAATTCGGCCATGGCCTGGGCCAGAGCGTCGAGCAAGAGGTCCACGTGCGCTTCGCGATGGGCCGCCGTCAGGGTCACCCGCAGGCGGGCACTGCCGGCCGGTACGGTGGGCGGTCGGATGGCGGTGACCAGGATCCCGCGTCGGCGCAGGGCGGCGGAGAGTGCGAGGGCGCGCGCGCTGTCGCCGACCAGGATCGGCTGGATCGGCGTGGCGCTGAGCATAAGGTCCAGGCCGAGGGCCGTCGCGCCCCTGCGGAATCTCTGGATCAAAGTGTGCAGAAGCTCACGGCGCCAGCCCTCTTCGCGGACGAGCTGCAGGGCGGCCAGGGTGGCGCAGGCCACCGCCGGCGGCTGGCTGGTGGTGTAGATGTAGGGGCGGGCGAACTGGATCAGCGTCTCGATCAGTTCCTCGCTGCCGGCGACGAAGGCCCCGGCGGTGCCGCAGGCCTTGCCCAGGGTGCCGACCAGTACCGGGACCTGGCGCTGGTCCAGGCCGAAATGCTCGACGATGCCGCCGCCGGTGGCGCCCAGGGTGCCGATGCCATGGGCATCGTCCACCAGGGTCCAGGCGCCGTGGCGCTGGGCGACCTGGCAGAGCTCGGGCAGGGCAGCGAGGTCGCCGTCCATGCTGAAGACGCCGTCGGTGACCACCAGGGTGTCACCGGTGGTCTTGGCCAGGCGCGCGGCCAGGCTGGCGGGATCGTTGTGCAGGTAGCGGGCGAAGCGCGCGCCGCTGAGCAGGCCGGCGTCGAGCAGGGAGGCGTGGTTGAGGCGGTCTTCCAGCACGGTGTCACCACGGCCGACCAGGGCGGTGACCGCCGCCAGGTTGGCCATGTAGCCGGTGGAGAACAGCAGCGCGCGCGGCCGCCCGGTGAGGTCGGCCAGGGCCTCTTCGACCTGATGGTGCGGGCCGCTGTGGCCGATCACCAGGTGCGAGGCGCCTCCGCCCACCCCCCAGCGTTCGGCCCCGGCGCGCAGGGCGGCGATCACCTGGGGATGGTTGGCTAGGCCCAGGTAGTCGTTGCTGCAGAACGCCAGTAGGGCTTCGCCATCCACCACCACCTCGGGCCCCTGGGGCGCTTCCAGCAGGGGCCGGCGCCGATAGAGGTGCTCGGCGTGACGCTGAGCCAGGCGGGCGGCGAGGTCGAAGGCCATTGGGATTCTCGGCAGCGGTGGTTGCAGATTGTGCCCTCACCCCGGCCCTCTCCAGGGGGAGAGGGGGAGGAGCGGGGAGGGGCGCGGGATCAGGCGGTGGCGGCGTCGTAGAAGAGCTCGCTGTTGCGCTGCTCCACCAGGGCCTGCTCGATGGCGGCCCGGTGCACCTCGTCGGCATGCTCTTCGCGAGCTTCGGGCTGGATGCCGAGGCGGGCGAACAGCTGCATGTCCTTGTCGGCCTGGGGGTTGCCGGTGGTCAGCAGTTTCTCGCCGTAGAAGATGGAATTGGCGCCGGCCAGGAAGGCCAGGGACTGCATCTGCTCGTTCATCTGCTCGCGACCGGCGGAGAGGCGCACGTGGGACTTGGGCATGAGGATGCGTGCCACCGCCAGGGTGCGGATGAAGTCGAAGGGATCGACGTCCTTTTCCTCGGCCAGCGGGGTGCCCTGGACCTTGACCAGCATGTTGATCGGCACCGACTCGGGGTGCTCGGGCAGGTTGGCCAACTGGATCAAGAGGCCGGCGCGGTCATCCACCGATTCGCCCATGCCGAGGATGCCGCCGGAGCAGATCTTCATCCCGGCTTCGCGGACGTAGGCCAGGGTCTGCAGGCGCTCGCCGTAGGTGCGGGTGGTGATGATGTTGCCGTAGAACTCCGGCGAGGTGTCCAGGTTGTGGTTGTAGTAGTCCAGGCCGGCGTCGGCCAGGGCACGGGTCTGCTCCTGGTCGAGGCGGCCCAGGGTCATGCAGGTCTCCAGGCCCAGGGCCTTCACACCCTGCACCATCTGCAGGACATAGGGCATGTCCTTGGCGGAGGGGTGCTTCCAGGCGGCGCCCATGCAGAAGCGCGTCGAGCCGATGGCCTTGGCCTCGGCGGCCGCCTCCAGCACCTTCTGCACCTCCATCAGCTTTTCCTTTTCCAGGCCGGTGTTGTAGTGGCCGGACTGGGGGCAGTACTTGCAGTCTTCCGGGCAGGCGCCGGTCTTGATCGACAGCAGGGTGGAGACCTGCACGCGATTGGGATCGAAGTGCTGGCGATGCACGCCCTGGGCCTGGAACAGCAGGTCGTTGAAGGGCTGCTGGAACAGGGCGCGGACTTCGGCGAGAGTCCAGTCGTGACGCAGGGCGGTAGCGCTCATGGGAGATCCTCGATGCATTGAAACGGCCGGGTGCCGAAGCGGGGCCTTTGAATGCGGTCGACCTTAGCCGAAGTGTAGGTCGACTACTGTTCATAAAAAGACCAATTTCCGGATTTTTTGCAGGGAGATTGACCAAGTCGTAGGTTGGGTTGAGCGCGAGCGAAACCCAACAGGGTTGGCACGGTACCTGTTGTTGGGCTTCGACGATGGAGCTGTCTCAGCCCAACCTACGGGCGTCCAGCCGTTCAGCCGTTGGCTCGCGTAGGTTGGGTTGAGCGCGAGCGAAGCCCAACAGGGTTGGCACGGTGCCTGTTGTTGGGCTCCGACGATGGAGCTGTCTCAGCCCAACCTACGGGCGTCCAGCCGTTGGCTCGCGTAGGTTGGGTTGAGCGCCAGCGAAGCCCAACAGGGTTGGTACGGTGCAGGTTGTTGGGCGTCGACGATGGAGCTGTCTCAGCCCAACCTACGGGCGTCCAGCCGTTGGCTCGCGTAGGTTGGGTTGAGCGCCAGCGAAGCCCAACAGGGTTGGCACGGTGCCTGTTGTTGGGCTTCGACGATGGAGCTGTCTCAGCCCAACCTACGGGCGTCCAGCCGTTGGCTCGCGTAGGTTGGGTTGAGCGCCAGCGAAGCCCAACAGGGTTGGTACGGTGCGGGTTGTTGGGCGTCGACGATAAAGCTGTCTCAACCCAACCTACGATCTAACCCCCTCTCCCTCTGGGAGAGGGTTGGGGTGAGGGCGAAGCCTAGAGCATCCGCTCCAGCCCCACCGCCTTGACCACCCAGGCGTTGAAGCGGCGCCAGCCACTGCCGGGTTCGTGGTGCAGCACCCGGGGCTCGCCATTGCGCTCGCTGACCCACTCCAGCCGCACCTGCCCCCGATCCTCGACACGCTTGACCGCGTAGGAGACGCTGGGGTCCATGCCCTGCAGCATCAGCTGCCGCAGGCGACCGGTGAGGGCCGGGCTGTCCACCAGCACCCCGACCTCGGTGTTCCACAGCACCGAGCGCGGATCGAAGTTGAAGGAGCCGATGAAGGACCAGCGCCCGTCGATGGCCATGGCCTTGCTGTGCAGGCTGGATTCGGATTCGCCGAAGCTGTAGGGCAGGGCGGAGCGCTTCTGGTCCGGACGGGCGCGCAGCTCGAAGAGCTTGACGCCCTGGGCCAGCAGGGCCGCGCGATAGGGCGCGTAGCCGGCATGCACGGCGGGCACGTCGGTGGCTTCCAGGGCGTTGGTCAGCACCCGCACGTCCACGCCACGGGCGGCCAGGCCTCCCAGGTAGGCGACCCCCTGATTCATGGGCACGAAGTAGGAGGAGACCAGCAGCAGCTCGTGCTGGGCGCCATCCAGGATCGGTTGCAGCTGGCGGGTCAGCAGCAGCTGCCAGTCCGGCTCGTCGTCGGCCAGCACCTTGCGCGGCGCATCCCAGAACGCCTGGGCGTGGGCCCAGGTCAGCTCCTGCAGCCAGCCGTCGAGTTGCGGGGCGGTGGCGTAGCGACGCAGGCGGTTGTACAGCGCCAGGTCGCGGGTACGCTCGCTGTCGAGATAGTGGTGCAGCCGCGCGCGCAGCCGCACCAGGGCGGAGGACGAGGGAGCGAACCAGCGTAGCCGCCGGGCCGGCTGGCTCAGGGGGCTGTTCCAGTATTGGTCGAAGCTGGTACCCAGTTGCCGCGCCACCGGGCCAGCGGCGAGCAGGTCGAGATCGGTGAAGTTCATCTCCGGGCGGGCATCGAAGTACTCGTCGCCCAGGTTGCGGCCGCCCACGATGGCTACGCTGTCGTCGGCCAGCCACAGCTTGTTGTGCATGCGCCGATGCTGGTGGTTGAGATCCACCAGGCGGCCCAGGGCCCGGGTCGGGCCGGTGCTGCGGCCCAGGTGCAGCGGATTGAAGACGCGGATCTGCACGTTGGGGTGGGCGGCCAGCACGGCGATCTGGTAGTCGTTGCCGTCGCTGCTGGTGTCATCGATGAGAAAGCGGATGCGCACGCCGCGATCCGCCGCCTTGAGCAGTTCGTTGACCAGCAGCCGCGTGGTCAGACCGTCGTGGACGATGTAGTACTGGATGTCCAGGCTGCGTTGGGCCTTGCGGATCAGCTCGGCGCGGGCAGTGAAGGCATCGGTGCTGGTTTCCAGCAGGCGCAGGCCCGACAGGCCGGGATGGGCGGCGCCGGCCGCGCGTACCTGGCTGTCCAGGGCGGTGTCGGCGACCGGCAACACCTGGGAGGCCTGGCGCGGGATCGGTGTGGCGCAGCCGGCCAACAGCGCCAGCAGCAGCGGAACGACCAGGCGGATCACAGGCTGTCCTTGAGGCGATACCAGAGCATGCCCAGGGCCAGCAGCGGCGAGCGCAGGTGGCGACCGCCGGGGAAGCGCGCATGGGGCACCTGAGCGAAGAGGTCGAAACCGGCCGATTGAGCCAGGATCGCCTCGGCCAGCAGATGGCCGGCCAGGTGGGTGGCATTGACCCCATGGCCGGCATAGGCCTGGGCGTGGAAGACGTTGGGATGCTCGCGCAGCCGACCGATCTGCGGCAGGCGATTGGCGCCGATGCCGATCATGCCGCCCCAGGCGTAGTCCACCCGGACGTCCGCGAGTTCGGGGAAGACCTCCAGCATCTTCGGCCTCATGTAGCCGGCGATGTCCTTGGGATCGCGTCCGGAATAGTGGCAGGCACCGCCGAACAGCAGGCGGCGGTCGGCGGAGAGACGGAAGTAATCCACCGCCACGTTCTGGTCACAGACCGCCCGGTTGCCTGGCAGCAGGCGCGCGGCGCGTTCGGCCGAGAGCGGTTCGGTGGCGATCACGTAGCTGCCGGCCGGCAGGACCTGGGCGGCAAGGTCAGGCTGCAGCTCATTGATGTAGGCGTTGCAGCAGAGCACCAGGGTGTCGGCGGAAACTCGGCCGCGGGCGGTATGCACCCGCACCTTGGAGCCGTATTCCAGGCGGGTGACCTGGCTGTCCTCGAAGAGCTGCACGCCCAGGGCCTGGGCCGCGGCAGCCTCGCCCAGGGCCAGGTTGAGCGGATGCAGGTGGCCGGAACCTTCGTCCACCAGGGCGCCTTCGTAGCGCTGGGAGCCGACCACCTCGGCCAGCTGGGACTTGGGCACCAGGCGCAGTGGATGGGGATAGCCCAGGGCCTGGAGCGCGGCCTGTTCCTCCTGCAGGTGCTGCCAGTGACGCGGCTTGTTGGCCAGGTCGGCGAAGCCCCAGGTGAGATCGCACTGGATGTCGTGGCGGGCGATACGCTGGCGGACCAGATCCACCGCCTCGAAGCCCAGGCGCTTGAGTTCGCGTACCCCCTCGGCGCCTATGACCGATTCGAACTGCTCGACGTCGTGGCCGACGCCGCGGATCAGCTGACCGCCATTGCGTCCGCTGGCACCCCAGCCGATACGCCGGGCCTCCAGCAGCACCACCCGCGCGCCGCGCTCGGCCAGTTCCAGGGCGGTGTTGAGCCCGGAGAAGCCACCGCCCACCACGCAGACATCGGCCTGGATCTCACCCTCCAGGGGCGGAAAACTCAGTGTCTGGTTGGCGGTGGCGGCGTAGTAGGAGGGCGCGTGGGGCTGCATAGGCGGCGTCTGATTTTGCGGGTGAAAGGGACAAGAGCCTGTTCAACGTCTTGCGAGCTAGAGCCAGGCAAGGAGAACAGACTCGAGGAAGCGGATCGGACTGCGCTCGAGTTTACACAGAGTAAATGAGCATTCCGAACGTCTGTTCGACGCGGTTTGGCCGACGCGCAGCTGACTTTGAATAGGTTCTAAGCCGTCGGCCGTTGTGCCACCAGGGTAAAGCTCATCGGCAACTGGGCGGCCTGGCCCTGATAGCGGTCGTAGTCGACCTCGCGATTGGAGTGTGGATGCTCCTCCAGCCGTTGCAGGATCAGGCCTGCGTCCAGGCAGGCGGTCACGATGGCGCCCAGGGTGTGGATATGCCAGTAACTCGCTGCGCCCTGCCCATGGGATTCGCCGTCATAGGCGATGAGCGCCTCGCTGACCAGGGGCTCACGGCGGAAGTAGCTGTAGTGGGGCAGCAGCGGCTGGTCCGCGTGGGGCTCGAACATCTCCAGGAACGGATGGGTCTCGTAGATCACCAGGCGCCCACCCGGGGCCAGCAGACCGGTCACGGCGGCGAAGAAGGCGGGCAGGTCCGGCATCCAGTTCAGCACGCCGATGGTGATCAGCACCAGGTCATGCTGGCCGAGATCCTCGGGCAGCGCATAGATGTCGGCTGCTACCAATCGGGGCGCCAGGCCTGCCGCCGCGGCCAGTTGCTCGCCTTGGGCGAGGAAGGCGGGTGCCTGGTCGATGCCCAGCGCGGGTCGTGCGCCGAAGGCGGCCAGGGAGAGCAGTTCGCGGGCGTTGTTGCAGCCGACCTGGGCGCAGCTCAGGCCACGGATGTCGAGATCGACGAGAGTGGCGGTCAGGCAGGCATCGAGGACCGAGAAACCGGGTTGCCGGGCCTGTTCCAGCAGGCGCTGCCAGTCCTCACCCTGGGCGTGGAGCGAGGCCGACACCTCCCAGGCCTGGCGATTGGCGGCGGTGATGAGCTGACGCTGACGTGGATCCATGGGCAGGCCTCCTTGGCCATCCTGCGAAAGACCGCAGCCTAGACGCCCAGCGCCGGGATCGCCAGGCGAGCGCTAGTCCGGCACCGGCAGGCTCAGGGTCTCCTTGATCTCTTCCATGACAATGTAGCTCTTGGATTCGCGCACATGGGGCAGCTTGAGCAGGATGTCACCCAGCAGCTTGCGATAGGAGGCCATCTCCGAGATGCGTGCCTTGACCAGGTAGTCGAATTCGCCGGAGACCAGGTGGCATTCCAGCACCTGGGGCAGCTTGAGCACGGCGCGGCGGAATTCCTCGAAGGTGTCACCGGACTTGTAGTCCAGGCTCAGTTCGACGAACACCAGCAGGCCGGCCTTGAGATGCTGCGGATTCAGGCGGGCGTTGTAGCCCTGGATGATGCCTTCGCGCTCCAGGCGGCGGACGCGTTCGGTGCAGGGCGTGGTGGACAGCCCCACGCGCTCGCCCAGCTCGGTGAAGGAGATGCGGCCATCGTCCTGGAGGATGCGCAGGATGTTGCGGTCGATCTTGTCCAGCTCGCGTCTGGCCTGGTGATGAGTACGCATCGCGGGGGTCTCTGCCAAAGGGGGCTTTACCGGAAAATTACTCCGAATATAGGCAATTCTTCAGTGATTAGCACTGCAAGCGCCTTTCTATACTTGCCGTATATGCCTTCATTCCGACGAAAGCCGGCGAAATCCTCTCGCCGGCCAGGAGCTAGCGATGCGTGTACTGGTTTTGGGTAGCGGCGTCATTGGTACGACCAGCGCCTACTATCTGGCCCGCCAGGGTTTCGAGGTGGTCGTGGTCGATCGCCAGGCCGGTCCCGCCCTGGAGACCAGCCATGCCAATGCCGGTCAGGTGTCCCCTGGCTATGCCTCGCCCTGGGCCGCGCCCGGCGTGCCGCTCAAGGCATTGAAGTGGCTGTTCCAGAAGCATGCGCCCCTGGCCATCCGCCTGACAGGTGACAGCAACCAATACCTGTGGATGGCGCAGATGCTGCGCAACTGCACGGCTGCGCGCTATGCGGTGAACAAGGAGCGCATGGTGCGGCTGTCCGAATACAGCCGCGATTGCCTCGACGAGTTGCGTGAGGACACTGGCATCGCCTACGAAGGCCGCCAGCTGGGCACCACCCAGATCTTCCGCACCCAGCAGCAGGTGGATGCCGCGGCCAAGGACATCGCCGTGCTGGAGCGTTCCGGCGTGCCCTTCGAACTGCTCGACCGTGATGGCGTGGCCCGGGTCGAACCGGCGCTGGCGGCGGTCAAGCACAAGCTGGCTGGTGGCCTGCGCCTGCCCAACGACCAGACCGGCGACTGCTTCCTGTTCACCAATCGCCTGGCCGCGGAGGCCCGCCGCCTGGGTGTGGAATTCCGCTTCGGCGCGGAGATCCAGCAGCTCAGCGCCAACGGCGATCACCTCGACGGCGTCCGCGTCGACGGCGAACTGCTCACCGCCGATTACTACGTCCTGGCCCTGGGCAGCTATTCGCCGCAACTGCTGGCGCCCCTCGGGATTCGCGCCCCGGTCTATCCGCTCAAGGGCTATTCGCTGACGGTGCCCATCGTCGATGCCAGCATGGCGCCGACCTCGACCATCCTCGACGAAACCTACAAGGTCGCCATCACCCGCTTCGACGACCGTATCCGTGTCGGTGGTATGGCCGAGATCTGCGGCTTCGACCTGAACCTGGATCGGCGTCGCCGCGCGACCCTGGAAATGATCACCGGGGACCTCTATCCTCGCGGCGGCGACCTCGCCCAGGCCAGTTTCTGGACCGGTCTGCGACCCGCCACCCCGGACGGGACCCCCATCGTCGGCGCCACCCGCTATCGCAACCTGTTCCTCAACACCGGACACGGGACGCTGGGCTGGACCATGGCCTGTGGCTCCGGCCGGCTGCTGGCCGACCTGATCGCCCGCAAGCAGCCACAGATCAGTGCCGAGGGTCTCGATATCTCCCGCTATTCCGCCACCCAGGAGTCTCCGCGCAATGCCCGTACAGCGTCTGCACACTGATCGCCGCCTGAGCGAAATCAACATCCATAACGGCACCGTTTACCTGGCCGGCCAGCTAGCCGACGATTTTTCCGGCGATATCTACCAGCAGACCCGCGAAACCCTGGCCAACGTCGACAAGTTTCTCGCCGAGGCCGGCAGCGACAAGGAACACATCCTGGTGGTGACCATCTTCCTGCGCGACATCGCCCTGCACTTCGAGGGCATGAACCGCGCCTGGGACGAGTGGGCCGCCCAGGGCGCCACTCCGGGTCGCACCACCGTCGAAGCCAAGCTGGCCAAGCCGGACATCCTGGTGGAGATGAACGTCATCGCCGCCGTCAAGGCGTAAGACCGCCATTCTCCCTCTCCCTCTGGGAGAGGGCCGGGGTGAGGATGTTTCACGCCCCCCAAACTTTCCCTCTCTCTCCCTGCCGAGACCTCCCATGCGTCCCGCTCGCGCCGTCATCGACCTCGCCGCCCTGCGCCAGAACTACCGTCTGGCGCGTGAACTCTCCGATGCCCGCGCCCTGGCGGTGATAAAGGCCGATGCCTATGGGCACGGCGCGGTGGCAGTGGCCAAGACCCTGGCCAGCGAGGCCGACGGTTTTGCCGTGGCTTGCATCGAGGAGGCACTTGAGCTGCGCGCCGCGGGGATCCGCGCGCCCATCCTGCTGCTGGAAGGCTTCTTCGGGGTCGACGAATTGCCGCTGATCGTCGAGCACGATCTCTGGACGGTGATTCATGCCGACTGGCAACTGGAGGCTCTGGAGCGGGCCACCCTGGCGCGTCCGGTGCAGGTCTGGCTGAAGCTGGATTCGGGCATGCACCGGGTCGGCTTCTTCCCTGAGGATTACGCTGCCGCGTATCACCGGCTGCTGGCCAGCGGCAAGGTCAGCGGCATCGTCAAGCTCACCCACTTCGCCCGCGCCGACGAACCGGACAGCCCTGCCACCACCGCGCAGATCGCCACCTTCCGCGCTGCCACCGAGGGGCTGCCCGGCCCGACCAGCCTGCGCAATTCCCCGGCGACCCTGGGCTGGCCCCAGGCGGCCGGCGACTGGGTGCGCCCGGGGCTGATGCTCTATGGCATCTCGCCCTTCGCTGCGTCCCAGCCCGCCGCCGAGCGGTTGCAACCGGTGATGACCCTGACCTCCCGGGTGATCGCCGTGCGCGAACTGCCGGCCGGCGAGCCGGTGGGTTATGGCGCGCGCTTCGTCACCTCCGGGTCGACCCGGGTCGGCGTGGTCGCCCTGGGCTATGCCGACGGCTATCCGCGCCATGCGTCCAATGGCACCCCGGTGGCCATCGAAGGCCGTCCTGGGCAACTGATCGGCCGCGTCTCCATGGACATGCTCACCGTCGACCTGACCGACCACCCCCAGGCAGGCGTGGGCAGCGAGGTGGAATTCTGGGGCCGGCAGGTATCGGTGGCTGACCTGGCCGCACGCTGCGACACCATCCCCTACCAGTTGCTGTGCAACCTCAAGCGGGTGCCGCGCAGCTATCGCGACTGAGTCCAGGCGGATCGCGCCCGCTGGCGAGCACGGGCGAGCGCAGCCAGGCCCGCACGTCCGCCCTGGTGTTGTAAATCTCGAACAGCGTTGCCATGATGCCGAACACCGTGCCGTGGCACGCCTTCAGCGCGTGGCCTGGCCACGTCTCCCCCGCCTGCTCGAGGAGTCTTTCCCACCTTGGACGTCGGTGCCCGCCTGCAAACCATCCGTACCCTTAAGGGCCTGTCCCAGCGCGAGCTCGCCAAGCGTGCCGGGGTGACCAACAGCACCATCTCGATGATCGAGAAGAACAGTGTCAGTCCCTCCATCAGCTCGCTGAAAAAGGTGCTGGCCGGCATTCCCATGTCCCTGGTGGAGTTCTTCTCCCTGGACCTGGAACAGGACGCGCCAACCCAGGTGGTCTATCGCGCGGGCGAACTCATCGATATCTCCAGTGGCACCCACACCGTACGCATGCGCCTGGTCGGTCGTGCCCATCCCAGCCGGGCCCTGGCCTTTCTCGACGAGACCTATCCGCCGGGCGCCGACACCGGCGAAGAGATGTACGCCCATGAGGGCGAGGAGGCCGGCCTGGTGGTGGAAGGCCGGCTGGAGCTGACCGTGGGCGGCGAGGTGCACGTACTCGAACCGGGCGACAGCTACTATTTCGAAAGCAGCCGACCGCACCGTTTCCGCAATCCCTTCGAGACCCCCGCTCGACTGATCAGCGCGACCACGCCAGCGAATTTCTGAGCACCCGCAGCACGGCGGTTGCAGGGTGGAAAACGGCGCAGCCTTTTCCACCTGGAAGCCTGTGCCGGGGGCGCCCTCACCCCAACCCTCTCCCGGAGGGAGAGGGGGCTGTCCGAGTGGACGCTCGAGTTCCTCGGTCCGGGTAGATTCGTGAGCAGACCGTAGGTTGGGCTGAGACAGCTCCATCGTCGAAGCCCAACATTGCCACCACGCTGAGGTAAGGCCCGTTGGGCTTCGCTGCGCTCAACCCTACCTACAGGGCGATTCCCCACAACTCCTCTTCGTCGATCCCCAGCAAAGCCAGCTCCGCCCGGCGTAGCGGTTCGTCCTGAGCGAGAAAGAATTCGTCCAGTTGCGGGGGCGCCACGCCGCTCGCCAGGAGCAGGGCATGGGCCTGACCGCGATGATGCAGCTGGTGCACAAAGAGATGCTGCAGGACCCGCCCGGCCTGTTCGCGGACAGGACCGCTGGCGCGGGGTAGGGTAAGGGTCTGCGCCAGGCGCGCCGGATCGAGATCGCGGCACAGGGTGATCAGGCGCAGGTCGCTGGCGGCCTGGGCCTCGCTCAGCGTCGCCAGGTCCGGCCAGGCGTGGTCACGATAGGGGCGCGGCTGATGATGCAGGGCGTCCAGGTAGAAAAGATCCACGTCGAGTAGATGGCCAAGCAGGGCCCAGAGCGAGCCGAAAAAGGCCGCGGGCTGGGGCGCGCGCAAGGCAGCGGTGGACAAGCCGGCACAGGCCGTGAGCAGTCGGTGATTGGACCAGCGATTGTTGCAGGCCTGGGCCAGCAGCAGGGAGGCAGTCATCGGCAGATCCTTGGCTGGACGCGCGGACACCCACTGTAACCTGTGGAGATGTGCGGGGCGTCGCAGGCTGGCCAGCCTTGACGTTGAGACCGTGGCGGCGCTTTGCCATGCTCGCGCGCTGGAACTCCTCTTTGCAAGGATGCGCATGATGCCTAGCGTTTCGCCCTGGTACGGCCTTGGTCTGGTCGCGGCCCTGTTGTGGGGTGGCACGGTGCAGGCCGCCGATCCCGTGGCCCTGCCCGAATTGCCCTTCATTCCCCTGGGGGTGGTCGGGCACGACAACAATGCCGCCTATCCCGAGGCGCAGATGGAGCAGCGGCTGCAGCTACTCGACCGCTACAACCTGCGCAGCTATCGCTCCGGCGAATTTCTGCTGCTGGATCCGCCGCGGATGGATCGCCTGGTTGCCCTGGCCCGTCAGTACAACATCACCCTGCGTCCGGTGATCACCCGGCAGCTGACTCAGGCCCAGGCCTATGCCCTGGCCAAGCGCTATGCCAACGACATCAAGATCTGGGAGATCGGCAACGAGCAGGACTATTCGCGGGTAGGCGCCAGTATTCGCATCAGTCGGCTGGTGGACATCTACCGCGGTATCCGCCGGGCTTCAGACGAACTGAACGCAGGCCTCGAGACCACCATCAACGTGATGTCCTGCAATCCTGGCGAGAAGGGTCCCAAGGCACGCTGCCCCGGGGATCGGCTGGGCTCCATGTGGTTTCTCGACCAGGCCAAGGCGGCCGGCTTCGATTTCGACTACATCAGCTTCCACTACTACCCGCACTACCACGATCGTGGCCACTGGATGGATCTCTACCTGGGCCAGATGCGTGCCATGGCGGAAAAGTACCGCACGCGGATCTTCTTCAATGAGGTCAACTGCGGCGAGATCTACAAGGGCACCACCGATGGGGGGCGGCCAGGTGATCGCAGCTGCCATGACAGCCTCGAGGCCATCCTGTCCGAACTCAATGGGCGCTATCGCGACATCGTGCGCGAGATCAACGTCTACGAACTGCTCGATGAGCCGACCCACTCGATTCCCCACGAGCGGCACTTTGGGCTCATGTATGACCTGGACCGCCCCAAACCGGTCATGGAACTCATCCGTCGCTATGCCGGGGCGCCCTAGGGCGTCAGAAAGCGGACAAGTCTGACTTCAAGCGAGGATAGCCTCATCGCGTGACCGGGTAGTCACGGGAAAGTGGTAGGGAAAGTGCCATCATCGGCACCGTACATCTGGCAAAACACCGCGTTCACCCCCGCCTGATGATGGCACGGGTTCTTATTGGTCTAGCGCTTGCACTAGGCTTTGCGGGTGCCGGGTAAACGATCTTCCCTGGCAGTTTTCCTGCTGTACCGAGGTGGGATGCACGGATCGAATCGCGCACCTCGGCCTATCTGGTTCCACTGCATGACTATCCTGAGCTCTATCTCCCGCCGCCTGCCGCGTCAGGCGCTGCTGTTGCCTGCCCTGTTCGCCACCGCTTCGCTTGCCACCTCCGCCCAGGCCGTTGACCTGGTCGGTCTCAACTTCTCCGGCGCCACCTTCGCGGCCCAAGTATTGCCCGGTGTCAACGACCGCAACTTCATCTTCCCGGCCGAGAGCCATTTCCAGCAGTGGAGCGCCAAGGGCGTGAAGCTGGTGCGCTTCCCCATTCTCTGGGAGCGCCTGCAACCGTCCATGGGGGCCAATCTCGACCCGGCCTATGCGGCACTGGTCGATCGCACCCTGGGCTATGCCCAGAAGTACGGGGTCAAGGTCATCCTCGATCTGCACAACTACGCCCGCTACCAGGGCAAGGTCATCGGCGCGGGCGAAGTGCCCTACGAGGCCTTCCAGAACCTGATGACCCGCATCGCGCAGCGCTGGGGCACTCATCAGGCGCTCTATGGCTACGACATCATGAACGAGCCCCATGACGCCGTGAGCAACTGGCCGATCGCCGCCCAGTACGGCATCAACGGTGTCCGTGCGGTCGATTCGACCCATCCCATCTTCATCGAGGGCAATGGCTGGGCCGATACCACCCGCTGGCCGCAGTGGAACGACGCCCTGCTCAAGCTGAACGATCCGGCCAACAACCTGATCTTCATGGCCCAGGCCTTCTTCGATACCAACCTGAACGTGGCCAGCCTGGCGCCCAGCTATGGCGTCGAGCGCCTCAAGCCTTTCGTCACCTGGCTCAAGGCCAACAACAAGCGTGGCTTCATCGGTGGCTTCGGCGTACCTGACACAGATGCGCGCTGGTTGCCCATTCTCGACAGCATGCTCGCCTATCTGAAGCAGAACTGCATTCCGGCCACCTACTGGGCTGCCGGTCCCGGCTGGGGCACCTACAACCAGGCGGTCGAGCCCATCAATGGCAAGGAGCGTCCCCAGTGGGCGGTGCTGGCCAAGTACCTCGACAAGGACAGCTGCGCGGGCATCGGCCCCCAGGTAACGCCGACCGCCGCTACTCCGGCCAAGCCCCAGGCTGCGACCGGCGGGGCAACCGCCGGCAACACCGGTGGTACCGGTGCTACCGGCACCGCCGGGGCGACCACCGGCACGACCGCCGGCACCCTCACGGGCGCCGCCCCGGCCGCGGGCACCACCACCACTCCCGCAGGTAGCACGGCCACTACCGGGGCGACCACCGGAGCAGCCACTGGCACCGCGGG